>JBEAZY010000026.1:0-15290 GCA_041159205.1 Pseudomonadota bacterium
CCATTAATTGGGGTCAGACCCCAATTTCTGTCTGCACGACTTCGCCACGCAAGGAATGAGGCAAGGCCGAGGTGATGCGCACATCCATCATCTGCCCGACCAGACGCTGGGCCAGCGGCCCGCCGTCAAAGTTGACAATGCGATTGCACTCGGTTCGCCCCATCAGTTCAGCAGCGTTTTTGCGCGAGGGCCCTTCGACCAAAATGCGCTGGACGGTGCCGACCCGACTGGCGCTGATGGCGCGCACATTCGACTCGATCACGGCCTGCAGGTGTTGCAAGCGCTTGAGTTTGACCTCTTGGGGGGTGTCGTCGGCCAGATTGGCTGCCGGCGTGCCGGGGCGCGGGCTGAAGACAAAACTGAACGAGGCATCAAAACCCACATCGTCGATCAGCTTCATCATCTTGTCAAAATCGGCCTCGGTTTCACCCGGAAAACCCACGATGAAATCGGAACTGAGCGACAACTCGGGGCGCACGGCTCGCAAGCGACGAATGATGTTCTTGTACTCCATGGCGGTATAACCCCGCTTCATCGCCATGAGGATGCGGTCGCTGCCATGCTGCACCGGCAAATGCAAGTGGTTGACCAGTTGCGGGACCTTGGTATAAGCCTCGATCAGGCGCTGGGTGAATTCGTTGGGGTGGCTGGTGGTATAGCGGATGCGTTCGATGCCGGGCATGTCGGCCACGTATTCGAGCAAAAGGGCAAAGTCGGCGATCTCTGCGGTGCCACCCATGGCGCCCCGATAGGCGTTCACATTTTGGCCCAGCAAAGTGATTTCTTTCACCCCTTGGGTGGCCAGCCCGGCGACTTCGGTCAGCACATCGTCCAGTGGCCGGCTGACCTCTTCGCCCCGGGTATAGGGCACCACGCAATACGAGCAGTACTTCGAACACCCCTCCATGATGCTGACAAAGGCGCTGGCGCCTTCGACACGCGCGGGGGGCAAGTGGTCAAATTTTTCGATTTCGGGAAAACTGATGTCGACCTGTGGCGTTTGGCGGGCCTCGCGTTGATCGAGCAATTCGGGCAGGCGGTGCAGGGTCTGCGGCCCGAACACCACGTCCACATAAGGCGCGCGTTCAATGATGGCCGCGCCTTCCTGGCTGGCGACACAGCCGCCGACGGCAATCTTCACCCCGCGTTGTTTCAGGTGTTTGACCCGTCCCAGGTCAGAAAAAACTTTCTCCTGCGCCTTTTCGCGCACCGAACAGGTATTGAACAGAATCAGGTCGGCCTGCTCGGGGTCGTCGGTTTTTTCATAGCCCTGGGCGGCCCCCAGGACATCGGCCATCTTGTCCGAGTCGTACTCGTTCATCTGGCAGCCAAAGGTTTTGATGTAGACCTTGCGGCCGGGTGTGTCAGCTTTGCGATTCATGGTGTGGATCCAGAGGCAAAAACCCGTATTATCGGCCTTATGGTGCCCCGCCGGGGCGCATCGCCGAAATGACCCCCATGAGCTCATTCACCCAAACCGTGCTGTACACCGACACCGACGGCCGGGCCCGTTTCCGCAACGAATCCATCGCACTGGACCAAGGCACACCTCAATCGAGGCTGTCGATGCTGATGGCCAGCGGTGGACTGCAATTTCGCGAAAGCCCGGTCGGTTTCCAAAGTCAGTTCCACGTCACCACCACACCACAGTGGGTGTTCATACTGCAGGGTCAGATGGAGATCCGCTTTCAAGACGGCAGCAGCCGGGTGTTTGGTCCGGGCCAGCACTTCTTCTCGAACGATGTGCTGCCGCCCGGGGCCACTTTTGACCCCACCTTGCACGGCCACGCCAGCCGACAGTTGGGCGATCAGCCGCTGGTCACGGCTTTTGTCAGAGGCTGAACCTCAAGATTGCACCAACTGCTTGGCACGCGCAATCGACATCAGCATGCCCAGTGCAATGCCCAGCGTCAGCATGGCCGTACCGCCATAGCTGATAAAGGGCAAGGGCACACCCACCACCGGCAAAATGCCGCTGACCATGCCCATGTTGACGAAGGCATACGTGAAAAAAATCATGCTGAGGCTGCCAGCCAGCAGACGTGCGAACAAGGTGGCCCCCTCCATGGCAATCGTCAAGCCCCGGCTCACCAGAAACAAGAACACCAGACACAAACCGGCGGTGCCCATCAATCCGAACTCTTCGCTATAGGCCGCAAAAATGAAATCGGTGGTCCGCTCGGGGATGAAGTCCAGGTGGGTTTGTGTGCCCTGCATAAACCCTTTACCCAGCCAGCCTCCAGAACCGATGGCGATCAAGCCTTGCAAAATATGGAATCCCTTGCCCAAGGGGTCGCGCGACGGGTCAAGCAGGGTGCATATGCGCTGCTGCTGGTAATTGTGCAGCAGCGGCCAGCGCACGCCCTCGGCGCACAACTCGGGCTCAAACCAGATCAGCAGCCCCATACCGACCAAGGCCAGCACCACGGGGGGGATGATCCAACGCCAGCCCAGGCCGGCAAAATAAATCACATACAAGCCCGCGCTCAGCACCAGCAGTGCCGTGCCCAGATCGGGTTGTTTGATGATCAGCCCGACCGGCACGGCCAAGATGAGGGTGGCGAGCATAAAATCGAGGGGTCGCAACTGCCCTTCGCGGCGCTGAAACCACCAACTCAACATCAGAGGCACACCGATTTTGAGCAGCTCGCTGGGTTGCACCACCACACCCAGGTTAATCCATCGGGTCGCGCCCTTTTTGGTGATGCCAAACAAGGCCACTGCCACCAGCAAGGCCACACCCAACAGGTACAAGGGAACGGCCAGACTCATCAGCTTTTGTGGCGGCACTTGCGCCACCAACAACATCGCCGTGGCGGCAATCAGCAAATTGCGGCCCTGATCCCAAAACCGCTCGCCATTGGCAAAGCCAGACGAGTACATGGTGACCAAGCCCATCAGGGCCAGCAAGCCGACCGCCACCAGCATCGGCACATCAAACCCGCGCAACCAATAAGCCAGGCGCGAAGTCAGGGTCGGACGTTGGATGACGATGGGCATGCCGTTATTATCTCTGCATGACGGCCATTGCACTGACCCATTTGCTCTACTTGCACGGTTTTCGCTCTTCGCCCCGATCGACCAAAGCGCAAACGATGGCGCGATGCATGCAAGACTGGCCAGCGGTGGTTTGGGCCTGTCCGCAACTGCCCGAGTCGCCGCGCGCAGTGGCCTCCCTCCTCAAGGATCTGACCCGCGATTGGCCCCCGCAAACCTCGGCGGTCATGGGTTCTTCTCTGGGCGGTTACTACGCCACCTGGCTGGCCGACCAGAAGGGCTGCCGGGCCGTATTGCTCAATCCTGCCGTCTACCCGGCGCGAGACTTGCAGCCTTGGGTGGGCCGCCACCCGTCCTGGCATCAAGCCGATGAGTGGGTCGAGGTATTGCCCGAGCACATCGATCAGATGGCCGAGCTCGATGTCGGCCCTTTGCAGCAACCCGAAAATTTCCTGACTTTCATCGCCCAGGGGGATGAAGTGCTCGATTGGCGGGAAATGGCGGCCCGATACCCTCACGCCGGCACACGCATTCTGCCGGGCGGTGACCATGCGCTGAGCGATTTCGAAGCCCACCTGCCAGAAATCCTGCGGTTTTTGGGCCTGACTGACCCAAGCTAAGCGATGGGCGTGGGACAATGCCGGCATGCATGTCATATTTGAAGAAGCGGGCAAATTTCTCGGCGGACGCATTTTGTCCGAGGCCGACGCTTCGGCCCAAATTGAGCTTGAGTCGGGCAAAAGGGTCAAGGTCAAACAGCAGAACATCGTGCTGCGATTCGAGCAACCCCATGCCGCCCAATTGCTGGCGCTGGCCCAGACCGAGATCCAACTCATAGAACTGGATCTGGCCTGGGAGTTCGCCCCGAGCGAAGAATTCGGCTTCGGCGATCTGGCGCGCGAGTACTTCGGCGACTCATGCACCACGGTTCAAATGGCGGCGATGCTGCTGCGCCTGCAGGAGGCCCCGCACTACTTTCGACGCGCCGGCAAAGGGAATTTCCGCAAAGCCGATGCCGAAGTATTGCAGCAGGCGCTGGCTGCCATTGAAAAGAAGAAACAAATCCAGCAACTCATAGACCAGTGGGCCGATCAATTGAGTCAGGGCACCTGCCCGGGGGAAATTCGTTCGCAAATTTTAAAAATCCTGTTCAAACCCGACAAAAACTCGGCTGAATACAAAGCCGTGGTTCAAGCGGCCCGTGCCAGCCAGCGGGCCCCACTGGAATTGCTGCAAGCGGCGGGGGCCATCGGCTCGGCCTATGAGTTTCACAGTCAACGCTTTCTGTTCGAGCATTTCCCCAAGGGCACCGCCCATCCAGCCTTGCGCGCCCCACCGATTCCCGCTGAATTGCCGCTCTCAGATGCCACGGCCTATTCGATCGATGATTCAGAAACCACCGAAATCGACGATGCCCTGTCTGTGCAGGGTTTGGGCACGGGCACGGTGACCCTGGGCATCCATATTGCCGCACCTGGTTTGGCCTTGGCCCCGGGAGGTGACATCGATGCCTTGGGCCGGTCACGCCTGTCCACCGTCTACATGCCGGGTCACAAAATCACGATGTTGCCCGACGAAGTGGTGCAGGCTTACACCCTGATCGAGGGCCGGGCCTGCCCCGCGGTGTCGCTGTATTTGCGCCTGTCAGAGTCTGACTTCGAGGTGATCGATCACGAGACACGCCTGGAGCGGGTACAGATCGGCGCCAACCTTCGCCATGACCAGCTGGACGACGGTGTCACCCCCTCCTGGTTGCAAGACCCTGACAGCGACTGGTGTGGGCGCGGGCATGAGCCGGCCATGCCCCGCACGGCCATGGCCTGGTTGTACCAGTTGGCACTGCACCTCAAGCAGGCGCGTGAAAAGGTGCGGGGCAAACCAGAGACCTTCAACCGGCCCGACTACACATTCCGACTCATTGACAAAACGACAGACGCGCCCAACGGCCATGAGCGGGTCGACATTTCGACCCGGCGCCGTGGATCGCCCCTCGATTTGATCGTGGCCGAAGCGATGATTCTGGCCAACAGCACATGGGGGCAATGGATGAGTGCCCTGGGCGTGCCCGCCATCTACCGCAGTCAAGCCAGCCTGGCCCCCGGCATCAAGGTGCGCATGGGCACCAAGGCCTTGCCGCATGCCGGCATCGGTGTGCCATGTTATGCATGGAGCACCTCGCCTTTGCGTCGCTACACCGACTTGGTCAATCAGTGGCAAATCATCGCTTGCGCCCGCCATGGCGCCACGGCCGCCCTGGCGGCGCCGTTTCAACCGAAAAGCGCGGAACTGCTGTCCATCATTTCTTCCTTTGAAGCCGCCTACACGGCTTACAACGCCCACCAGGCCCAGATGGAGCGCTTCTGGACCCTGCGCCATCTGGCGCAGGCTGACATCACCCGGCTGGACGCCACCGTCATCAAGGCGTGGCCAGACCAGCCGGCCGTGGTGCGCGCCGACGAATTGCCCCTGGTGCTGGAAGTCACGGCTCCTGGCCTGCAGCGCGGCCAAAGACTGCGCCTGCAATTGGGGCAGATCGACGAAATGGGGCTGAACGTCTCGGCCACGGTGTTGGCGGTGCTAGAACCCGAAGCAAACAGCGCCTCTGATGTCGCAGAAGAGAGCGAAGAGGAGCTGGTTGCCGCGGGGCCGATCAGCGTTGACATCGACTTGAGTGAAGCGGCACCGGCCGCCACGGGTGCCCATGCGGCTTGACCGCTGGTCGGTGGCCCTGGTCCTGTCGATGGGGCTGCATCTGGGTGTGCTGACTCTGCCCTTCACCGCCCCGCCAAGCCGGAACCGCGTCGCACCGCCCGAAGTGCTGGAAATCGTGTTGCTCAATGCGCGTCGAACCCAGTCTGCCGTCGAGGCCCCGGCCCAAGCCCAAGCCCTGGCGCAGGCCACCTGGGCCGGAGGTGGGGACGCAGAGCGCGGTCGAGCCCGAACCATGCGCCCCCAGCAAAGCGCTGGACGCGGCCCGCAGGCCCTGCAGACCATGACTGAGCAGTTGCGTGAACTTGAACAACAGCAAGAGGCCCTCCTGAGCCAAATCAAACGCCTGCCCGCCCCTGTGCCAGCTGCGGCACAACAGGCCTTGGCTGAAATTGAGCGCCGCATTCAGGAGGAAAACGCCCGCCCGAGAAAGCGCTTTATGGGCCCGTCAACCCGTGAAGTGGTGTATGCCGAATACTATGACCGGCTGCGCCGCAAAATTGAAGCCCAAGGCACCCGCCACTTTCCGACCCATCAGGGCAAACGACTGTATGGTGGCCTGACCCTGATTCTGACTGTGGACGGCACGGGTCGGATGGTATCCACAGAGGTGGCTCAAGGCTCAGGCTTGCCCGAATTGGACCGACGCGCACGCGCGATCGCCAACAGTGCCGCCCCCTTTGGCGAATTCCTTCCCGACATGAAACGACAAGTCGATCAACTGGCCTGGGTGGTGCGCTTCACTTTCAGCGCCGAAGACGGCCTGCAAACCCAGTGGTTCGAACCGGGACGAGAGAGGCGATGACGCCACCACCCCCCATGCCCACCCAAGCTCCGACTTTATGGCGCATCATCAGAGCGTGGTGTCTCATGGTTCTGTGGATATTCATCGGCTTGCAAGTTTTTTTTGCCATCCGGGTCGCGAGCATGGCCTGGGTGGCGCCCGAGTCCACGGCTTTTGAACGCAGCGAATGGCTTCGTTTGGCGCGCACGGACAAGGCACCGAGTTGGCAACAAGAGTGGGTTGATTTAAGTCGCATCTCGATTCACCTGCAACGCGCCGTCATCGTCTCTGAAGACGATCTTTTCCTGCAACACAAGGGGTTTCAATGGGACGCGCTGGAAAAAGCCTGGCGACGCAATGAACGCGCCAGCGTCCAGGCGCAACGGCAAGGCCGCAACCCACGGCTGGTCGGGGCATCGACCATCACCCAGCAATTGGCCAAAAATCTTTTTTTATCGGCAGAGCGCAACTGGCCACGCAAGGGCCAGGAGCTGATTTTGACTTTCATGCTCGAAGGTTTGCTGGACAAACGCCGCATCCTGGAAATCTATCTCAACCATGTCGAATGGGGGCAAGGCATTTTTGGTGCGCAGGCCGCTGCCCGCCATTATTTCGGTAAAAACGCCGCCGACTTGAGCGAGTGGGAAGCGGCCCGACTGGCCGTCATGCTGCCCAGGCCCAAGTGGTTTGAAAAAAATCCTCAATCGCTCTATTGGGCCGATCGCTCTGAAGTTATTTTGTCTCGCATGGCCGGCGTCAAAACGCCCTGATCCGTTAACACTTCAAGCAACACCCCGTCAACTTCCTGGCGCCAATCAGGGCCACTCCAAGCAAACGCATTCGCCCAACGGGTGCAGTCCAGCCGGGAATTCGAAGGGCGCGGTGCCGGCGTGGGAAACTCATGGCTGGCAATGGCCACCACTTGTTCGGCCGACACCCGCAAGGGCACGCCCCACTGCGCAGCTCGCGCCAGCACATGGCAGGCGTAGCCGTGCCAATGGGTCTCTCCCCGCCCCGTCAAGTGATACAGGCCCCACTTCGTGCCCCTGGGTTCGGCCCAAGCCAAAGCACAGGCCCGCAAGCTTTGTTGCGCCAGACTCAGGGCCGAAGTCGGCACCCCCCACTGGTCGGCCACCACCCGCAATGACTCTCGCTCCCGGGCCAGCCTGAGCATCGTTTTCATGAAGTTGCCGCCATGGCGGCCATAGACCCAGCTGGTGCGGATCACCAAATGACGTTCGCTCAAAGACTGAACGGCCTTTTCTCCAGCCAACTTGGTGCGGCCATAAACACTGACAGGGGAGGGTCGATCGGCCTCGGTATAGGGTCGATTGGATGAACCGTCAAACACATAATCGGTTGAAAAATGAACGATGGGTACCTGCCTGTCGCCCGCATACCGGGCCAAGGCGCGTACCGAATCGGCGTTCACGCGCGCCGCCAACTCAGGCTCAGACTCGGCCTGATCCACTGCGGTATAGGCAGCCGCATTGAATATCAGATCGGGTTGCCAGCCTAGCAAAGCCGCCGTCACGGCATCAGGCTGCGCCAAGTCACATTGCCGGCGGTCGGCCCAAATCCACTGGTCGGCCAGCCCTTTGCCCTCACCCTGCCGAACCGCCTCCTGAAAGGCCATGCCCAACTGACCGGTGGCGCCCAGCACCAGGGCCTTGCGCCGGGCGGGGGCGTCAGCCATATTGCCGAGTCACCCACTGGCGGTAGGCACCGCTGGTCACGTCGCGCACCCAGTCAGAGTGGTCCAAAAACCAGCGCACCGTCTTGCGGATGCCGGACTCAAAACTTTCCTGCGGCCGCCAACCCAATTCACGCTCGATCTTGCGCGCGTCGATGGCATAGCGCCGGTCATGCCCGGGCCGGTCGGCGACAAAAGTGATTTGCCGGGCATATGACTGGCCATCTGAGCGCGGGCTCATCTCGTCGAGCGCAGCACACAAGGTGCGCACCACCTCCAGATTGGTTTTTTCATTCCAGCCGCCGATGTTATAGGTATGCCCCGCCTGCCCGGCCTGCAAAACACGCCATATGGCCCGGCAATGGTCTTCGACATACAGCCAGTCGCGCACCTGTTGACCGTCACCATAAATGGGCAAAGGCTCACCTTGCAAGGCCCGGTGGATCACCAACGGGATCAGCTTCTCGGGGAAGTGATAGGGGCCGTAGTTGTTGGAACAGTTGGTGGTCAGCACCGGCAAACCATAGGTGTGGTGCCAGGCTCTGGCCAGATGGTCGGCCGCCGCCTTGGTGGCCGAATAAGGGCTGTTGGGTTCATAGCGATGGGTTTCGGAAAATGGGGCCGCATCGGGCGTGAGGCTGCCATACACCTCATCGGTGCTGACTTGCAAAAACCGAAACTCTTCAGGGGCACACTCTTTCGCGTATTCACGAGCGCACTGCAATAAGTTGAAAGTGCCCATGACATTGGTGTGCAAAAAATCGCTGGGCCCATGGATGGAGCGATCCACATGCGATTCAGCAGCGAAATGCACCAAGGCTTGCGGACGGTGCGCTGACAACACGCGGGCGACCAAATCGGCATCCGCGATATCGCCGTGCACAAACACATGTCGCGGGTCATCTCGCAACGATGCCAGGTTACCCAGATTGCCCGCGTAAGTGAGTTTGTCCAGGTTGACCACTTTCAGGTCTGCATTCGCGGCCAAAACCGTGTGGACGAAATTGCTGCCGATAAAGCCCGCCCCGCCGGTGACCAGCACACAACGGGGGGCGAAAGGGACGCTCAAAAAAACCGCCAGTGGCTCAATCGGCCGATTGCAGTTCGGTTGCGGGGGTTTCACCCAAAACGGTGGCGCGCACCATGTCACGCAACAGTTTCTTCTCTTGGAAGCTGAGGGTGCGATCCAGCGCTTTGCGGACCTGCAACAGCATTTGACGATCCACTTCCTGTGGAATGCCACGACTGACTTGAAGTTCCTCGCGCAAATCTTCACGCAGGTCTTCGGGCTCATCGGCCCACCAAGCCTGCACAACTTCGGTCAGGATGGGGCGAATGGCGTCGATGTCTTCAACGTGAGGTTGTCGAGCCAAGCCTTTGCCGAAACGGGGTTGAGTCAAGTCGCGCATCGCGTGTTCATTGAGCAACAAGCGTGAGTCGGCCTGCGCCAAAAGATCGGCCCAATCGGGATCATCCTTGCGCAGTTGTTCCAGGTTGCGAGATGCCTCATCGGCCAAAATATGCACCGATATGCCGTGCAATTGAGCGTCATCGATCAGCGAAACCAGGCTTTGATCGTCGCTGGCCAAAATGATGTGGCGAAACGCCTTGCGCTCGGCCAAGGTTTTAAAGTCTGCGGCCAAAGCGGCACGCGCAGAGGCACCCGCATCGTTGTCACGCGAGGCCACCATGCGCTGAATCAAGCCTTGGGGCAAAGCATCGTCACGGACATCCGTATACCAATACACCCGTTGCACTTCGGCCAATACACTCACCTGCTCCAACACCCCGGACAACACAGGGGCCAATGCGAAGCGATGGACCGGGTCAGATTCAGGGGTCAAACCCAAAAGCCAGGTGAGGTACTTGTGATCAATCAGGGCCACGCAATTTTGCGTCGCAGGTTCGCGACGCAGATGGTGAGTCATCTCTCTTTTCATCATGAGGTAGTGCAGAAAAAATTAAAAGTAGTTGGAGTAGGCATCCAACCGTATCATTCTAACATTGCAGTTCTGGCTTTGAGTTGGCCCGGTTCTTCCAGACTTTGAGCCACCTGTTCATCGGTGCGTCCAAAACGGCGCACCCTGCGCCCGAACCAATGCAGCGCATTTTGCAGATGGGCCGCGTTGAAATCGGGCCACAGGACATCGGTGAAATACATTTCGGTATAGGCCATTTGCCAAAGCAGAAAATTACTGACCCGGGCCTCACCCCCGGTACGTATCAGTAAGTCGGGTTCGGGCAAGCCGGCGGTGCTCAAATAGCCCCCCAGATCGGCGGCTTGCAAGTCTGTCAGGCCCATGGCGGGGTTCGCCTTTTGCCAGGCCTGCACCGCTTGCAAGATGTCCCACTGTCCACCGTAATTGAGCGCCACCGTCAGGTGAAAACGATCGTTGTCCCGGGTGGTGGACTCCACAATATCGATCCATTCGCACAATTCAGGCCCCAAAGCGGTGCGCTCGCCGATCACCCGCAAACGTATGCCGCCCTCTTGCATGTCACGCAATTCTTTCTGCAAGTACTGCATGAACAAGTCCATCAACTTGCGCACCTCATCGGGCGGGCGACGCCAATTCTCTGTACTGAATGCGAACAGTGTCAGGTGCGTGACCCCCGCAGCCATGCAGGCCCGAACCACTTTACGCGCGGTGGCGGCCCCTTTCACATGGCCGACGGTGCGGGGCAGCATGCGTTTTTTGGCCCAACGGCCATTGCCGTCCATGATGATGGCGATATGTTGCAGATCACTCATAATTCTTTAGTATTGTATACCCCGGTGGTCATGCTTTTAAGCCCGGCGGCATTGTTCTGGTCTCGCCACTTGGGTATATTGCTCTTGTAGGAGGCTCAAACATGCCCAGAAAAAAAAGCAACCCGACAGAAGATCACACCCCATCCCCGGGCGACCCGGCCCATCAGATTTGGCTGGCAGGCCTGGGGGCTTTTTCACAGGCACAAAAGAAAGGGTCCGAGGCCTTGCAAAAAATGTTGCAAGACGGGCTCGATCTGCAACGCAAAGCCCAACAGACGGCCGAGCAGAAAATCGCCGACGCGACTGAAAAAATGAGCGCCATGGCGCATCAACTGGCCAAGGGCAAAACCCCCTTGAATCAGGCCGAAGCCTCGCCATGGGACAGCCTCGAGGGCATGTTCGAACAACGGGTCCTGCAAGCCCTGAACCGCAAAGGCTGGCCCACGCCTGAACAAATGGCCGACCTCCAGTCACGCGTGGCGGCGTTGGAAGCCCAATTGGCCGCCATTCGCAAGACCCGGGCCCCGCAAGTCAAACCGGCTGTCAAACGGTCGCGCAATGGCTAAAAAAGCCCCGCGTCGGACCGCCGAACGCATTTTGGAAGTCACTCTGGGGTTGTTCAACCGATTTGGTGAACCCAATGTATCGACCACACTGATCTCCAACGAATTGGGCATCAGCCCTGGCAATCTTTACTACCACTACCCGGCCAAGGACGAACTGGTCAACGCGCTATTTACCCGCTACAAAGCCGATTTGCTCGAATTGCTGGTCTCGGCACCGCAAGTGCAACAGCTGGAAGATGCCTGGTTCTTTATCCATCATCTGATGGAGCGCATTTGGGCCCATCGCTTCATCTACCGCGACCTCAACGACCTGCTCAGCCGCAATCGCCGGCTGGAAGCCGAAATGAAAGAGGTTTTGCAGCACAAGGACATCGCGTTTCAGGTGCTGCTGAACCAGTTGTGCCATGCCGGTTTACTCGATATGAGCGATACGGACCGTCAAGTCACTGCCCGCCATCTGGTGCTGCAAAGCACCTGGTGGCTCAGCTACGCCTATGTTCGGCAACCCAGAGCCGCCCTGGAAGACGGCAACGGCCCCGCGGCCATGGTCGAGGCCGCCATGTCGATGCTGGCCCTGTGCAAACCCTACGCCCGGGGCTCAGGCCGCACGCATCTGGACAGCCTGATGCAACGCTACAACCGGCCGGCCGACTGAGGCCCGTCGCATCAATCCCCCAATTGAGAGCCGAACAGATAAGTCATATTGACGCGTCGCCCGACATAGGTGTCTGCGAAATGAACCGCATCGGTTTCATGGAACAAGGCTGAATTGAACAAAACCGCCCGGTTGCAACGGTAAGTGACCACTTGTTCGCCGGCGTTTTGCTCGCGCAGAAACTGGTAAATTTTGTCGGCATTGTGGTTGTAATCGTCAAAAGCCCATTGCGCGGGCGCGGGGGCATCATAGACACGCAGTCCACCACTGCCCGGGTCCAGATTGAACTCGTCTGGCGTGACCCAGAAGTTCAAGTTGACTTGGGCATGGTCGGCGTGGACATTGATGCCCTTGCCTAATTGGGCATCGTATTTGAAGCCCCAGAACTCCATCAGCCGATGGTCCTTGAAAACGCCCGGCATGGCCTGTCGCAGATCACGCGCCAGTTGCAAATGCAACTCGCTGATATACCCCTTGGCAGAAAAAGCACCCAGGTACTTGTTGTCGGCGTACTCGCTGGTCCAGGCCGGGCTCCAGAGGTTAAAGCGCTGAAATGCCGCCAAAGCCTCGGGCGCCAGGAATCCGTCGATGACCACCATTTCGGGTTGGCTCGACAAGTATTGTTGCTCGATGGCGCGCCAATCGAGAGCAGGGTTCAGCGCAGAACCGGGGGTCGGGGGCAAATCCATCGGTTGCCGCTGGGCCCAAAATTTTTTAAGGGCCGTCAAGGTCGCGTCATCGAGTAACAGCGCCTGGCCCGGCTCGTGGCTGCGGGCCAAAATCTCGGCGCCCCGCCTGGCCAGATCACTGACCCAGTCGGTTTGTATGCCCTGCGAGAGCAAAAATTGGGCTTGCTCCACATCGTGTTTGAAGCGAAAGTAATGGACTGAGCGATTCGAGCCGGGTGGGCTGTACTGTCGCAAGTGCTGCGCCAACAAGCCCATGGCATTCAGGCGGCTCATCTCTATGGCCTCATGCGGGGCTTGATCCTCTTCGGCCAGCGTCACCCTGATGGAAGCCAGCAACTGAAGCGCCAACTCGTGCTCGGGCTGCTGCGACAGCGCCTGTTCCAGGGCTTGCGCGGCATCGTGCCAGCGCCCCATTTTTTGACACACTCGCCCCTTGGCAAACCAGCCTTGCGGATTGGATTCGGCCTGCAAAGTCAGGCTCTGCTCGGCAGCCTTCAGAGCTGCATCATGCTGCTGCAATCGGGTGTGCATGAGGCTCTTGAAGGACCAGGCGGCCGGATGCTGCGGATGCGTTTGGCAGGCCAAATCAAAAATGGTCAGGGCTTTGCCGGCTTGGTTCAGAAGTGCCAGGGCCATGCCCAAAGCCAGCGTTAGATCGATCGCACTCGGATCTGCGGCATGGGCATTTTCCAAAACCTGCAACGCCAACTCGTGCTTGCCTTGGCTTTGCATGGACTTGGCCAGAGGCAGAGCCAGATCCAGGCGGTCAGGATTGCTGGCAATCGCCCGTCGAAAAGCCAACTCTGCTTTGGAATGATCCCCCAGCTCCCTCATGCATTCGGCCAATGCAGCCCAAGCCTGGTCATCTTGTGGTTGTTGCTTTAACCAGCGCATCAAACCTTCGGCGGCTTTATCGGGCAGACCCTGTTGTCGCCAATGGTTGGCCAGCGCCACTTCGCTCATCGGAATTCCTTTGTCATGTTTCTGGACTTTGCCCCATGGGCTGCCCGCATGCGCATTGTATGCCGCTCATGAAAAAAACCCACTGTGTCACCACAGTGGGTTTTTAAGGAAGGCACTAATTCAGGCTGGCTGAAAGCCAGCGCTGGAATTAGAAGCGGTGACGCACGCCCAGGTCGATGCCCGTGGCGGTTTTGCTCTCGCCGACGGTTGCGTTGGTCAGCGAACCGATGCCCATGCTGGCCACGGTGTTCTTGCCCGTGGTGGTCAGGCGAGAATACGTGCCATACACAGCGGTACGCTTGCTCAGGTCGTAAACAGCGCCAATGGCGGTTTGCTTCGACTTGGCGCCGTCTTCGATGTTGGTGGTCGGTGCGGTGCGATCAGCAGCGTAGGACACTTGGCCGCCGGTGAACTTGGCGGTGCCCAGAGAGCCCTTCAGAGTCCAGGGACCCATGGCGTGCGTGAAGCCCAACATGGTGTTCTTCAAAGTACGCTGGGTGGTGTTCTCGATGCCAGCGGCATAGCCCGTGCCAGCAGCGTAACCGCGCTGGAAGTCGCCGAAGGTCTGGGTGCCCATTTGAGCCAACAGACGGGTGGCGCCCAACTGGTAAGCAGCGGCGAAGTTGTTGTCTTTGTAGTTACCCTGATAGGCACTCACGGTGCCCGAAGTCACAGGGGGGGTACCGGCCACGGCGGTGACTGTGGGGTAGCTGGTCGTTCCAGAAGCAGCAGCCAGGGTCAAGGGACCGCTGTTATAGCTCAAACGGATGCCTGTGTACTTGCCAGAGCCATTGGGGCCTTGGCACAGGTTGCCACCGGTATCGGCGTTGGCACCAGCAGCAGCGGTTTTGACATCGGTACAGCCGCTGAGTTGCTCATGCAGAGCGTACATGGCTTGAACGCGCAGGCCATTCATGTTCTGGCTCAACCAACCGATGGAATTGGAAGAACGCACTTCAGGGGCGGGAACGCCCGGGGGAGCCACGGCCACATAACGGTTCAAGGTGCCATAGGTCAGGTTGGTGTAGGCGCCAGCACCCACGGTACCGAACGGATCGAACACGGTCTTGTTCCAGAATGTGGGCACATAGTCGCGGCCCAGACGGAATTCACCGAGGTCCTTGTTGATCAGCGACACGGTGGAAGCGCGATTGAAGGTCAAACCTTGCATGGCACCGATGGAAGGCAGATCAGGCACGGCAAGAGCGTTGGAAGTACCGTTTGACAAACCGGATTGACCAGCGCTGGTGTTGTTGTTGGTGGTGTTTTGACCGGCACCGGTCTCCACGAACATACCGGCTTCCAGCCAGAAGCCAGCGCCCCAGCCACCACCCATGTCTTCCACGCCACGGAAGCCCAGACGTGAAGATTCATTGCGGCCTTCGCCTTGCATACGCAACACAGAACCACCACCATCTTGGGTGAATTTGGTCACTGCGGCGTCGAACACACCAAAGATTTCAACGTTGGAACCGGTGATGG
>JBEAZY010000027.1:0-5392 GCA_041159205.1 Pseudomonadota bacterium
ATTGACCCATGGATATGAACTCAACCCCCATCATTCAAGCCATCGCTCAACGCGACGCGGCCCGCGTGGCCGCATTGTTGGCCAAAGACACCACCGCCCTTGATGACCTGCTCGATGACGAGTTGGTTTATGTGCACTCCACCGGTGTGGCCGATACCAAAGAGAGTTATCTGGAAGGCTTGATGACTGGCGTTTGGGATTACCACAAGCTGTCCTTGCGCGACCATCGCTATGTGGTGCACACCGGCACCGTGCTGGTGTTTTGTCGCATGGCCATCGAGATCACTGTGCGTGGCACTTTCAAGTCGTTCGAGAGCAATGCCCTGCTGGTTTGGATACAGCGCCCTTCCGGATGGAAATTGGCGGCCGTCCAATCGAGCAGCATTGTGGCGGGTTGACGGGTTGCGGGTGTTGGGCCCCGAAGGGGCATAGACCCCCCATCAGGAGCAGAACATGTCCGCGATTTCATTTGGCCTACAAAACAAGGTCTGTCTGATCACCGGCGCGGCCCAGGGCATCGGCGCGGCCTGCGCCCAATTGATGGCGGACGAAGGGGCCCGGGTGGTGTTGGTCGACGTCAACACCCAAGCCGGTAGCGCTTTGCAAGCGAAGTTGCGGCAATCGGGTGCCCAGGCCGACTTCATGGCATGTGACATCGGTGATTCGGCTCAGGTTCAAGCCATGGTGCAGCAGACCCTGAAGTTGCATGGCCGCATCGATGTGCTGGTGAGCAACGCCGGGATCTTTCGGGCGGCCCCCTTTCTGGAGGTGACCGAGGCCGATTTTGATGCGGTGCTGCGGGTCAACTTGCGAGGCGCTTTTCTGGTCGGTCAGGCGGTGGCGCGCGCCATGAAAACCACGGGCGGCGGATCGATCATCCACATGAGTTCGGTCAATGCCGTGATGGCCATCCCCGACATTGCCTCGTACAACATCAGCAAAGGTGGGCTGAACCAACTCACCCGCGCCATGGCACTGGCGCTGGCCGATGACCACATACGCGTCAATGCCGTGGCCCCTGGCACCATTGCCACCGAGTTGGCGCAGCAAGCCGTGTTGACCAGCGAAGCGGCGCGGCAGAAAATTCTCAGTCGCACGCCCATGAAGCGTCTGGGTGAGCCCGTGGAGGTGGCGCGGGTGGTGGCCTTTTTGGCCAGCGAGGCATCGAGCTATATCACCGGTGAGATCATCACCATCGATGGTGGACGCATGGCCCTGAATTACACCGTGCCAGTCTGAGCGGACCGCATCATGGCCCCTTGGTTGACAGACTGGCGGTTTTGATCATTGCACACCCCATCGGGTGTTTTTGACAATCAGCACCGAGGCGATGCCGTAGGCCGCCATGCCCAAGCCGACCAGTGCAAAAATCATCCAGGCCGGGTGATCTCCATATGCCAGCAAGGTTCCTCCAGCGGCCACCAGGCACAGGCGCAAGGTTCCTGCCAGCACCGGGCCGGTGGCCTTGCCCGCGCCCAGCGAAGAAAAATAGAGTGACAGGCCCAGGCCGAATAAGCCGTAAAAAGGGCCCGCCCAAAGGAA
Organism: Pseudomonadota bacterium; assembly: GCA_041159205.1. Classification (GTDB taxonomy): domain Bacteria; phylum Pseudomonadota; class Gammaproteobacteria; order Burkholderiales; family Burkholderiaceae_C; genus Limnohabitans. Next base: position 1,543 of record JBEAZY010000027.1, read on the forward strand.
ATAGCTCGCACTGGATGCCAGCACCGAAGCGTCATCGGTGTAGAGCGTCGTCCAGAACTGCGGCACCACAGCCACCCCCAGACCCAAAACGCCCAACAGCGAAGCGGCCAAGGCCGCCGCCGTCCAGGCGGTCTGGCGGGCTCTGGCGATGTCGCCCGCCCCAATGGCCATGCCCACCAGCGGCACCGAAGCAACGCCCACCGCAAAAGCAATCGGCACCAGTAAAAATTCCAGGCGGGTGCCGATGCCGTAGCCGGCCAGGGCTTCTGTGCCAAAGCTGGCAACCAAGTGCGTCAATATCAAAATGGTCAGCACTGTCTGCAAGGGCGAGAAGCAGGCCACCGCACCCACGCGCAGGATGTCTTGCAAGTGCTGGCGCACCAAGGACGTGCCACGGATGCGCAGCTTCACCTTGCCTCGGCCTGTGGCCAGATAAGTCCATAAGAACAGCGCGCCTGCGGCATTGGCGAGCACCCCCCCCGCAGCCACCCCGTGCATGCCCAGCGGTGGCCAAGCCAGCCACCCCAGACCGAGTGCGCCGCCCAGCACCACCTGCGTCAATGCCACCGCGACCAGGGTCACCGAAGGCACCCGCATATTGCCACTGCCCCGGATCACGGACGACAGCGTGTTCAACACCCAGATGAAGACAGAACCTGTGAACGCCACTTCGCAGTAAGCCACTGCTTGAGCCAGGGCTTCGCCGCGACCCCCAAGCCCCGCCAGCAAGGCAGGGCCCCAAAATTCCATCAAGGCCATGAAACAGACGCCAGCGGCCAGCCCGATCCACAAGGCGTGAACCGCCAATGCATTGGCCCGCTCTCCTTCGCCTGCTCCCAGCGCCCGGCTCACTGCCGATGACACACCACCGCCCATCGCACCCGCAGAGAGCATGTTTTGCAGCATGACGAAAGGAAAAACCAGGGCCATTCCCGCCAATGCAGCCGGGCCGAACTGGCCGACATAGCGGGTCTCGGCCATGGCGGCGAGTGCAACCGCGAGCATGGCCACCATGTTGGGCAGGGCAAAGCGCAAGAGCAGAGGCAAAACCGGCCCGGTCAGCAGAGGCTGCGAAGCTGCCGGGCTGACGGGCGTGCGCCGGGGGCTGAGTTTAAGGTCGGCGCTCATGCGCTGGGCTCTTGGACGACATTGCCGCTGGACACCACCAACTGCTCTGCGAAAGCGAGGGGGTGAATCTGCTTTGTTTCATGTTTGTTTTGCTCCAATCTGCCAGACTTTACACCTTCAACCAGGTAGGGAAGCTCTGCAAAACTCGCTGCGTGCAAGTTTTGCAGAGCTTCCCTAGGGCCAGTGGAGGGCAGGTCAGATGGATCCATCAGAGTTGACCCAGCGCCTGCTCAGGCGTTTGGGGCTGCGCCAGCCGAAGTGGCTATGCTCAGTCCGCGCGAATGCGTGCTTTGACCACCACAGGGCGCCAACGCTCCATTTCGTTGTGGATGATTTGGCCGAAGGCCTCGGGTGTGGTGGGCGTCGCCAATGCGCCCTCCGATTTCAGTCGGGCACTGACTTCGGCAGATGTCAAGCTGCTGTTGATGATGCTGTTGAGTTTTTGGACTGCGAAGGCTGGCGCCCCGGCTGGCGCAACCACCCCGTACCACTGGTCTGCCTCAAACCGGCTCAGGCCTGGAATACCCGATTCGGCCAGAGTTGGCACCTCAGGCAAGGCTTCTAGTCGCTGAGGACTCGACACCGCAATCGCTCGCAGCTTGCCCGCCTTGACCATGGGGATGATCGCGGGGGCGCCCGTGAAAACCATCTGCACTTGCCCGGCCACCGCATCCGTGACCGATGGTGCGGTCCCGCGGTAAGGCACATGCACGATGAAAGTCTGTGTGGCCAGTTTGAAATACTCGACGGCCAGATGCGCTGCCGAACCGTTGCCACCCGAGCCATAGTTCACCTGGCCAGGATGACTTTTCAGATAAGCCACCCACTCGGTCAGGTTCTTGACCGGCAACGATGGTGTGATGGCCATGACATTGGGCACACGCGCCACCCAGGCCACCGGGGTAAAAGATTTGACGGGGTTATAAGGCAGATTGGGATAGAGGGCTGGCGCGAATGCCAACGTTCCGACGTGTCCCATCAGTAACGTGTACCCGTCGGGAGCGGCTTTGGCGACCCTGTCGGCGCCGATAGAGCCACCTGCACCCGGAATGTTTTCAACCACCACAGCGGCGCCCGTCGCCTCGGTGATTTTCTGCGCCAGCGTTCTGGCCAAAATGTCGGGGCTGCCTCCTGGTGGAAACGGCACCACCAGTCGGATGGGTCGCGATGGGTAGCTGTCTTGCGCCTGGGCGAGCAACGGCCCATTCGGCAGCATCAATCCGCCCCATTTCAACAGTGTGCGTCGCGTCGTTTTCATCAATTCCGTGGCGGGATGGGTCAGAATGGTGCCTACCGCTTGGGTGAGGCGGTCAAGGTTTCGCCGGGTTTGAGAACATGCACCTGAATCCCGGAATCTTTCATGAAAGTGAGAAACTGTTCGGGCGTACCCTTGGCCAATGGATTGGCACCGTAGTGCATAGGAACAACCTGCGGCACACGGATCAGTTCGCGCGCCGCATAGGCAGCCTCTTTGGGGCCCATTGTGAAGTTGCCGCCAATTGGCATCAGTACCAGGTCGGGCTTGTAATAGTCGGCGATGAACTTCATGTCGCCGAACAGACCGGTATCGCCCATATGCCAGATCTTGTAACCGTCTTCGAGCTCGATGATGAAGCCCAGCGGTTCACCACCCGCATGAGACTCGTCTTTTCCGGTGACCGCATTTCGCCAGACAAGGGGTGAGGAATGCTCCGCCCGGACGGCCGTGACTTTGATGCCCGACGCAGGCTCCACGGTGCCGGACTTGTTAAAGCGAGGTGCCAGTTGCGCAGGCAGGATGCCCAGCGCCACCATATTGGCGTTCATGTCGCCTGGACCGTAAAGCGGCACATTGTTGAGCTTGGCCAGCTCTGGCGCATCGGCCACGTGATCGGTATGCCCATGCGAGACCAGAAGCACATCGATCTTGCCCAGCGCTGCGAGGTCTTTGTATTGCGGTGGCGTCAACGGATTGGCCTTGAGCCAGGGATCGGTGACGATGACCTTGCCGGAAGCTGTCGTGATTCGAAACGCCGACTGCCCAAGCCACTGGACTTTGTTCACATCCGGCTGAGCGCTCACCACTGCGCTGAGCAGAGCGAACGCCACACCCAGCCCCCATTGACGCACCTGCTTCATGTGGTCTCCTGTTGTCTGAACACCAGATTCTGCCTCAATCTGACAAAGTGGCCACAGGTCTTCTGAATCTATAGAGAAAAAGTGGGCTTCAAATGCAGTTGGCCGAGTGGGTTGAAATAAACTTCAAACGCAAACTCAAGTCGCATGGACGCTTTTTTCCACGCACAGACTTGATACCAGCCGCCTGGCAACATCGACAACTGGGTGGCCCTTAACGACAACCTGTTTGACCGCCTCGTCTTTGAACTCAGGCGTATATTTGGCTCGTTGCGTATGCATTTCTCCATTTTAGTTTTGACATCATATTTGTCTACTGATTTGGGGGAATGCCACAGTGCGTACACCGGCAACGGTTTGAAACACTGCAACATGCCGCTCGGGTGTTGGGAGACTGGATTGGGTTCTACAACCAAAAGCGACCGCACCAGGCGCTAAAGATGAAGACCCCAAATCAGGCATTTGAAATGTTCAAATTAGCAGCTTGAATTGCCGAAATTTGCATATCAATTTAGATGAATCTGATTTTTTCTAATTTGATAATCGACTTGAATCGCTCTTTCTTTAATTAATCTTTAATCAGTATTTCATGATTGCCAATGGCTTG
>JBEAZY010000028.1:0-2960 GCA_041159205.1 Pseudomonadota bacterium
GCGAAGACACGCCGGCCAAAGTCTTTCGCCAGCGCTGTCGCACCTGGGCCGATCAACCGGCCTTGCGCCACAAACAAAGAGGCCTGTGGCAAAGCACCACATGGTCCGAATACTTTGCCCGCGCTCGGGCCACTGGCCTGGCGATGCAAGCGCTGGGGATTGAGCGCGGGCAAGTGGTCTGCGTACTGGCTGAAAACCGACCCGAATGGCTCTACGTCGACATGGGGGCCTAATGCATGGGCATGGTCGGCAACGGTGTCTACCCCACATCGTCGGCGGGTCAGCTGCAACATATCTTGCTGGACTCGGGCAGCCGCTTGCTGTTTGTTGAAAACCAAGAGCAACTCGACAAAGTCCTGGAAATTCGCGCCCAATGCCCACAGCTGCATCGCATTGTGGTCATGGACCGTGAAGGTTTGCGCGGCTTTTCCGACCCCGGGGTGGAGTTTTTTGATGAATTCCTGGCGCGCGGTCTTGCTTTGGCCGAAACCCGTGAAGCCCTTTTTGAAGCCTCGATCGACAGCACACAAGCGCAGGACCTGGCCTTTTTGGTCTACACCTCAGGAACCACCGGTGCACCCAAAGGGGCCATGACCCTGAACCGCAACCTGGTCTTTCAACTGAGCCTGGCCAGCGAATACCTGGACATCCAGCCGGGCGACAAATCCGTCTCGTTCCTGCCGCTGTGCCATATCGCTGAGCGCATGTCATCGGTCTACAACCCATTGGCTTTGGGGCTGGTGGTCCACTTTCCGGAAAACGCGGGCACGGTTTTCAACGACTTGCGGGAGGTGGCCCCGCATCTGGTGTTTGCACCGCCCCGCTTTTGGGAAAAAATGTATTCTCAAATCGACTTGTTCATGCGCGATGCCATCGCCCCGGCCCGCTGGGTTTACCAAACCACACGCGCCATGGGCGCTTCCAGGGTCGAAGCCCAACTGCAAGGACAAGCAAGCAGCCCACCCGGCCCCTGGCTCAAAGCCATGCAGTGGCTGGCCTTTCGCAACATACGCATTTTTTTGGGGCTGCAAAACGTCAAAAGTGCACTCACCGGTGCCGCACCCGTCCCCCCGGATTTGATCCGCTGGTTTTTGGGCTGCGGCATCGAGCTGCGCGAAGCCTTTGGCATGACGGAAACCACTGGCTTTTGCACCGCCACCCCCAAAGGTGCGATTCGTTTGGGCTGGGCGGGCATCAAAGCCTCGGGCACCGAGCTTCGAATTGGCAAAGACAATGAGGTTTTGGTGCGCGGCCCCAACGTGTTCGGCGGTTACTGGAACATGCCCGATGAAACCCGCAAAACGCTGGACGACGAGGGCTGGCTGCACACCGGCGACTGCGGCGAAATCAACGACCAAGGCTACCTGGCGATTCACGATCGCATCAAGGACATTTTGATCACCTCGGGCGGCAAAAACATCTCGCCCAGCCACATTGAAAGCCTTCTCAAGTTCAGCCCTTACATCACCGATGCCGTGGTGATTGGCGATGGCCGCAAATACCTCACTGGCCTGGTCATGATCGACCAAGAACATGTGGCCCGTTATGCCCTGGAACACCAAGTGCCCTACACCGACTTTGGCAGCCTCACGCGAGCCCCTGAAGTGATCGCGCTGATTCAAAGCGAAATCGAACGCATCAATCCGCAACTGGCACGGGTCGAGCAAATCAAGTCTTTCAAAATCATCTCAGAACTGCTCACCGCCGAGGACGAAGAGCTCACCCCGACCATGAAACTCAAACGCAAAGTCATTGCCAGCAAATATGCGGCTTTGATCGACAGCATGTACACGAACTGAGGTGGCCGCTCAGGGTAAGCACGCATGCGTGAACCAGGCCTAGAGACTATCTTTTGACCATAAGGAGACCCCCATGAAATTGAACCGAAGACTTCTCATTTTGGCCACCACCGGCATCCTCGCCAGCGGAGTACAGGCCCAAACCACCCAAGGGGTGAGCGACAACGAAATCGTGATTGGCACCCACATCGACTTGTCGGGCCCGGCCGCCCCTGGTATGCCCATGCTGAGAAACGGCATGCAGCTGCGCATCGACGAACTCAACGCCGCAGGTGGGGTTCACGGGCGCAAGATCAAACTCATTGTGGAAGACAACGGCAGCCAGCCTCAACTGGCCGTTCGGGCCGTGCAAAAGCTGATCAAAAGCGACAGCGTCTTTGCCATCATCAACCCCTTTGGCTCAGGGCCCAATGCAGCCACAGTCAAATTAGCCAATGACGCAGGCGTCATGGTCTTCGCCCCATGGGGTGCATCGGGCATCATTCAAAAGGTCAGTGGCAACAGCCCGCTGCTGTTCACCACCGTCATGAACTACGACACCACCACCGCCTCGGCGCTGAGCTGGGCCGTGAACAACTGGAAAACCCAAAAAGTCGGTGTCATCTACCAAGAAGGTCCATTTGGTGATCTGGTGCGTGGCGGCATCAATCAGGCACTCAAAGCTGGTGGATTCACCATCGCGGCAGAAGCGGCCTACAAAGTGGGTGACATCGATTTTTCATCCCAAGTAGCCAAGATGAAGGCGGCCAATGTCGACCTGATCGTGGCTGGCACTGTAGTGCGTGAAACCCTGGGCGTCATGAGCGAAGTGAAAAAGCTCAACTGGTCGCAAGTCAAGGTATTGACCACCATTCCAGGTCGCTCCAGCATAGTCGCCAGATTGGGCAAGGAAAGTGTGGAAGGTCTTTATGGCATCGGTGGCTGGAAACTCCACGAGGCAGACAGCAGTGATGCGGTGGCCAAGAAATTCATGGCCGACTTCAAAACCAAGTTCAACATGGAAGCAGATGAGAACGCAGCCAATGCGTACTCATACACATCCTGGTTCATTGCGGGACTGCAAGCGGCTGGGCGTAATCTAACCTCGGCAGGTTTGGCCAAGGCCATGCCTGCTGTAGCTCATCAGGACTTCACCACCTTCACGCGCCAAAGCTTCACCAA
>JBEAZY010000029.1:0-16860 GCA_041159205.1 Pseudomonadota bacterium
CTTCGGCCGTGGTGAGGATCAGCGGCGGCACCATGCGGATCACGGTGTCGGCGGTCACGCTGACCAGCAGGCCCGCATCAGCGCAGCGGTTGATCAGCACGCCGCAGGGGCGCTCCAGTTCGACGCCGAGCATCAGGCCCTGGCCGCGGATCTCCTTGACGCCCTGCAGCGATCCGAACTCGCGCTCAAGCGCAGCGCGCAGATGGGCCCCCACGCGCTGCGCGTTGGCCAGCAGGCCGTCTTCTTCCATGATGCGCAGCGTCTCCACACCGGCGCGCATGGCCAGCGGGTTGCCGCCGAAGGTGGTGCCGTGGTTGCCCGGCTGAAAGATGTTCGCAGCCTTGGGGCCGGCCACCACCGCGCCGATCGGCACGCCCGAGCCCAGCCCCTTGGCCAGCGGCATCACGTCGGGCACGATGCCGGCCCACTGGTGTGCAAACCACTTGCCGGTGCGGCCCATGCCGCACTGCACTTCGTCGATCATGAGCAACCAGTCGCGCTGATCACACAGGTCCCGCACCTGGCGCAAGTATTCCCAGCGCATGGGGTTGATGCCACCTTCGCCCTGAATGGTTTCGAAGAACACCGCCACCACATTGGGGTTGTCTTGTGTGGCATTTTTGAGCGCGTCGATGTCGTTCAGGGGCACCCGCAAAAAGCCTTCGACCAGAGGCCCGAACCCTTGTTGAATTTTTTCATTACCGGTCGCACTCAGGGTGGCAATGGAGCGGCCATGAAAGGATTTTTCATAAACCACGATCACTGGTTTGTCGATGCCCTTGTCGTGGCCAAATTTGCGCGCCAGCTTGATTGCGGCCTCGTTGGCCTCCAGCCCCGTCGAGCAGAAAAACACATTGGTCATGCCCGACTTTTCCACCAGTTTGGCGGCCAGTCGCTCTTGGTCTGGCACGTGGTAGTAGTTGCAACAGTGGATCATCTTGGCTACTTGATCCTGCAGCGCGGGGACCAGTTTGGGGTGACCGTGGCCCAGGGTGTTGACCGCAATACCAGCCAGGGCATCCAGGTAGCATTTGCCTTCGGTGTCCCACACTCGCACCCCTGCGCCATGCGACATGGCCACAGGCAGGCGGCCATAAGTATTCATGGTGTGGGGCGAGGCGGCGGTGTTCATGTCGGCTCCTAAAAAAGAAATCGGCCCAACAGCGGCGAAGCAAGTTGAGCCATTGAACTGAAATTTTAACCCGCAGCGCCTCAGATCGCCATGCCCATTTAAGACGGATTCCCGACTCTGCCCTCACCCATTCGGAGGTCTTATATAAGATACAATTTACGTGTTATCCCTGAGCCATGATCCAAGCCACCAAACCTGAAATCTTTATCCTGGGCCTGACCCGCTCGGGCAAGGTGTTTCGCCCCAGCGACTGGGCTGAACGTCTGGCCGGGGTGATGAGTCCCTTTCGGCCCGGTGGGGCGCAAAACCGCCACCATCCGGCCAGTTATTCCCCCTGGTGCGTGCCCAACACCCTCAATGGCACGAAGTGCGTGGTGGTGCATCTGGATCTGCGCGAGGCCGAGCCGATGGCCTTTGACTTTGTCATGAACTTTGCCCGTGACAACGACCTGCAAACGGTCGAAGCCTGTCTTTTGCCCGCTGAGGCACTCCCGTCGGCCCAGACCCCGCAAAGCCAGGCCGCAAGCCCCCCCGCGCTGCAATTGCAAGCATGAGGCCATGAAAAAACCGCCCGAAGGCGGTTTTTATTTCGCGGTCAGCGCACCCGTTCAAACGGCGACCCCGCAGGGTCGGGCGCTTGCCTGTGTTCAGGCGGTGGCCAGAGCCTTGACTTTGGCCGACAGACGGCTTTTGTCTCGGGCGGCCTTGTTCTTATGGAAGATGCCCTTGTCGGCGATGGCGTCCACCACCGATTGCATCTTGCCGAACAATTCCGTGGCTTTGGACTTGTCGCCGGCAGCGACAGCCTTTTCGACGTTCTTGACGACGGTGCGGTACTTTGAACGCAGCGAGGTGTTGGCGGCGTTCAGTTTCACGTCCTGACGCGCGCGTTTGCGGCCCGACGCCAGGCGCGGGTTCTTTTTCTTCGGCTTACCAGAGGCCATGTGTGTGTATTCCTTGAGGTTTGTGGATGTTGACAGCGAACCCGACATTATAGCCGACATACACTATGCGGGTGAGTTTATTCAAATCAGCCTCCACCATTTCGCTGTTCACCCTGGCCTCGCGCGTCACCGGGTTGGGGCGCGAGTTGCTCATCGCCTCCTGGTTTGGGGCCAGCGCGCTCACCGATGCCTTCAACGTGGCATTTCGCATCCCCAACCTGTTTCGCCGCCTGTTTGCCGAAGGGGCGTTCAGCCAAGCTTTTGTGCCGGTGTTGGCCGCCACCCGGGAAACCGAAGGCGATGAATCCACCCAACGTCTGGTGCGACAGGTGGCCACGCTTTTGTTCCTCGTGTTAGTGCTCACTTGCTTTTTGGGGGTTTTGGCGGCGCCCGCCCTGGTCTGGGCCATGGCCAGCGGATTGAGCCAGTCCCCCGAAGGTCAGCACGCCGCTGTTTGGATGACCCGCCTCATGTTCCCTTACATCGGCTTCATGTCTCTGGTGGCATTGGCCGCCGGAGTGCTCAATACCTGGGGACGCTTTGCCGTACCCGCCGCCGCCCCGGTGCTGTTGAATTTGTCCATGATCGGGGTGGCCTGGTGGGGGCGGCCCTGGTTCGAGGCATGGGGTTGGCCCGCCATCTACACCCTGGCGGCCGGTGTGATGCTGGGCGGACTGCTGCAATTGACCGCCACCTATTGGGCGCTGCAACGATTGGGCGTGGCACCCTGGCCCTTGATTCGGCCCGTCGACTGGCGCAGCGCCTGGCAAGCCCAGGGTTGCCAGCGGATTTTGGCGCTGATGGCCCCGGCATTGCTGGGGGTGGGGGTGGCGCAATTCTCATTGCTGATCAACACGCAAATCGCCTCCCACATGACACCGGGCAGCGTCAGTTGGTTGAGTTACGCTGATCGCTTGATGGAGTTTCCCACGGCCATGCTGGGTGTGGCCCTGGGTGTGGCCTTGATGCCCCGCTTGTCGGCGGCCAAAGCCAGTGGCGATGCCGCCCGATACAGCGAAATGCTCGATTGGGGCCTGCGTGGTGTGGTCTTGCTGGCCTTGCCCAGTGCGGTGGGTTTGTTCTGTCTGTCGACGCCCTTGGTGGCCAGCCTCTACCACTACGGGGCCTTCACGGCCCGGGATGTGACGCAAACCGCTTTGGCTTTGACAGGCTATGGCGTGGGGCTGTTGGGCCTGGTGGCGATCAAGGTCCTGGCCCCCGGGTTTTATGCCAGTCAGGACATCAAGACCCCGGTCCGGGTCGCGATCTGGGTGTTGGTGCTGACCCAGTGTTTCAACCTGGTGCTGGTGCCTTGGCTGGCGCACGCCGGTTTGGCCTTGTCGATTGGGCTGGGGGCCTGGGTCAATGCCGCTTGCTTATGGTGGGGCTTGCGTCGACAGGGGCATTATCAACCCGGCCCGGGTTGGGGGCGGTTTCTGGCCCAGGTGGGTTTGGCTTGCATGGTGCTGGCGGCCTGGTTGGCATGGGCGGCCATGCGCTTTGACTGGATCGCCTGGCAAGCGCAGCCCGGCTGGCGATTGGCGGGTTTGGCAGGCGTTTTGGCGGTGTCGGTCTTGCTGTATTTCAGCGTCCTGCGCGTGGCAGGTTTGAAATGGCGTGCGCTGGTTCGCTTTTGAAGGCATGATGTCGACATGAGTTATCGCATTGAAGTCCCTACCGCCCTCGATTACTTTCGCTCGCTGGTGGCGGGCGATGGCGAGTTTCCCCTGCTGGAAGCTGCGGCCAGCCTGGCCCAAGACGAGTACCCCGACATCGACGTGGCCCAAGTATTGGCCCAGATCGATCGCATTCAGGCCCGGTTGGCCCGACGGGTCAGCACGCATGAGGACGAATTACAGCGTCTGCGTGTGTTGAATGCCTGTTTTTTTGAGGAATTGGGCTTTGCGGGCAATGTCAACGATTATTACGACCCGGACAACAGCTTCATGCATCTGGTATTGCGCACTCGCCGAGGCATCCCCATCAGCCTGGCCGTGATTTGGCTGGAGTTGGCGCAAGGTTTGGGCCTGGAGGCCAGCGGCATCAATTTCCCCGGGCATTTTCTGGTCAAGGTTCATCTGAACGAACCCCGCCACGGGCAGGTGGTGATGGATCCGTTCACGGGCGAATCACTCGGACGGGATGAATTGCTCGAGCGCATTCAGAGTGTCTCCACCCCTGCCCATCAGGGGCGGTTGCGTGACCCCGATGACCTATTACTGGCGCATCTGGCCCCGGCCAGCGGTCGCGACATCATAGGTCGCATGTTGCGCAATCTGGAGGAAATTTACCGCTCTCAGCAAGACGCCTCCCGGCTGGCTGCGGTGCGCGCCCGCATCGATATCTTGCGCGAGACCTCGACCAACGAGGGTTAATCCAGAGGCGATGACCTCGTCGGGGCCCACTGAACCGGCGCACCTTCAGTTCTGGCCACGACCTCTCCGATCAAGTGCACGCGTTCGCCTTGTTGACTCAGGGTGCGACGGACATGGGCTTGCTCATGCGCAGGCACCACCAGCACCATGCCGATGCCGTTGTTGAAAGTTCGGTTCATCTCGGTGTCGTCTATGCCGGCTTCGCTTTGCAACCAGACAAACAGTTCGCCGCGTGGCCAACTGCCCGGGTGTAGATTGACCCCCAAGCCATCGGGGAGCACGCGGGGGATGTTTTCCAGCAGACCGCCGCCCGTGATGTGCGCCAGCGCCTTGATGCCGCCGTCGGCACCGGCGGGGTGGGCTTTGAGTGCAGCCAGAACAGGTTTGACATACAAACGGGTCGGGGCCATGACGGCTTGCCTGAAGGGCTGGCCGTCGAGTTCAGCGGGCAGGCGCTGGGCCGCGCGTTCAATCACCTTGCGCACCAGCGAAAAACCGTTCGAGTGCACGCCGTTGGAGGACAGGCCCAGCACCACATCTCCGGCTCGCACGTGGCGGCCATCGAGAATGGCCGATTTTTCGACCACGCCCACGGCAAACCCGGCCAAATCGTATTCGCCAGGCGGGTACATGCCAGGCATTTCCGCGGTTTCGCCGCCGATCAGGGCGCAGCCCGATGCCTCACAGCCTTGTGCGATGCCCGCCACCACCCGGGCTGCCGTGTCGACATCCAGATGGCCGCAGGCGAAATAGTCAAGGAAAAAAAGTGGCTCGGCCCCTTGGACCAGAATGTCGTTCACGCTCATGCCCACCAGGTCGATGCCCACGGTGTCATGCATTTGCCATTCAAAGGCCAGTTTCAGCTTGGTGCCCACCCCGTCGGTGCCGCTGACCATGACGGGTTCGCGGTAATGCTTGGGCACTTCAAACAGGGCTCCAAAGCCGCCTATGCCCGCCAGCACCCCCGGGCGCAGGGTTTTTCGGGCCAAGGGCTTGATGCGTTCGACCAAGGCATCACCGGCGTCGATGTCGACGCCGGCATCTTTATAGGACAAAGGTTGGTTCATGGCGCAATTTCGGTCCGTGATGACCGATAAAATGACCCCATTCTAGTGACGCCCCGTGGTGGCCCTGTATGCAATTGCCCAAAGACCCGCAAAAACTGGCTCTGCTGATGGCCCTGGCCGTGGGGGGGCTGGCGCTGGCCGTGGCCTTGAGGGCGGTGCTGTCCCCGTTTTTGATCGGTTTGGCCCTGGCCTATCTGTTGGCCGGGTGGGTCGGCCGATTGACGCGTCTGGGCCTGCCGCGCCCTTTGGCGGTGTGGTGTGTCGAGTGGGTGTTTTTGCTGGCCGTGCTGGCCCTGGCGGCGCTGCTGGTGCCCGTCCTGGCGCATGAGTGGCCATTGTTGCGCGAGCAACTGCCGCTGCTGGCGCAAAAAATCAATGCCACCGTGACCCCTTGGTTGCAGGCCTGGGGCATCGACGCCCGGCTCGATGTCGAAAGCATCAAGTCGTTTGTCCGCGAGCACCTCACCGACAATCTGGGCGATGGGGCTGCCCGGATGTTGTCTTCCATTCAAATCGGCGGCAGCATGGTTCTGGCCCTCTTGGGGCATGCGATTCTGGTGCCCGTGGTCTTGTTCTATTTGCTGCTGGCCTGGCCGCGCCTGATGGCCCGGTGGCGTTTGGCCTTGCCCCTGAGCTGGCGTGGGCCTGTGCTTGAGTTCCTCGATGAGTGCGATCAGGTCATGGGGGGTTATCTGCGGGGACAGCTTGCGGTCATGGCGGCCATGGCTTTGTTCTACGCCTTGGCCTTGCATCTGGGCGGGCTGGATTTGGCCTGGCCGATCGGCGTGTTCACCGGCCTGGCCTTGTGTGTGCCCTATGTGGGTTTTGGCGTGGGCCTGTTGCTGGCCTTGCTGGCCGCCTTGCTACAGTTTGAACCCTTGTATGCTTTGTTTCTGGTGGGGGGTGTCTACACCCTGGGGCAACTGATCGAGGGGTTCGGCTTGACCCCGCGTTGGGTGGGGGAGCGCATCGGTTTGCACCCGCTGGCGGTTATTTTTGCATTGCTGGCTTTTGGTCAACTGCTGGGTTTCATCGGGGTCCTCTTGGCCCTGCCGGCCAGTGCCATGCTGCTGGTGGCCTGGCGCCATCTGATGGCCCACTGGCTGGCTGAAGATCAGGCCGAGCCATGAAGCAATTGGCCCTGGACATCGGCTTGGCGGCAAGCCCCAGTCTGAACAGTTTTTTCCCGGGCCCCAACCGCGAGGCGTTTGAGCACTTGCGCTTGTGGGTCTCGCACGCGGCCCGCTCGCCGGTGCCTACCTACCTTTGGGGTGAAACCGGCTGCGGCAAATCGCATTTGTTGCGGGCGGTGGCCCATAGTCTGACGCAGAACGGGCAAGCGGTGGGTTGCCTGGGGGCCGAAGTCACCGAGCCGGGTGCCTTCGACCCCGCCTGGGAAGTGATCATCATGGATGATGTCGAGGCCTATAGTGCGGTTCAGCAGCACGCCGCATTCAACTGGTTTGTCCATGCGATGGCCCCCGGTCAAGGGCGTCAGCGCTGGGTGCTGGCCGCCGGGGCCTTGCCTCCCAGCCATTTGCCATTGCGCGAAGACTTGCGCACACGATTGGGCTGGGGCCATGTCTTTCAACTCAAGGCCATGGACGAGTCGCAACGCCGGGCGGTTTTGCGCCAGCAAGCCGAGGCGCGCGGCATTTTTCTGAAAGACGAAGTGATGGACTACATCTTGACCCGATTCAGACGCGATTTGGGCAGCCTGATGGGCTTGTTGGATCAACTTGATCACTTTGCCTTGCGCGAACAGCGCGCCATCAGCATCCCGCTGATCAAGTCCATGATCCAAGGCGAGGGTGCCCCGCCATGAAAACCCGTTTGGCCCTCTTCGACCTCGATCACACCCTGTTGCCGATCGATTCCGACTACGCCTGGGGGCAGTTCACCATCCGGCTCGGCTGGACCGATCCGCTTGAGTTCGGGCGACGCAATGATGATTTTTATGCCCAATACCAAGCCGGCACCCTGGACATTCAGGCCTATGTGCGTTTTGCCACCGAGGCGTTTCGCCAGCGCGGGCCGGAACAAGCTTTGGCGGCGCACCGCCGTTTCATGCAAGAGGTCATCGAGCCCGCCATCCGCCCTGAAGCGCTGGCGCTGATTGAGCGCCATCGCCAACACGGAGATCGTCTGCTGGTCATCACCGCCACCAATGAGTTCGTGACCCGACCGGTGGTCCAACGCTTGGGCATCGAGGCGCTGATTGCCGTTGAACTCGAGCGGGATGCCAACGGGTGGTACAGTGGCGAAATCAAGGGCATTCCTTCCATGCGCGACGGCAAAGTGCAGCGTCTGGCGCAGTGGCTGCAATCTCAGGGCCTGGACTGGAGCCGCATCGAAGCCACTTTCTACTCTGATTCGAGCAATGACTTGCCCTTGTTGTCCCGGGTGCAGCACCCGGTCGCCACCAACCCGGACGCGCGATTGCGCGAGCATGCCCTCAGTCAGGGTTGGCCCATACTTGAATTGTTTGACCGCGAATGATCAAAAGCCTTATCCGACGCCTCATTGGCCAGCCCGAAGCGTCCAGTCGCCCCCATTTTGGCAAACGCCACAGCGTGCCTGTCACTAGCCACCACATTGACCCGACGCTGGTCGACGAGAGGGCCTTGAATGTGGTGCAAACCTTGCAAGATCGGGGATATCAGGCATATATCGTGGGCGGGGCCGTGCGCGACCTCTTGCTGGGCTTGCGGCCGAAAGACTTTGACGTGGCCACCGACGCCACCCCCGAACAAGTCAAGGCGCTGTTTCGGCGTGCCTTCATCATCGGTCGACGCTTTCGAATTGTGCATGTGGTGTATGGGCGCGGGCGCGAGCACGAGGTCATTGAGGTATCTACTTTCAGAGCCTATATGGACAGTGCCAGCGCCGAAACCGTGAGCGGCAATGAGCGCACCGCCAAGGGCGAATTGGCGCGCATGCAACATGCCGTCGACGCCAGCGGCAGGGTGTTGCGCGACAACGTCTGGGGCCCGCAGGACGAAGATGCCGCGCGGCGCGATTTCACAGTCAATGCCATGTATTACGACCCGCGCACACAAGAGGTGATTGACTATCACAAGGGCTTTGAAGACGCCCGCAAGCGGGTCTTGCGCATGATCGGCGACCCGCAGGCCCGTTACCGGGAAGACCCGGTGCGAATTATTCGGGCCATACGTTTTTCGGCCAAATTGGCCAAGCTGGGCTTCAAGATTGAGGCCCGCACTGCGGCCCCCATTCGCAAGTCGCTTGAATTGCTGGCCGATGTCCCGCAAAGCCGGATGTTTGACGAGATGCTCAAGCTGCTGCAAACCGGGCATGCCATGGCCAGCATTGAACAGCTCAAATCCTTGGGCGTGGCGCGCGGCATCTACCCCTTGCTCGATCTGGTGGTGGAACGCGCTGGCGATCCCTTTGTCAGTGCGGCTTTGCAAGACACCGACCGACGTGTTTCGGAGGGCAAACCGGTGGCCCCCAGTTTTTTGCTGGCCTGTGTCTTGTGGTCCGACGTGCGCCAGGCATGGCAGGCCGAGCGTGCCGAGCAAGCCCCCATCCCTGCTTTGCAGACCGCCATCGATCAGGTGTTCGATGCCCGCATCGGCGATGTCTCCGGTCGGGGTAAGCTGGCCGCCGACATGCGCGAAATCTGGATGATGCAACCGCGCTTTGACAAACGAACCGGCCATGGGCCGATGACGCTGGTCATGTTGGCGCGTTTCCGTGCGGGTTTTGATTTCATGCGCCTGCGGGCCGACGTCGGCGAGGTCGATGAGGCCCTGGCCGATTGGTGGCAAACCTTCAGCATGGCGGACGAACCCGAGCGCGAAGACATGTTGGCTCAAGTGCGTCCATCCCACGCGCCGCGCGCACGCGCATCGGCCGAGCCGTCGGCACAAGCCACCGAGCCGTATTTGTCGGAAGAAGCGCCCAAGCGGCGGCGCCGCCGGCGCCGCAAGCCCAATGCGGGTGGCGCTGACGGGGGCGGCCCGACGGCATGAGAGAGCTCGTTCGGGCCTGGGTTGCCCTGGGGGCCAACCTCGGTGATGCGGCGCACAGTGTGCGTCTGGCCTTGGCAGATTTGCAGGTGATGGAAGGTGTCTCTGACTTGGTGGCTTCGCGTTTGTACCGCACGGCCCCGCAGCAAGCCCAGGGCCCCGATTTTGTCAACGCCGTCGTGGTATTCCAAACCACCCTGAGCGCCCCGGCTTTGCTTGACGCCTTACAGCGCCTCGAGCTGCGTGCGGGCCGCCAGCGACCCTACCCCAATGCCCCGCGCACGCTCGATCTGGATTTGCTCTTTTACGGCGATGCCTTCATGGATAGCTCGCGCTTGAACGTGCCTCATCCACGATGGCAAGAGCGGGCTTTTGTGTTGTATCCCTTGGCCGACGTGTCACCCGAGCGGGTCACTGCCCGGATGCTGGATCGGGTCCAGGATCAGGCGATCACTGTCATGGAGTGAGTTCATGAATCCCTTTATCTCTGTGCATCCAGTGCTGCTTAGCGTGGCCATGTTGGCCTTGGCCAATGTGTTCATGACATTCGCCTGGTATGGCCATTTGCGCCATCAGTCCACCACGGTTTGGTACGTGGCCGCTTTGACCAGTTGGGGCATCGCCCTGTTGGAATACCTCATTCAGGTCCCGGCCAATCGCATCGGTCATCAGGCCGGGCTGAGTGTGGGGCAATTGAAGATCATCCAGGAGGTGGTGACCCTGACGGTCTTTGTGCCCTTTGCGTTCTTTTTTCTGAACGAACCGCTCAAATTGGACTATCTTTGGGCCGGTCTGTGCCTTGTCGGTGCGGTTTACTTCGTTTTCAGATGAAGCCGCTTCTTCAGCGGTTACACTTGATGTGTCATCAAAACTTCACAGTTTTGTCATCATTCATGATCGGAGATTTGCATGTTGTTTGGGAAACTGCTGCCCCGGGAGGGCAACTTTTTTGACATGTTCAACCAGCATGCCGACCGGATCGTTGAAGCGGCCAGGGCCTTTGCCAATCTGGTCAAGAATTACAACGACCCGCATTTGCGCGACAAATACAACCAGGATGTCGACAATGCCGAGCGCGCCGCCGACCGGGTCACCCATGAGGTGAACAAGGCCATCCATAAAACATTCATTACGCCGATTGATCGTGAGCAGATCCACTCGCTGATCAACACCATGGACGATGTGGCTGACCTGATTCAGGATTCTGCCGAAACCATGGCCTTGTACGACGTGCACCAAATGACCGAGGAAATCACCCGGCTCACCGGTCTGGCCGTCAGCTGTTGCGAGCGGGTGCGTGACGCCGTCAAATTGCTCGATCGCATTGCCGAGCCTGCCACCGCCGAGGCCGCCCTCAAGACCTGCGAAGAGATTGATCGCCTTGAATCGGATGCGGACCGCGTCATGCGCAGCGCCATGAGCAAGCTGTTTCGCGAAGAAGCTGACGTCCGCGAAGTCATCAAGCTCAAAGCCATTTACGAATTGCTGGAGACCATCACCGACAAGTGCGAGGATGTGGCCAACCAGATCGAGGGCATCGTCCTCGAAAACTCCTGAGCAGGGCTGTCATGGACACCGTACCCATCGCACTCTGGGTGGTTGTTTTGCTGGTCGGCCTGGCGCTGCTGTTCGATTTCATGAACGGTTTTCATGATGCCGCCAATTCCATCGCGACGGTGGTCTCCACGGGGGTGCTGCGTCCGACCCATGCGGTATTGTTTGCCGCATTCTTCAATTTTGTGGCCATTTTCGTGTTTCACCTCAGTGTGGCGGCCACTATCGGCAAAGGCATCGTGCAGCCCGGTGTGGTCGATACCCATGTGGTGTTTGGCGCACTCACGGGGGCCATCACCTGGAACGTGATCACCTGGTATTACGGCATCCCCAGCAGTTCTTCCCATGCGCTGATCGGCGGCATCGTGGGGGCGGTGATTGCCAAGGTCGGCGCCAGCGCGCTGTTGGCCAGCGGCATCATGCGCACGGTGGCGTTTATTTTTGTTTCTCCGGCGCTGGGTTTCCTGCTGGGTTCGCTAATGATGTTGCTCGTCGCATGGGTCTTCAGGCGCACCACGCCCTCGCGGGTCGACAAGTGGTTTCGGCGTCTACAGCTGGTATCGGCCGGGGCCTACAGCCTAGGCCATGGGGGCAATGACGCCCAAAAGACCATCGGCATCATTTGGCTGCTGCTGATTGCGACGGGCTATGCCTCTTCGAACGACAGTTCGCCCCCCGGCTGGGTCATCATCTCTTGCTATGTGGCCATAGCCTTGGGCACGATGTTCGGGGGGTGGCGGATCGTCAAAACCATGGGGCAGCGCATCACAAAACTCAAACCCGTGGGTGGTTTTTGTGCAGAGACCGGCGGCGCCCTGACGCTGTTCTTGGCCACCGCCATGGGCATCCCGGTGTCCACCACCCACACCATCACGGGCGCCATTGTGGGTGTGGGTTCCACCCAAAGAGCCAGTGCGGTGCGCTGGGGCGTGGCGGGCAATATTGTCTGGGCCTGGGTGCTGACCATCCCTGCCAGTGCCTTTGTGGCCGCCGTGGGTTACTGGGTCAGCCTGACTCTGTACGATTGAACTGCACCACTTGCACGCAGCGATTTTTGCAGGACTTCCCTGGCCTCATTGAGAAATTTTGCGGGCTTCCTCAATCTGGACTTCAAAATAGCGCTGGAAACTGTAGGCGATGCTCGACAACAGCACCGTGGCGCCCACCAGCAGCGCCAAAGCGATGGCCCCTATGGTCAACCAATTGCTTTGCCCGGCCACTTCGCCGGACGGCGCATCCGGGTTGAACTTCGCATTCCATTCTTCAGTCGACATCAGGCCATAGACAATGGCATTGAGCGCGCAAGCGGCCGTGGAGAACCCGAATATCGGGATCAGCCACCAACTCAGCACATCGTCCACGCCAAATTCGGCCACTCGATCAAAACCCCATACCCCCAGGGCGGTGGGTATGGGCCAAAGCCAACCCAGGGTGTCAAACCAGCCGAACAGGTAAAAGCGGTGCAGCCCGAGGGGGCCACCGATCAAAGCCAACCAGGTGGCCAGGGTTTTATTTTTCATTCGCGCATCATAGTCAAGCAGCTTTGGGCTCAGGGGCCTGGGGGAGATTCGTCGCCCGCGCCCAAGCGCCGTTGCATGAACACGGCATCCAGCCAACGACCCTGTTTCCAGCCGCTGGCATGCAACCGACCCGCATGTTCAAACCCCAGGCAACGATGCAGGCCGATGGAGGCCTGATTCTCTGAATCGCCGATCACCGCCACCATCTGGCGTGCCCCCAAACGCACGGCCCGGGCGATCAATTCGGCCAGCAGGATCCGCCCCAAGCCCTGACCTAGCACCCCGGGCGCCAGATAAATCGAGTCTTCCAGACAATACCGATAGGCTTGTCGGGGCCGAAAGGGCTGGGCATAGGCAAACCCCAAGACCTGGTCCTGTCGGGTGAGCACCAGATGCGGCATCCCCAGACCGATGACGGACTGCCAACGCGACTGCATGTCTGCTTCGCTGGGGGCTTCGGTCTCGAAAGTGCCTGTGCCGTGGCGCACATGGTGACCGTAGATGGCGGTGAGGGCCGCCACATCGGCGGCAAGGGTGGGGCGAATCATCATGGCGGGCAAATGGGATACAATAGTGGGTTTCGGGCGTGTCGCTGACCGGGTGGTCATGCGCGTGTCTCAAACGCCTGAGATTTTCTACCACCCCAAGGATAACCCCATGGTCGTCATTCGACTCTCTCGTGGCGGGGCCAAGGCCCGCCCGTTCTTTCATATCGTCGTCGCCGACAAACGTGACCGTCGCGACGGTCGCTTCATTGAGCGCATCGGTTTTTACAACCCCATCGCGGCCGAAGGCGAAGAGAGCATACGCATCGCCCAAGACCGGCTGACGCACTGGAAGAGCGTGGGCGCACAAAGCTCACCCACCGTGGACCGTTTGCTCAAGCAAGCCGCCAAAAAAGCCGCCTGATCAGCTCAGGGGGCCGACTCCGACCGCCCATGCACATTGCTTTAGAACCTGTCGAGTTACCGGCCGATGCGGTCGAAGTGGGGCGGGTGCTGGATGCCTGGGGCATCAAAGGTTGGCTGAAAATCATGCCTTACAGCGCCTCGCCGGAGGCGCTTTTTTCTTCCCGACGCTGGTTTTTATTACCGCCCGAGCGGGGTACACGCCCGTTCGAGGGGGCCATGTTGTTGCGCATCGCCCAATCCAAAGAGCATGGCGACAGCGTGGTTGCCTTGGCGCAACACATGGACGAACGCAACAGTGCCGAGGCGCTGCGCGGTTGCCGCATTTTCATTCCCCGCTCCAGCTTTCCGACCACCGAGGCCGATGAGTATTACTGGGTTGACCTGATCGGGCTGGAGGTCGTCAATCGCGAAGGTTTGACCCTGGGGGTAGTGCATGACTTGCTCTCCACCGGTCCGCAGACCGTGCTGGTCGTTGAACTGACCGTGGACGGCAAAGTGCAAGAGCGCATGATTCCTTTTGTTTCGGCGTTCATCGATCAGGTCGATCTGCCCGGTCGGCGCATCAGCGTCGACTGGCAGCCCGATTACTGAAAGCGGTCTAACCGCGATACAGTTTGACGCATGCGCTTTGACGTCATCACCCTTTTTCCCGAGCTCTTTGCGCCGTTTTTGAGCAGCGGTGTGACCCGGCGCGCATTTGAAAGCGGGCAGGTGACGGTGCGCCTGTGGAACCCGCGCGACTTCGCCCAGGGCGGATACCGCCGGGTGGATGACCGGCCATTCGGCGGGGGGCCAGGCATGGTCATGATGGCTGAGCCGCTCTTTCAGTGCCTGCAAGCCATACGCGCCGAGCGGGGCCAAGATCGCACGCAGGCGCCTCTGTGGCTTTTTTCGCCCATAGGCACCCCGCTGAAGCAGGCCCTGGTCGAGTCGCACGCCCAGGGGGCTGGCGCAGTCTGGCTGTGCGGTCGTTACGAAGGCGTCGACCAGCGTTTCATCGACCAGTATGTCGATGGCCAAATCAGCCTGGGGGATTTCGTCCTCTCGGGCGGTGAAATCGCAGCGCTCGCCCTGCTCGATGCCGTGACCCGTCTGCAACCCGGGGTTTTGAATGACCCGGGCAGCCATCAGCAGGACAGTTTCAGCCCTGCCCTGGGCGGATTGCTCGACAGCCCCCATTACACACGCCCCGAAGTCTGGCAAGGGCAGGGCGTGCCAGATGAACTGCTCAGGGGTCACCATGCCCGTATTGAAGCCTGGCGGCGAGAGCAAAGTCTCTCACTCACCCGGCGTTGGCGCCCTGACCTCCTGCCCCCTGAGTCGAAGGTTGGCGGATTGGAATGATAAGTGTTACAATCTCTGGTTTGGTTCCTCTACCCGCCGCGGTCGGCACAAAGATGCCCTTACCGCCCCTAGTGCAGCCGGCACGAACCAAATGCATGCAGGAGTTCCCATGAACCTGATCCAGACCCTCGAGAAAGAGGAAATGGCCCGACTGGGCAAAAATATCCCCTCGTTCGCTCCCGGCGACACCGTGATCGTCAACGTGAATGTGGTGGAAGGCACCCGCAAACGCGTCCAGGCCTACGAAGGCGTGGTCATCGCCAAGCGCAACCGTGGCCTGAACAGCGGTTTCACCGTGCGCAAGATTTCTTCCGGCGAGGGCGTCGAGCGTACCTTCCAGACCTACAGCCCCTTGATCGCCAGCATTGAAGTGAAGCGCCGTGGCGATGTGCGCCGCGCCAAGTTGTACTACCTGCGCGAGCGCAGCGGCAAGTCGGCCCGCATCAAGGAAAAGCTGGTTCACAAGACGGCCCCTGCCGCCCAGTGATCTGTTGCTCGACCCAGAGCCACCCGGCCGCCCTGAGTTTCAGAGGCGGCTTTTTTTGACCCCACTGATCCATGCCGTCTTCGCCAACCCCCTTGTCCAAATTGCCCGCATTCGACCCGCGTCAGGTGCCCGTGATCCGGCACGACGCCCATATGCCGGCGGTCGATGGCGGTCGCCTGCAGGCCGAGGCTTTGCGCCAGCGCTTTGCCCGGCCGCCCGAGTGGCAACCCGAGGTGGTTCGTGAGCGCCGTTTCTCGGGGCGTGAACCCGCACTGGCGGCTGTATTGGTGGGCATCGTCACGCGGCCCCAACCCACGGTCTTGCTGACTCGGCGAACGGCCCACTTGTCGACCCACTCGGGGCAGGTGGCTTTTCCGGGCGGCAAGGTCGACGACACCGACACCAGCACGGCCGAGACGGCCCTGCGCGAAGCCCAAGAGGAAGTGGGTCTGGACCCGCGCCATGTCGAAGTGCTGGGCACACTGAGCGAGTACATCACCGGCACCGCATTCATCGTCACCCCGGTGGTAGCGCTGATCGAGCCCGGGCATGCCATCGTGCCCAATCCGCATGAGGTGGACGAGGTGTTCGAGGTCCCGCTGGCCTTTCTCATGAACCCGGCCCACCATCGCCGCCATGCCTTTGAGGCCGAAGGCGTGCGGCGCGAGTGGTTTTCCATGCCCTATGACGACCAGGGCCGCGAGCGCTTTATCTGGGGAGCCACGGCGGGCATGTTGCGCAACCTTTACCGATTTCTCAGCGCCTGAACCGTTATGATCTGGCCATGAGTTTCATGGCCTTGTTCCTCGCTCTCATGCTTGAGCAGGTTCGCCCCTTGTCTGAACACAACGGGGCGCACGACCTCGCTCGCCTATGGGTACGCTGGGTCAGGCAAGCGCTCGATACCGGGCGCGTCCACCATTCGGCGCTCATTTGGGGCCTCGCTGTGGGTGTGCCCGTGGTCGGTGTGCTGCTGGTGCATTGGGTGTTGATGGCCTGGCTCGGGTGGCCCCTGGCCATGGCCTGGTCCGTGGCCGTTTTGTATGTGACCCTTGGCTTTCGTCAATTTAGTCATCATTTCACTGAAATCCGCGATGCGTTGGAGGCGGGCGAAGAAACCCAGGCGCGCAGCCTGCTGGCGCAATGGCTGCAAGTGGACGCCAGTGCCTTGCCCCGTCAAGAGTTGGTGCGACATGTCATTGAATGCTCGGCCCTATCAGCCCATCGGCATGTGTTTGGGGTCGTGGTCTGGTTCTCTGTGCTGGCGGCATTGGGTTTGGGGCCCGCAGGTGCGGTGATTTATCGCCTGGGGTGCGAACTGCCTCGCTGGTGGGGGGATGACCGACATGCGACTGCCACCCACCATCCGAGTGGTGAACTCGGTTTGAATGAGTGGGCCATGTGGATCTGGCGCCGCATCGACTGGGTGCCGGCACGGGTCACGGCCATCACCTTTGCCATTGTGGGCAATTTTGAAGAGGCCATCGATTGCTGGCGTCACCATGCCCAGTCTTTCCCCGATGACAATGACGGC
>JBEAZY010000030.1:0-17836 GCA_041159205.1 Pseudomonadota bacterium
GGTGCCATGCCTGCTTGGAAGCAGTTGAGCGATACCGATTTGGCCGCTGTCATCAGCTACACCAAAAACAACTGGTCCAACAAGACGGGTCAGTTGGTTCAGCCCGCCGAAGTCAAGGCCGCCCGTTAATCCCATGCCCCGATTGAGAAGGAAGACACCATGAGCGCAGTTCTCGACCCCCATGGCCACACAGCTGGCGACCACGGGCATGACGATCACCACGGAGCCCCTCACGGGTGGCGCCGTTGGGTGTATGCCACCAACCACAAAGACATCGGCACGCTTTATTTGTTGTTCGCCTTCACCATGTTGATGATTGGTGGCGTGTTGGCCCTGCTGATCCGCGCCGAACTGTTCCAACCGGGTTTGCAAGTGGTCAACCCTGAGCTGTTCAACCAGCTCACCACCATGCACGGCCTGATCATGGTGTTTGGGGCCATCATGCCGGCCTTCGTGGGCTTTGCCAACTGGATGATTCCACTGCAAATTGGTGCGGGCGACATGGCTTTTGCCCGCATGAACAACTTCAGTTTCTGGCTGATGATTCCTGCGGCCATCATGCTCGGTGGCTCGTTCTTCATGCCCGGTGGTGCACCGGCCGCTGGCTGGACGCTCTACGCCCCATTGACCCTGCAGATGGGTCCTTCGATGGATGCCGGTATTTTTGCCCTGCACATTCTTGGTGCTTCCTCCATCATGGGCTCGATCAACATCATCGTGACCATTTTGAACATGCGCGCGCCCGGCATGACGCTGATGAAGATGCCCATGTTCGTGTGGACCTGGTTGATCACCGCTTACCTGCTGATCGCCGTCATGCCCGTGCTGGCCGGTGCCATCACCATGACCCTGACCGACCGTCACTTTGGCACCACTTTCTTCAACCCCGCCGGTGGTGGTGACCCCGTCATGTACCAGCACATCTTCTGGTTCTTTGGTCACCCTGAGGTCTACATCATGATTTTGCCGGCCTTCGGCATCATCAGCCATGTCGTGCCTGCTTTTTCACGCAAAAAGCTGTTTGGCTACGCCTCAATGGTGTACGCCACCGCTTCCATCGCCATCTTGTCATTCATCGTTTGGGCGCACCACATGTACGCCACCGGCATGCCGGTGACGGGCCAGTTGTTCTTCATGTACGCGACCATGCTGATCTCGGTGCCGACCGGCGTCAAGGTGTTCAACTGGATCGCCACCATGTGGAAGGGTTCGATGACTTTTGAGGCCCCCATGCTGTTCGCGGTGGGCTTCATCTTCGTGTTCACCATGGGTGGTTTCACGGGTCTGATCTGCGCGATGGCCCCGATCGACATGCAAATCCAGGACACCTATTACGTCGTGGCCCACTTCCACTATGTGCTGGTGGCCGGTTCCTTGTTTGCCATGTTCTCCGGTTTTTACTACTGGGTGCCCAAGTGGACGGGTGTGATGTACAACGAAACGCGTGGCAAGATCCATTTCTGGATGACTCTGATTTCCTTCAACGTCACCTTCTTCCCCATGCACTTCCTGGGCCTGGCTGGCATGCCGCGTCGCTATGCCGACTACCCCATGCAGTTGGCCGACTTCAACGCTCTGGCTTCTGTGGGTGCCTTTGTCTTCGGGTTCACCCAGGTCTACTTCTTCCTGTTCGTGGTCTTGCCCTGCATGCGCGGTCATGGCGAAAAAGCCTCGCAAAAGCCCTGGGAAGCTGCCGAAGGCCTCGAGTGGGAAGTGCCTTCTCCGGCACCTTTCCATACCTTCGAGAACCCGCCCAAACTTGACGCCACCGCCACCCGCGTGGTGGGTTGAGATCAGGGTCCGGGACATGACGCCTGAACAGAAAAAAAACAACCTCCGCCTGGGCCTGATACTGGCCTCGGTGGCGGTGGTCTTTTTCCTGGGGTTTTTGGCCAAGATGATTTTGCTGGGTCGCTGAGCCATGTCATTGCATGCCAACCTGCACATGATGAAGAAACTGCTGGTGGTGGCCGCGGGCATGTTTGCGTTCGGCTACGCCCTGATTCCACTGTATCGGGCCATCTGTGAGGTGACCGGCATCAACATTCTGGCCCTGGGTGAACGTGAAATGCCGGGCACCGGCTCGGCGCGCGCCAAACTGCCTCGCAACACCCAGGTCGATACCTCGCGGACGATCACCGTCGAATTTGATGCCAATGCCCGTGGCCCCTGGGAGTTCAAACCTGCCCAGCGCTCGATTCAGGTGCATCCGGGCGAGGTGGTGACGGTCATGTACGAATTCCAGAACGTCCAGAACCGCACCATGGCCGCTCAGGCCATACCCAGTTATGCCCCGCGTCAGGCTGCGCAGCACTTCAACAAAATGGAGTGCTTCTGCTTCAACCAGTACACCCTGGCCCCGGGCGAAAAGAAAGAATGGCCGGTCGTGTTTGTGGTCGACCCCAAGCTGTCCAAAGATGTCAGCACCATCACCCTGTCCTACACCTTCTTTGAGGTGGGGGGCAAAACCCCGGCTGCGCCCACCGCGCAGTCGGCCCAGTCCAATGGCGGGGGCGCATGAGCGATTCACCCACCCCCGTCACCCCGAAAAAAGGCTCATTGTGGCGCACCATCGTCGCTGTGGCCTGGTCGTTCCTGGGTGTTCGCAAAAACAGCGAATTCCAGGAAGACATTGCCCGCATCACCCCCCTGCATATTTTGGGCGTGGGCCTGGTGGCGGGTTTGTTGTTTGTGATCGCGTTGATGGTCATTGTCAACCTGGTCGTCGCAAAATCTTGAAGGAGAACCCATGAGCAACCCGCACGGCGGTGCAACGCCTTATTACTATGTTCCGCACGAGTCGCGGCACCCGGCCATGGCGGCCCTGGGTCTGTTTTTTGTCATTTTGGGCGCCGGCCAGTGGGTCAACGGCAACGATTGGGGCAAATACTCCTTGCTGTTCGGCCTGGTCTTCTGGCTGTGGGTGCTCTACCAGTGGTTTGGCGATGCCATCCGCGAGAGTGAAAGCGGTCTGTATGGCCACAAAGTGGACCTTTCCTACCGCTGGAGCATGAGCTGGTTCATCTTCTCAGAGGTCATGTTCTTCGGTGCCTTCTTCTCGGCCTTGTGGTGGATGCGCGTTCACTCTGTCCCAGAGTTGGGCAATCTGAATAATGCCTTGTTGTGGCCTGATTTCAAGGCCGTCTGGCCCAGCGCCGCCATCGGTGCCACGGCTTCACCGGCCGGCATCATCGAGCCCTTTCAGACCATGACCCCATTCTGGTTGCCGACCATCAACACCGCTTTGTTGTTGTCCTCGGGCGTCACCCTGACCATCGCACACCACGCCCTGCGTGAAAATCAGCGCGCCAAGACCATCACCTTCATGTGGTTGACCGTGTTGCTCGGCGTGATCTTCCTTTTTGTGCAGGGCTACGAGTACTTTCACGCCTACAGCGACCTCAACCTCAAGTTGACCTCTGGCGCCTACGGCTCAACCTTCTTCATGCTGACCGGTTTTCACGGCTTCCACGTGTTTCTGGGCATGCTGATGTTGCTGGTCATCACTTTGCGCCTGCAAAAAGGCCATTTCAGTGCCGAGCGTCATTTCGGTTTTGAAGGTGCGGCTTGGTACTGGCACTTTGTGGACGTGGTCTGGTTGGGTCTGTACATCCTGGTTTACTGGATGTGAGAACCCACTGCCTCTGACATCCTCAAGCCAACCCGCGGGTTGGCTTTTTCATGACTGGAGTGGGATGCCTGTGGGGTGGATGTACCCCAGTTTCCAGGCCAGCAGGATGCACAAGAACAACAAAATGGAAAAACCAACCCTCAAAGCCAGGGCTTTGGCCATGCGACTGGTTTTGGCCTCGCCATGGCGACCGTCGCGCATCATGTGAAAAAGGGCAGCGCCCAAACTGCCCAAAATGGCAATGAAGGCGATGACAACGATGTATTTCATGGCATCCATCTGAACGATTGACTCATCACGATTTTATGCGCAGCTTCCTGGGTACCGCACGCTGGTGGATATGGGTCGCCTTGGCCCTGACGGCCATCGTCACCACGGCCTCGCTTGGGCGTTGGCAATTGAATCGGGCCGACCAAAAGTTGGCATTGCAACAGGCCATGGATGAACAGTTGAAGGCACCGGTGCTGACCGAAGATGATTTGCGCGAGCAGCCAGCTCTGTGGGGTGAAATGCACCGCCGAGTCAGTTTGGAGGGATTTTGGGTTCATCGGTACACGCTTTTTTTGGACAACCGGGTGTACCAGGGACGACCGGGCTTCTGGGTGATGACCCCATTGCTGATGGATGACAAAACCGTGGTTCTGGTCCAGCGCGGCTGGGTCGCCCGCGATTTGCGTGACGCCCTGGCCACGCCCAAGCTGTCGGAAGACCTGCAGTTGGTCCGCATTCAGGGGCGTTTGGCAGCCCCGCCCTCCAAATGGTTGGAATTGCAAGACCCTCAATCGCCCCGGAATACCGGGGATACGCGAATTCGGCACAATATCAATGTCCCGGAACTGCGACAGCAATGGGGGCTGTCGGTGGCGGCGGTGGTGCTGCAGACCGACCCTTCAGACGCCGAGTTGGTGCGTGATTGGCCGATGCCTTCATCGACGGCCCACACCAACTGGGGGTATGCGTTCCAATGGTTTGCCATGAGCGCTGCGCTGTTTCTGCTCTCTGTCTGGTTCCTGATCTTTCGCCCTTTGCGCCATGGCCGACAAAACACCCACTGAATCCCATAACGATCAACCGCTGGACCTGACGGTTTACAGCCTGCCCGCCCCGGGCTCGATCATGCAGGCCGACCGTCAACGCACCCGGGCCGGTCGTTGGCGCATGCTGGCCGTGTTGCTGGTTTGCGCCGCCCCGGTGGTGGCCTCCTATTTCACTTATTACGTGATCCGGCCGCAAAACCAGAAGAGCTATGGGCAATTGATTCAGCCTTCCCGCGCCATTCCCCCCATCGATGGCGTCGATCTGAATCAACGCACCGTGGCCTTGCCCAGCCTGAAGCAACAATGGCTGTTGATCAGTGTGGGCTCTGGCGCCTGTGACGCCCAATGCCAGGAAGGCTTGTACTTGCAACGCCAATTGTTGACAGGTCTGGGGCGTGAGCGAGATCGCCTCGATTGGGTCTGGCTGATCAACGATCAGGCCGAAGTGCCCGTGGCCATACGACCCGGTCTGAGCGAGGCCGTGGTGTTGCGGGTCAATGCGCAGATGCTGCAAGACTGGCTGCAAGCCCAACCCGGACATGCATTGAGCGACCATTGGTATCTGGTGGACCCCATGGGCGAATGGATGATGCGCTTTCCGGCACCGATCGACCGGGCCCATTTGCCACGCATCAAGCGTGACATCGAGCGCCTTTTGCGAGCTTCCGCAGGCTGGGACCAGGCGGGCCGATGATGGACATGGACACGCCCCTTTATCATTTCGGGCCGACCGCTCAGTTGCTGCTGCTGGGGACACTGGTTGCAGCTTTACCTCTGGCCTGGGTGGTTTGGCAATTCCGGGGGCAGGGGCGCCATGCCTTGGTCACGCGCCTGACCTGGGTCACCCTGTTTCTCACTTTCGATCTGGTTTTGTTCGGGGCCTTCACGCGCCTGTCGGACTCAGGGCTGGGTTGCCCCGATTGGCCCGGATGTTATGGCCAAGCCACACCGGTCGGCGCTCGCAGCCAGATTCAGGCCGCGCAAGATCTGATGCCCACCGGCCCGGTCACCCATGGCAAGGCCTGGGTGGAAATGGTGCACCGCTACCTGGCCACCGGCGTTGGCGGACTCATCCTGACGTTGTGTGCCATGGCTTGGTATCGTCACCGACGGGGTGAACAGAACGCCGGCGTCTGGGGGGCCACCCTGACCTTGGTCTGGGTCTGCGTGCAGGGGGCTTTTGGGGCCCTCACGGTCACCATGAAACTGTTTCCGGCCATCGTCACCCTGCACTTGATGGGGGGCATGGTCTTGCTGGCTTTGTTGGCCAGACAAGCGGCCCTGTTGCAAAACAGCCTGACCCCGCAGCGTGTAGCCCGTGACCCGCGCCTGCGCCCCTGGTTGGCCGCGGGTTTGCTTGTGTTGGGCGTCCAAATTGCGCTGGGCGGCTGGGTCAGCACCAATTACGCTGTTTTGGTCTGCGACACCTTCCCCCGTTGCCAAGGCAGCTTCTGGCCCGAGATGGCGTTTGACCTGGGGTTCCAGCTATGGCGCCCATTGGGCTTTACGGCATGGGGTGAGCTGTTGCCCTTCCAGGCCCTGACCGCCATTCATTACACCCATAGACTGGCCGCTTACGCTGTGGTCTGTGTCATGATCGCATTGTCTTGGGGCATGTATCGCCGTGGCCTGCCGGGCCTGGGCCGCGCCTTGGCTGTTTTGGTGGCCTTGCAAAGCCTCACCGGCTTGAGCAATGTGGTGCTGGGCTGGCCCATGGTCGCAGCGGTGCTGCACACCGGTGGCGCTGCGGCCATGGTGGTGGTGCTGGTGCTGGCCTGGCAACAAGCGAGTTCTTCTATCCTGACCCGAAATATCGCATGAATCAGACCGCATCTTTGCCCTCACGCTGGCGCCAGTTCAATGCCCTGACCAAGCCGCGCGTGATTCAGCTAATCGTTTTTTGCGCCCTGATCGGCATGGTGCTGGCGGTGCCCGGGGTGCCCTCTTGGGCAGACATTCGGTTGGGTGCTCTGGCTTGTCTGGGCATCTGGCTGGTCGCGGGTGCCGCCGCCGCATTCAACTGCATCGTCGAAAAGAGCATCGATGCCCGCATGAAGCGCACCGCATGGCGACCGACTGCCAAGGGTGAGCTCAGCGACCGCGACACTTTGCTTTTCTCTGCCATATTGTGCGGTTTGGGTTCGGCCCTCTTGTATTGGGCGGTCAACCCCCTGACCATGTGGCTGACCTTTGCGACCTTTGTCGGCTATGCGGTGGTCTACACCGTCATCCTCAAACCCCTGACTCCGCAAAACATCGTCATTGGTGGCGCTTCCGGGGCAATGCCCCCGGTGTTGGGTTGGGCGGCCATGACGGGCGAGGTCGGCCCCGAGGCGCTGATTCTTTTCCTCATCATCTTCCTCTGGACTCCGCCGCACTTCTGGGCACTGGCTCTGTACCGGGTGGAAGACTACCGTCAGTCTGGTTTGCCCATGCTGCCCGTGACCCATGGCAATGAGTTCACCCGATTGCAAATCTTGCTCTACACCCTGATTTTGTGGGCGGCTTGTCTGATGCCCTTCATCTATCGCATGAGCGGTTGGTTTTACCTGATCAGTGCCATGGCGCTGAGTCTGATGTTTTGTTACTATGGCTGGGCTTTGTGGCGACAGTACTCAGACACCTTGGCGCGCAAAACATTCCGCTTTTCTCTCATCCACCTCAGCCTGTTGTTTGCGGCTTTGCTGATCGACCACTATCTCTGAGCGCAACGATGAACATGACCGTGCCACTGCAACGCCGCGCCATCCTGGGTCTGGCCTTGGTCTTGGGGGGGCTAACGGCCTGTCAAGACACCCCCGGCTTCAAATCGATCGACATCACCGGGGCCAACTACGCCCTCGATTTTGAACTGCCGGATACGCAAGGTCGCACCCGCCGCTTGGCCGATTTTCAAGGCAAGGCGGTGGTGCTGTTTTTTGGCTATACACAATGCCCCGATGTGTGTCCGACCACCCTGCAGGAATTGACCCAGGCGCGGCAATTGCTGGGCCCCTTGGGTGATCGGGTGCAAGGGGTGTTTGTCACTCTCGACCCGGAGCGCGACACGGCAGAGTTGCTGCAGGCCTATATGGGCTCATTTGATCCCGGCTATGTGGCTTTGGTGCCCAATGCGGACCAACTGGCTCAAGCCGCCAAACACTACAAGGTGTATTACAAAAAGGTCGATGGCAAGACCCCCACCAGTTACACCATAGACCACACGGCAGCCAGTTTCATTTACGACCCGCAAGGACGCATACGCTTGTACACCCGCTACGGGTTGGGGGCACAGGCGCTGGCCGATGACCTGCGACGCTTGTTGAAGTGATGCTGTAAGAATGGCCCGACACAATCGGGCGCATGGTCCCTCCCTTCGATTTTCCCATGCCCACACCCCAAGACACCTGGATTGAGAACCACACCCTGGAAGAGTTGCAACCCGGACAGACCGCACGCCTGGTGCGTCAACTGACTCTGGCCGACATCCAGGCTTTTGCGGCCGTGTCGGGTGACACCAACCCCGCCCATCTGGACCCTGAATACGCCAAGGACACCTTGTTCCATGGCGTCATCGCCCATGGAATGTGGGGTGGGTCACTGATTTCTGCTTTGCTGGGCACCGAGTTTCCGGGGCCGGGCACCATCTATTTGCGCCAGGATTTGCACTTCACCCGGCCCGTGCGTGTGGGCGATACACTGACAGTGGAAGTCAAGGTCCTGAGCAAAGACCTGGCCAAGCGCCAGGTCGAACTCGATTGTCAGGTACTCAACCAGCATCTGCAGCAGGTGCTGCATGGCTTGGCCTTGGTGTTGGCCCCGACAGAGAAGGTTCGCCGCCCTCGTGTCACCGCACCGCAGATACAACTGATCGACCCGCAAGCCCGTTTCAAGGCCTTGTTGGCGCAGGGCAAAGGGCTGAGTGCCGTCCGATGCGCGGTGGTTCATCCATGTGACCCTGAGTCCCTGGAGGGTGCGATCAGTGCCGCCGAGCATGGCCTGATCATCCCCGTTTTGATCGGCCCGGTTTCCAAAATTCGCGCCACCGCCCAAGCCGCTGGCGTGTCCTTGCAAGACCTCGAATGTGTGGATGTGCCGCACAGCCATGCCGCAGCAGTCGAAGCTGTTCGTCGCGCGGTGGCCGGCGATGTGGAAATCCTGATGAAAGGCAGCTTGCACACCGATGAACTGCTGCATGAGGTGGTGCAACAGCCCGGCTTGCGCACCGGGCGCCGCATGTCGCATGTGTTCCGGTTTGACGTGCCCATGTACCCCAAACCTTTGTGGGTCACAGACGCGGCACTCAATATCGCCCCCTCGCTGCGTGACAAAGCCGATATCGTGCAAAACGCCATAGACTTGGCACGGTCTATGGGCGTCACGCAACCCAAAGTCGCTGTATTGGCTGCGGTCGAAACAGTCAACCCCGAGATGCCTGCCACCCTCGATGCCGCCGCCTTGTGCAAGATGGCTGACCGGGGCCAAATCCTAGGTGGACTCATCGACGGACCTTTGGCATTCGACAATGCCATCTCGATGCATGCGGCCCAGATCAAGCACATCACCTCTGCGGTGGCGGGTGATGCGGATATTCTGATGGTGCCTGATTTGGAATCAGGCAATATCCTGGCCAAACAACTCGAATACCTGGCAGGGGCCAGCGGTGCCGGCTTGGTGGTGGGCGCGCGCGTGCCCATTGCCCTCACCAGCCGAGCCGACAGCGCCATGACCCGGGTCGCCTCGGCCCTGCTGGCCTTGGTGGCGGCGCACCGCGCCCGACAAGATCCAATCCGGCAACAACAGTTGCGACGTTGAGGCAAGCCCCATGGCCATTTTGAGTGTGAACGCCGGTTCCTCGTCGTTGAAATTTTCCTTGCACCAGTTGAACGGCCATGAGGTCGGTGCCACCTGGCTCAGTGGGTCGTTTGAAGGGCTCGAACCCCATGGGCAGCCCAGCTTGCGCTACACACGGCCAGGGCAACCCACTCATGAGGAGGCCTTGAGCGGTTCCGGCGCACCTTTCGATCTGGCCTTGGGGCGTTTGGCGACATTGCTCGGTAGCTGGTCCGACATGCCGCAATGGGAAGCGGTTTCGCACCGCGTGGTTCATGGCGGCCCTGACTACAAAAAGGCGGTGAGGGTGACACAAGAGGTCTTGGCGCAGTTGTCTTTGCTCAACGGATTGGCCCCATTGCACCAACCGCATAATCTGGCCGGCATACGCGCGTTCATGCGCGCATTTCCAAACATGCCCCAGGTGGCCTGCTTTGACACCGCCTTTCATACCGCCCAAGATCCACAAGAGCAACGCTTTGCCTTGCCTGCTCAACTGAGTGAGCAGGGGGTGCGCCGCTACGGGTTTCATGGCCTGTCTTACCAATTCATCATGCAAACCCTGCAGCAGCAGAGTGGCCGCGCCCAAGGGCGCGTCATCATGGCCCACCTGGGCAACGGGGCCAGCTTGTGCGGGGCGTGGCAGTCGCAGAGTCGCACCAGCTCCATGGGCTTTTCAGCCCTCGATGGCCTGATGATGGGCACCCGCAGCGGGGCTTTGGACCCCGGTGTTTTGCTCTATCTGTTGGAACAGGGGTGGACACATGAGCAAATTCAACGGTTGTTGTACAAAGAAAGCGGCTTGTTGGGCGTCTCCGGCATCAGTGCCGACATGCGACAGCTGCGTGCCAGTGACCAAGCCACAGCCGCTTTGGCGATCGATTTGTTCGAGCGTCGGGTGGTGCGTGAGTGCGGTGCAGTCATGGCTGTCTTGCAGGGGCTGGATGTGTTGGCTTTCAGCGGAGGCATAGGCGAGCACGATGGGGCATTGCGACTGCGCGTGTGCCGCGACCTGGCTTGGGCAGGGGTGCATATCGACCCCACGCTGAACCAACAAGCCAGAGGTGATCGGCCTGTGGCCATCCAAGCCATCGACAGCCCGGTAGAAATATGGGTCATTCCGACCGATGAAGGTCGCATCGCTGCTCAGGAGGCGGCGCGTTGCTTGTCCTGATGGGCTTGCAGGGTCTGCAGCAGTTCCCGGGTCAATTCGGCCTGGTCGTGTTGCGGCTCAATGTGCCGACTTAGCGCCTGGGCGCCCCCGCTGGCTTCGGTCAAGAGTTTCAGTTGCAACACCAGCAAGCGCAACTGATCGTAGGCCACCTGGGGGTGCGCCTGAGGGTCAATCACCACGGCCTTGATGCGCTTGCGTTCCTCGTTTTTCTCTTCTTCGAAACTGGCCCGGGCTTCTTGGGTCAGTCGAGCTACGTCCTCTGCCGACAGGTGCAATCTTTCGGTTTCTTCGGCCAGAATGGATCGCGCCTTGGCGTCGAGTTGACCTTCATGGTGATATGCGTGCAGCAACTTGGCTTTGAAGGCCTCACGCTCAATCCGCAACTGATCGGTGAAGGCTGAGGCCAGCAAACCGGCGGGGATGGCGAAGATGCCAATGCCCATGAGCGCTAACACCACCGTCAAAGCTCGCCCCATGGGCGTCACCGGCGAGATGTCGCCGTAACCGACCGAAGCCAGTGTGACGACCGCCCAATAAATCGATTGCGGGATATTCTCAAACTTGTCCGGCTGGGCCTCGTGTTCGAAGATGTATCCCATGCTGGCTGTGAGCACCACCATCAGCATCATGACGAACACGGCTGCCATGATCACTTGCCACTCGCGTCGGATGACCTTATAAAGGGTGCCTGCGGCAGTGGTGTAACGGGTGAGTTTCAGCAGCCGCGCCAGACGGAACACGCGCAAGAAGCGCAAATCGATCTGTACCGGTAAAAACCGTTCCAGTAAAAAAGGCAAGATGGTGAGCAGATCAATCAGCGCCGGCCCGCTGCGCGCATAGGCCCAGCGCGGCAGCCAGCGGTGGCGAAAGTGCGGGTTCTCGGGTGCCGAATACAGGCGTGCGGCGTATTCGATGGTGAAGATGGAAAACGATAGCACGTCGATCACGTGGAACTCCAGCGCCAAGGTTTGCTGCACACTCTCGACCGACTCCAGCACCACCGAGACGATGGACACCAAAACCCAAAACATAATGAAGTTATCGACATACACATGCAGCCGTCCGGAATGGCCGGTGGGTTCCAACAGGGCATAAACCTTGCCCCGGAAGCTGCGGTGCGCGTTCAGCGCCATGAACTCTTTCCAGGCCGGCACCGCATATCGCGAGAGTTTGAAGATGCGCATGAGCCGCAACAAGCGCAACAGACGCCACATTTCAACGTCGAGGGTCACCATGCTGGCGAAATAAAACGGCGCGATGGCCACCAAATCGATCAGCGCATAGGGGCTGAAGGCGTACCGAAGGCGGGCCCAGCGTTGGCCTGCGTATTGCGGATCGTGTTTTGATGCGCCCAAGCGCAACAGGTACTCGAGGGTGAACAAGCCCACGCTGATCCAGTCAAACCAGCGCAGCAAATCACCAAAGTTGGCTTCAATCAAGGGGTTGTGTTCGGCCACGATCGCCACAGCGCTCAGGATGATCAGCCAACCCACCCAGTTTTCCAGTCGATGGGCCATGCCCTTGGCATGATGGAGATCAAACAACTCATGGTAAACCCTGGGCCACCATCCCCGGGGTGGCAAGCTTGTTTCAATCAGCGGTGAGTCTTGCTGGGGTGCTTGCATGGTGCTTCGAGTTAGGCCTGAAAGCGTGAATTATGGACAAGCAACCCTTTTGAATTGCTGACTTGAACCCGAGACGATGCCAGCAAGGGCTGGCATACACATTGCAATGGTGGCTTGGTGATGATTGAACGCGGGGCCTTGCACCATAAACGCCCGCCAGAGGGTGCTCTGGGCGGGGCCATGCACCAAAACGTCCCTTCATGCATCAACACAAGGAGCGCACCATGGTCATGACGATCGGCGAGGCGGAAGTGAGGCAATCCATGATTTTGCTGCGGCGGGAACGGGAGCTGGCGCGACTGCTGACGGTCGATTGGCCCAGATTGCTGGATCAAATGGAGAGATATGGCCTGTCAGTTGAATTGGAGGCGTGTTTTGTGCGAGACGGGGCAGAGTTGCAGTGGCGGGTCACTTGCGAAACCCGGGGCGCACTCTGGGGATACAGTTGCGTCCTGAATCATCCCGATTGCACCTTCGTGCTGCGCGATTCGCTGGGCATCACCCACATCATGTCGGCGCCCAATCTGGTGCAAATCCTGTTTGACAAAATCTATAACCAGACCCGGCAAGCACCCCTGTCCCCACCCGGCCCCCTCGGGCTGCAACACCCCGCATGAAGCCCGCTTGGCCTGGTCTGCGCCCTTGGGCACCAGAACACTGCAGGTCGGGCAGGGTGGTCATTTGGTGTTATAATTTTCCTTCTGCGCGGCTGTAGCTCAGTTGGATAGAGTACTTGGCTACGAACCAAGGGGTCGTGGGTTCGAATCCTGCCAGCCGCGCCATTTTTTCAAAAAGCACTGAGTTTCTCGGTGCTTTTTTGTTATGGTGAGTTGTTTTTCACACTCCATGTCTTGGTACATGCCCACTGAGTCTAGGGCCATGCGATCAAGACCATCACCCAAGGCGAAGTTGCGACCCCCCAGGAGCCCCCATGACCGCCCATACTGCCTCTGTTCTCTCCACACCGACCGCTACACAGAGTGACCGCCAGTTGCTGGATAGGCTGCGCCACCACCGGCGTGATCACCGGCGCTGCAATGAACTGCCCGCACATGGCCCCGCACCCAAGGCCCCGACGCTGGGGCAGCGAGTGGCCGACCGGGTGGCGGCCACCGTGGGGTCATGGGCCTTCATCTCCCTGCAAAGCGTGCTCATCACGGCCTGGATAGGCTGGAACCTGGCCAACGGTTCACAGGCCTGGGACCCCTATCCCTTTATTTTGCTCAATCTGGTGCTTTCGTTTCAGGCCGCATACACCGCACCGGCAATCATGATGAGTCAAAACCGCCAGGCGGAAGTAGACCGGCAAAACGCCAACAACGACTATGAGGTCAACGTCAAGGCTGAACTGGAAATCGAGTTGCTGCATGAAAAAATCGATCTCTTGCGTGAACAGGAAATACGCGACTTGAGCGCCGCTGTGCGGGCTTTGTCGGCACAGCTGCAGGCCCTACAAAAGCCCTGAAGGGTCGCCGGAGACAGGCCAGCCTGCGGGTTTACTTTGCTTGGCATCCAGGAATTCTTTCGCATAATGGGCGACAACTTCAACCTCCATGCACCCCATGCCCGCGACCCCCAAGCCCAACCCCCCCGCCCTGCAACTGTTTGACCTCACAGGCCGCACGGCGCTGATCACCGGCTCGAGCGGTGGCATCGGTCTGGCCCTGGCCAGCGGTTTGTTGTCGGCTGGCGCCCGCGTGATTCTGAATGGTCGCCAGTCCGCCAAACTCGAGCAGGCCAGTCAGACCCTGCGCAGCCAGGCCGCCACCTGGGGGCAAGACCCGGCGCGGCAGGTACAGGCCCACGCCTTTGACGTCACCTCGCCAGACCAGGTGGATGCGGCCATTGACCACATCGAAACCCGCATCGGTGCCATCGACATTTTGGTCAACAACGCGGGCATGACGTTTCGTGCGCCGCTGGATCAGTTTCCGGTCGAGCAATGGCACAACATCATGCGCACCAATCTGGACAGCGCTTTCCTGGTCTCGCGTGCCGTCGCCAAGCGCATGATCGAGCGACAAAGCGGCAAGGTCATCAACATCTGCTCGGTCCAAAGCGAACTGGGCCGGCCCGGCATCGCGCCCTATGCGGCGTCCAAGGGGGCCATGAAAATGCTCACCAAAGGCATGGCCATCGATTGGGGCAAGCATGGTATTCAGGTCAACGGCTTAGGTCCCGGCTATTTCAAAACCGAGCTCACCCAAGCCCTGGTCAATGACCCGGCTTTCAGCGCCTGGCTGGTCAACCGCACCCCCAGTGGACGCTGGGGTGACGTGACCGATCTGGTCGGGGCGGCGATCTTTTTATCGAGCCCGGCCTCCAATTTTGTCAATGGTCATGTGCTGTATGTCGACGGCGGCGTGACCGCCACCCTTTAAAAGGAAAGCCCCATGCCCGACGCCCTGGTCATACACGCCGCCCGCGATCTGCGCATCGTCGATTTACCCTCAGAACCCCTGGGCCCCACGCAACTGCGGGTGGGTTTGAGGGCCGGGGGCATTTGTGGCTCAGACCTCCACTACTACCAGCATGGTGGCTTTGGCACTGTGCGGGTCAAGCAGCCCATGGTGCTGGGCCACGAGGTCTCGGGGGTGGTTTTGGAAGCGGGCGCGCAAGCCACTGGAATGAAGCCCGGCACCCGGGTGGCCATCAGCCCCAGTCGACCTTGTGGCGAATGCGCATATTGTCAAAAGGGCCAGCACAACCATTGCCTGAATATGCGCTTTTACGGCAGTGCTATGCCCTGGCCGCATATTCAGGGCGCGTTTCGCCAAGAGATGGTGATCGAGGCCTGGCAAGCCCATCCGGTGGCCGACACCGTCACCGACGCTGAGGCGGCCATGGCAGAACCACTCTCTGTGGCGCTGCATGCCGTCAAACGTGCCGGTGATCTGATGGGGCAGCGTGTGCTGGTCACCGGTTGCGGCCCCATCGGGTCATTGATCGTCATGGCGGCCAGATTGGCGGGCGCGACTCAGGTCGTGGCCACCGACGTCACCGACCAAACCCTGG
Source organism: Pseudomonadota bacterium (assembly GCA_041159205.1). Lineage (GTDB taxonomy): Bacteria > Pseudomonadota > Gammaproteobacteria > Burkholderiales > Burkholderiaceae_C > Limnohabitans. Next base: position 15,295 of record JBEAZY010000030.1, read on the forward strand.
CGCGTGCGCGCCAGGTGGGTGCTGACCTGACTGTGAACATGACCACCCAAGCCGAACAGCTAGAGCCCTACAAGGCCAACAAAGGTGGCTTCGATGTGCTTTTTGAAGCCAGCGGCAATGCACAGGCACTGCGCACCGGATTTGAAGTGCTGAAGCCTCGCGGTATCCTGGTGCAGGTGGGCACCGGTGGTGAGATCAGCATCCCCCTCAATGTGCTGGTGGCCAAAGAATTTGACCTGCGGGGCTCATTTCGCTTTCACCCCGAGTTTGCGTTGGCGGTGGATCTCATGAACCAGGGCCGCATCGACGTCAAGCCACTCATCACCCACAGCCTGCCCTACACCCGCTTTGAAGAAGCTTTTGCCCTGGCGGCAGACCGCCAACAGGCCGTCAAGGTGCAAATGACCTTTGCTTGAAGCAGGTTCCAAAGCGATGTGGTCGCGCATGGTGGGTTAAGGCGAACGCTCAATGCGCCTCCGCCTGTTTGGCGGCTTCGATGGCATCGCGGTCGTTGCCGCTGGCCCCGTTGAAGAACAGGTTCAGCAGGACCGCACTGATCGACGCCAGCAAGATGCCCGACTCGATCAACGAGTGCAGGCCGTGAGGCATCCACTGTTTGAAGTTCGGCGCGATCAGGGGGATCATGCCGATGCCTATCGAGATGGCCACGATCAGGGCGTTGAATCGGTTGTGGCGGAAGTCCACCCCTCCCAGAATTCGAATGCCGGTGGCAGCCACCATGCCGAACATCACCAGACCGGCGCCACCGAGCACGACGGTGGGCAGGGACTCGACCAAGGCGGCCATTTTGGGTAACAAGCCCAATGCGATCATCACCAGTCCACCGGCAACGCACACAAAGCGGCTCTTGACCCCGGTGACGGCCACCAGCCCGACGTTTTGCGAAAAGCTGGTGTAGGGGAAGGTATTGAAGATCCCGCCTATCAGTGTGCCCAGTCCGTCGGTGCGCAGGCCGCGCGTCAAGGCGGCCTGGTCGACCTGGCGGCCCGTCATCTCGCCCAGGGCCAGAAACATGCCGGTCGACTCGATCATGACCACGATCATCACCAGCGTCATCGTCAGAATCAGCATCGGGTCAAATACCGGTGTGCCAAACTGAAAGGGCAGCACCAGATCGAACCAGGCGGCTTTGCCCACTTTGTCAAAGTTCATCAGCCCCATCGCGGTGGCCACCACGCCACCAATCACGATGCCCAGCAAGACAGAAATATTGCCGAGAAAGCCCTTGGCGTAACGCGCGATCAACAAAATCGAGACCAACACCAGGGCGGCAATGCCCACGCCGGTGAGGTCAGCGTATTTGGGGTTGGGCATCTTGGGCAGCAGTGCCAAATCCTTGGGCATGGGGGGCAACACAGAGCCGGGCGAACTGGCGGCGGCTGCCGCCGCATCCAGCCATTCTTTGTGCGCCGGATTGACGATGCTGGGCGCCGTGGGCCCGAAGGGGTTGCCAAAAATCCAGTTGATGCCGATGCGCATCAAGCTGATTCCGATCACCGCAATGATGGTGCCGGTGACCACCGGCGGGAAATAGCGCAACATCCGGCTGACCCATGGGGCGATGAGAATCGATATCAGGCCAGCGCCGATGATCGAGCCAAAAATCAACTGGGCCCCGGCTGCGCCAGGGGTCGCGTTGGCCATGGAGACCATGGGCGCCACCGAAGCAAAGGTCACCCCCATCATGACGGGCAAGCGAATGCCCAACCATTGGGTGGCACCCAGTGATTGAATCAGGGTGACGATGCCACAACAGAACAAATCGGCCGAAATCAGATAGGCGACCTCTTGCGGGCTGAGCTTGAGGGCGCGCCCGATGATGAGCGGCACTGCGACTGCGCCGGCGTACATCACCAGCACGTGTTGCACGCCAAGGGCGGTCAGTTTGCTGATCGGCAAGTGTTCGTCAACCGGGTGAACAGAGCTTGAATCCATGGGGGTCTCCTGAGCATGCTTTTTAGGTGATCTGGGTGGCTCGGCGCTTAGGCCCATACCCGCTTGCGCCAAATTCTCTAAGTTGCTCGCAGCAACGGGTGCTGTCCGATGGATTGGATCGCGATTCATCAAAACTCATTGCATCGGCCTGCACATTCCTATGATTGTGTGCCAAACTGTATACAAAAAAGCCCCTTTCAAATTTAGGATTTACCCTAGGGAAGCCCAATCTGCTTGCGAGTCCCCTGGTGCAAAATGCAGGCTTCATGACGACAGATCACTCAAAGGCCACTGACCCAGTGGCCACCCATGTCGGCACCGCTTCCCACCGCGACCCCAACGATGCCCCCTTGCCCTGGATGCCGTTGTTCGCTCTGATCTATGCTTTCGGCCTGAGTCAGGCCTACCGCAGCGTGACCGCCATGATGGCATCCGGCTTGCAGCAAGACTTTGGGTTATCGGCCCAGGACCTGGGCTTTTTTGCCGCAATATTTGCCTTTTCATTTGGTCTGAGCCAGTTTTTCATGGGCATCGCGCTCGACTTTTACGGCTTGCGCCGCACCTGGTTGTGGGCTTTTCCGCTCGC
>JBEAZY010000031.1:0-7259 GCA_041159205.1 Pseudomonadota bacterium
TATCTCGGCCACCCGGGCGTACAGGCTGGGCTCGCCCGGAGATTCAAGATAGACAAACTGGTTGATGTGCAAATCAGGCACCACGGGGCCGCTGATGCGGTAATAGGTTTGACCACCCGATTGCCAACTCTCCACGCTTTTGCCGTGTTTGGCCCAAAAATCTTTGGGCAGGGCCAACCAACCCGAATAGAGCAGGTCGCCATCTTCCAGCGTCTTGTCGTTTTGGTAGTCTTCGGCGGCCAGTCCAAGGGCGCGCGCTTTGATGCGCATATTGATGTCTTTCGACACCAGCACCACTTCACGCCCGCCATGGATCTGGCGCAGGGCCTGCACCACCCCCAAAATTTGATTGTCGGCTTTGCCTTGCGGCAGACCCAGAGGCAGGCTCATGTCCAAGGCCTGGGTCTGGAAAAAGATCTTCCCGCCGACTTCTTTGTGGCCCAGGCTGCTAAGCGCCAAACCTTGGGTGATTTCTGCCCCCTGGATGGCGGCCAGCGCATCCAGGGTGCGACTCGCCTGGCGGGCATTTCGGGCCACTTCAGTCACGCCCTTTTTATTGCTGTCGAGTTCCTCCAGCACCATCATGGGCAGATAGATGTCGTGCTCTTCGAAACGAAACAATGACATCGGGTCGTGCATCAGCACATTGGTGTCCAGCACAAAGAGTTTGATGGGGCCCAGCCCCCGCTTACGGGCAGGTTTTGTGGCCCGATTCGTGGCCGGGCGGCGAGTGCTGTTCGGGGTGGCCGGCGCAGGCTCGAAGGGGAGCTCAGGCGCGGCTTCCAAAGCCACGCTGGGCTCGGTCACCTCAGGCGGTGGGCTCAACCATTTCGGGGGTGCCGCATGCCCATTGGCTTTGTTTCCGGCCCGTGCGGACGGTGTTTTCAGGGCTTCGAGCGACAACCAGTCGGCGCGCTTGGCAGGGGGCGGAGGCAAAGGCATGGTGGGTGAGCGGGGTGAGGAGAAATAAAAAAGCCGCCAATGACCTGGCGGCTTGGTTGAAGCGAGCTAGCGATGGTGACGTCAGCGGCATGAAACCATGATAACAAAAAAAACCAGCCCGCAAGTAGGCAGTTCAGGCTGTGGCTGCGGCAGATTTTTTCAGTGCCTTGACGGCCTTGAGCACCTCGTCGACGTGGCCGGGTACTTTCAGGCCACGCCACTCCTGGCGCAAGACGCCATCGGCGCCGATCAGGAAAGTGCTGCGCTCGATGCCTTTGACTTTTTTGCCGTACATGATCTTGTTTTTGACCACGCCAAACATATGACACATTTTTTCTTCGGTGTCGGCGATCAACTCGAAAGGCAGTTCGAGTTTGTTCTTGAAGTCGTCATGCGACTTCATATTGTCGCGCGACACGCCAAAGACGACTGCACCCGCCTTGGTGAAGTCTTTGTATTTGTCACGAAACTGCATGGCTTCAGTGGTGCAACCGGGGGTGTTGTCCTTCGGGTAGAAATACAGCACCACGATGTGACCCAAGTGCGAATGGTTGGTGACCTTGATGCCGCCAGTGGCCGGCGCTTCGAATTCGGGGATGGGTTTGTTGACGACGATGGCCATGGTGGGAGTCTGTATCAGGTTGGGGGCAAGGGCTGCGAAGCAACAGACTATTTTAACCCGAATTGACCCTGTTCGGGCTGTGCCTGCCCAGCCCGGCGAATCGGGGTTTTCAGGGGTGTTCCGGCAGCAACAGCAAGGCCGCCACGTCGCGACCTTCGCCGGCCAGGATGTTGTAGGTTCGGCAAGCCGCCTCGGTGTCCATGGTTTCCAGGCCAATGCGCTTGGCCATCAATGGCGCCAGCCAGGCGGCGGGCGGAAACTGCAGACGTGCGCCACTGCCGTAAATGACCAGTTCAATGGGCAATTCGGCCAGGGCGGCAAAGTCACGGGCCGCCAGCGCCTGCGGGGTGCGGGCGCTGAGGGGGCGGCGCAAGCCTGCGGAGGTGATCAGCAGGCTGGTTTGCATTCTCTCGCCTTGGATGGCCAGCCAGCCCGGCCCGTAGCCGGTGACGGATTGAACTTCCATCCGGTCAGGTTGCAGTTTCATGCGTCAGAGTCGTTGAAGTGGGCTTTTCTGTGGTCAAATTATAGGTTTCCCTGATCTCTGATTGCGGAGGGGCGAGTGAAACCCATACAAAAATCGGCCAAGTTGGCCAATGTGCTCTACGATGTGCGTGGTCCGATCGTGGATGCGGCCAAGCAAATGGAGGATGAGGGTCAAAAGATCATCAAGCTCAACATCGGCAATCTGGCCCCGTTTGGCTTTGAGGCACCGGAAGAAATCCAGCAGGACATGATCCGCAACCTGCCCAATTCGGCGGGATACTCTGACAGCAAGGGCATTTTTTCTGCCCGTAAAGCGGTGATGCATTACACCCAGCAGCAAGGTGTGGTGGGTGTGGGGTTGGACGACATCTATCTGGGCAACGGTGCCAGCGACCTGATCACCATGGCGGTCAATGCACTGCTGGACAACGGCGATGAGTTGCTGGTGCCGGCTCCAGACTATCCTTTGTGGACTGCGGTGGCTTCACTCTCGGGCGGCAAACCCGTGCATTACCTGTGTGACGAAGACAACGACTGGATGCCCAATCTCGACGACATCCGGCGCAAGATCACTCCTCGCACCAAAGGCTTGGTCGTGATCAACCCGAACAACCCCACCGGCGCCCTGTACAGCGATGAATTGCTGCGCGGGCTGGTGCAAATCGCCCGCGAGCATAACCTCGTGCTGATGGCCGACGAAGTCTACGATAAGGTCCTCTACGATGGCGCCAAGCACACGGCATTGGCCAGTCTGTCGACCGATGTGCTGACCCTGACATTCAATTCTTTGTCCAAAGCCTACCGGGCCTGCGGATACCGTGCCGGTTGGATGGTGATTTCCGGTGACAAAAGCCATGCCCGAGATTATGTCGAAGGGCTTAATATGCTGGCCAACATCAAGCTGGGCTCGAATGTGCCGGGCCAATATGCCATTCAGACCGCGTTGGGTGGCTACCAGAGCATCCAGGACCTGATCAAGGAAGGCGGGCGCCTGCGCCGTCAGCGCGATTTGGCCCACAAATTGATCACTGAAATCCCTGGTGTGACTTGTGTCAAACCCAAGGCCGCCCTTTATATGTTTCCCCGGTTGGATCCAGAGGTCTACCCGATTGAAGATGATCGACAATTCTTCATGGAGGTCTTGAAGGCGACCCGGGTCATGTTGGTGCAAGGGTCTGGCTTCAATTACCCGGATCATCAGCATTTCCGCATCGTCTTTCTGCCCCACGAAGACGACCTGATCGAGGCGATCGGTCGTTTGTCCCGTTTTTTGGAGGGCGCCCGCAAGCGTTTCGCCGCCCAACGCCACACACCCCTGACCACACCATGAATCCCATACAAGTCGGCCTGCTCGGCATCGGAACCGTTGGACGCGGCACATTTGAGGTGCTGACCCGCAACCAGGAAGAAATCACCCGTCGAGCCGGACGGGGCATACAGATCGCCATGGTGGCAGACCTTGATGTCGAGCGCGCCAAGGACATTGTGGGGAAGCATGCCAGGGTGGTGGCCGATGCGCGCGAGGTGATTGCCAACCCCGATATCGATATCGTCATTGAATTGATCGGGGGCTATGGCATCGCCCGTCAGTTGGTCATGGCCGCCATTGAAGCTGGCAAACATGTGGTCACCGCCAACAAAGCCCTGCTTGCCGTGCACGGCACCGAAATTTTTGCCGCCGCCCGCGCCAAGGGTGTGATGGTGGCCTTCGAGGCGGCCGTGGCGGGTGGCATCCCGATCATCAAGGCCTTGCGCGAGGGGCTGACGGCCAACCGCATCCAATGGCTGGCTGGCATCATTAACGGAACCACCAACTTCATTTTGTCTGAGATGCGCGAAAAGGGGCTGCCCTTTGAAGACGTGCTCAAGCAGGCCCAGGCCCTGGGCTATGCCGAGGCAGACCCGACCTTTGACATCGAAGGGGTCGATGCGGCGCACAAGGCCACCATCATGTCGGCGATTGCCTTTGGCATCCCGGTGCAATTTGACAAAGCGCACGTCGAGGGCATCTCCAAACTGCAGGCGGCTGACATCCGTTACGCCGAGCAGCTGGGCTATCGCATTAAGCTTCTGGGCATGGCCAAGCGTGTTAGTGCGGGCATCGAATTGCGCGTGCACCCATGTCTGGTGCCGTCCAAGCGATTGATCGCCAATGTCGAAGGCGCCATGAACGCCGTCATGGTACAAGCCGATGCCGTGGGCACGACCCTGTATTACGGCAAAGGGGCAGGGGCTGAGCCCACCGCCAGCGCGGTCATTGCTGACCTGGTCGACATCACCCGATTGCACACGGCTGATCCCCTGAATCGCGTGCCTCACCTGGCGTTCCAGCCTGACTCTCTCAGCAATCTGCCCATTCTGCCCATGGATCAGGTGGTGACCAGTTACTACCTGCGTTTGCGTGTCGCCGATCAGGCCGGTGTGCTGGCCGAGGTCACCGGCATTTTGGCGCGCTCGGGCATCAGCATCGAGGCGGTCTTGCAGCGCGCCGCCGATGCCGGCGAAAACCAGACCGACCTGATCATTCTGACCCATGACTGCGTAGAGGCGCGCATGAATCAGGCCATGGCGCAGATGCAGGTACTGGGCAGTGTGTTGGCCCCGATCATTCGGTTGCGCAAGGAAGACCTGAGCTGATGCAGTACTTGTCAACCCGGGGCGATCCGCAGCGTCGCCGCTTTTGCGAAATTCTGCTGGAAGGTTTGGCCCCGGATGGCGGCCTGTATTTGCCCGAGCGTTACCCCCAGGTTGACGCACAGTGCTTAGAGCACTGGCGTGCCGTCTGGTCTGAGCAAGGTTATGCCGCGCTGGCCTTCGAGATCCTGTCGCTTTACATCGATGACATTCCTGCGGCTGATTTGCGTGACATTTGCCGCAAGACTTACACCCGTGAAGTGTTTGGCACAGACCTGATCGTGCCCTTGCGACGGCTTGAAGGCGATTTGCACATCGAAGCCCTATCCAATGGGCCGACTCTGGCATTCAAAGACATGGCCATGCAGTTGCTGGGGCAGTTGTTCGAATACGAATTGCGTCGCCGTGGCGAAGAACTCAATATACTTGGCGCCACCTCGGGTGACACCGGCAGTGCCGCCGAGTACGCCATGCGCGGCAAGCAAGGGGTTCGTGTTTTCATGACCAGCCCGCATGGGCGGATGAGCCCTTTTCAGCAGGCGCAAATGTTCAGTCTGCTCGATCCCAACATCCACAACATCGCCATTGAGGGGGTGTTTGACGATTGTCAGGACATCGTCAAGGCGGTCTCGGGCGACCTCGACTTCAAACGCCATTACCGCATCGGCACGGTCAATTCGATCAACTGGGCCCGCTTGCTGGCGCAGGTGGTTTATTACTTTGCCGGATACTTTCAGGCCACTTCCGGCAGTGAGCAGCGTGTCAGCTTTTGTGTGCCCAGTGGCAACTTCGGCAATGTTTGTGCCGGCCATGTGGCACGCCAGATGGGCCTGCCCATCGAGCAACTGGTGGTGGCCACCAACGAAAACGATGTCCTCGACGAGTTCTTCCGCACCGGCGTTTATCGGGTGCGTGGTTCAGCAGATACATTCGAGACTTCAAGCCCTTCGATGGACATTTCGAAGGCCAGCAATTTCGAACGTTTTATTTTCGATTTGTTGGGCCGGGACACCGCCCGGGTGGCGCAACTTTTTGGGCCGGCGCTGTCGCAAAAGGGCGCCTTCGACCTGTCGTCTGACCCCCTGTTTGAACAAGCTCGCACGCGTTATGGCTTTGTCAGCGGGCGCAGCACACACGCCAATCGCCTGGAAACCATCCGCGATTGCGCGCAGCGCCTGGGTCAAGTCATAGATCCTCACACTGCCGATGCGGTCAAAGTGGCCCGCGAGTACCTCAAGCCCGGTGTGCCCATGATCGCCCTAGAGACGGCTTTGCCGATCAAATTTGCGTCTACTCTGGTCGAGGCCCTGGGGCGCGAACCCCATCGCCCGGCTGCATTCAATGGCATTGAAGAAAAGCCCAAACGCGTGCAGGTCATGCCGGTCAGTGTGCAGCAGGTCAAAGACTACATCGCAAAGCAGTGCGCATGAAGGTCATCGGTTTTGCGGGTTTTTCGGGCTCGGGCAAGACCACCCTGGTCGAGCAAATCGTCGGCGGACTGAAGCTGCAGGGCTTGAGGGTGTCGGTGATCAAGCACGCCCACCATCAGTTTGACGTCGATCAACCCGGCAAAGACAGTTGGCGCCACCGCCAGGCCGGTGCTTTCGAAGTGCTGGTCGCCTCCAACCGCCGCTTGGTGCTGCAACGCGAGTATGAACATCTGGCCGAGCCGAAAGTGCATCATTTGTTGGCCGAGTTATATGACGGGGTCGACTGGGTGCTGGTCGAAGGGTTCAAGTCGAGTGATTTGCCCAAAATCGAGGTGTGGCGTCCCGAGTCGGGCGCTGAAACCCTGTATCCCGAAGACCCATTCATCAAGGCCATCGCCACCAGCGTGCCCGATCAGTTGCGCCCCACCACCCTGCGCCCGGTGCTGGATTTGAACCAGCCGCAAGAGGTTTTGCGCTGGATGCTGGACAATAGTGAAGACCTTGTTTACCAACCTCCTTGGGTATGAATTCACCGCGTCCGCCCCTGTTGACCCTGGATGAGGCATTGCCTGCTCTGCTGGCCCGTGCGCCCATGCCCGGTGTGTCTGTGCGGGTGGACACCTTTGAAGCCGATGGCCGGGTTCTGGCGCAGGATTTGGTGGCCGAGTTGCAGGTGCCTGCGCAGGACAATAGTTCTATGGACGGTTATGCACTTCGTTGCGCAGATGTGGGCCCAACGGGTGCCGTGCTGCGTGTCACGCAGCGCATTCCTGCCGGCAGCCATGGGCAGCCCCTGAGTCAGGGTGAGGCGGCGCGAATTTTCACAGGCGCGCCAATCCCGTCCGGCGCTGATGCCGTGGTCATGCAAGAGGACACCGACCCCCAGGCCGAAGGGCAGGTGCGCATCAAGACGGCCCCCCGGCCTGGCCAATTCATTCGCCGCAGCGGTGAAGACATCACCCGGGGGCGAACGGTGTTGACACGAGGCACACGCCTGCGGCCCGCAGAGTTAGGGCTGGCCGCCAGCCTGGGTCTGGCTCAATTGCTGGTGGCTCCGCGCCCCCGGGTCGCTTTGTTTTCGACCGGCGATGAATTGGTCATGCCCGGCGCTTTGGCCCCAGCCGATATGCCCCCCGGAGCGATTT
>JBEAZY010000032.1:0-15610 GCA_041159205.1 Pseudomonadota bacterium
CGGGGCCGAGGGCACACTGGGCATCATCACGGCAGCGACGATGAAATTGTTCCCCATGCCCGCCGCCACTCTGACGGCCTGGGCGGCGGTGCCGGGCATGCCCGAGGCGGTGCGCCTGCTGGGTCTGGCGCATCAGCATTTGGGGCCGGGATTGACCGGCTTTGAGGTGATGAACCAGTTTTCGCTCAGCCTGGTCGACAAACACTACCCGCAGCTGCGTGTGCCGCTGTTCAAAGAGACGCCTTGGTGCGTGTTGCTGGAAAACGCCGACAGCGAATCTCAGGCGCATGCGCGAGAACGCTTTGAGTCACTGATGGAGGCGGCCATGGAGGCCGGTTGCGTCACCGACGCGGTGGTGGCCGAGAGCCTGGCGCAGGCCCGCAACCTGTGGCACATACGCGAGAGCATCACCCTGGCTCAGGCCGAAGAGGGTTTGAACATCAAGCACGACATCTCGATCCCGATCTCATCCATTCCCGAATTTGTGCAAGTGACCGATGCCGAGCTGGCGGAACACATTCCGGGCGCGCGCTTTGTCGATTTCGGGCATTTGGGCGATGGCAATTTGCATTACAACGTGCAAAGCCCCGAAGGTCAGGATTTCCGGGAATTTCAGCGCTTGTATGAGGACAAAGTGAACGACATCGTCTATGAGAACGTGCGACGTTTCGGGGGCTCGATCTCTGCCGAACACGGTGTGGGCGAATTGAAGGTCGACCGATTGCCCGAATACAAAGACCCGGTGGCTATTGAGATGATGCGCCGGCTGAAGCGGGCGTTTGACCCGAAAAACACCCTGAACCCGGGGCGGGTGGTGCGGGCCTGACCCGGGGGCCCACCAAGGCTGAAAGGGTCAGCGGCGTGGTGCGCAGACCCACAAACCGGGGTCGTTGTGGGCGATCTCGCGTTCGTTTTTGGCCTGGGCCACATCCATCTCGCGCGGCAATTGCACGTTGTTTTTGACCGCCAGTATTTCGGCCATGATGCTGACGGCAATTTCGGAGGGCATCTTGCTGCCGATGTATATGCCTATGGGCCCACGCAGTCGCTGCAAGCTGGCTTCGGTTTGGCCAAAGTGTTCTTTCATGCGCGCCCGACGGGCGTCGTTGTTGCGCCTGGACCCAATGGCACCGACGTAGAAGGCCGGGGTTTCCAGGGCTTCGATCAGGGCCAGGTCGTCGAGTTTGGGGTCATGGGTCAGGGCCACCACGCAACTGCGCTGATCGGGTCGGAACGATTGCACCACGTCGTCGGGCATTTCACGCGTGAGAGTGACCTGTGGCACCGACCAGGCGCCGCTGTATTCGGGGCGCGGGTCGCATACCGTGACGGCAAAGCCGTTGAAACGGGCCATGGTGGCCAAGTACTCGGACAATTGTCCGGCACCGATCAGCAGCATGCGGTATTCGGGGCCAAAGGTATTGACCAGGGCCTGGTCGTTGATTTGCAGCTCTTGCGGGCTGACGGCCTGGCTGAGGCTGACTTGGCCTGTCTGCAAGTCGAGTGAACGCCGCATGAGTTGGCCGTTTTCGAGCTCTGCGACCAGTTGCGCCAGGAGCGTGGGGTCGGGGTCAAATTCAAGGACCAATTCGAGCGTGCCGCCGCAGGGCAAGCCGAAGCGATGCGCCTCGTCGGCGGTGATGCCGTATTTCACCCGTTGCGGGGCCCCGCTGGGGATGACCCCCGGTTCTTCGGCATTGGCGGCCTGGCTGTGGGCGTAGGCCTGGGTGTAGCGGTAAATGAGGTCGTCTTCGATGCAGCCCCCCGAGACCGAACCCAGTACCGCGCCGTCTTCGCACAAAGCCATGATCGACCCCACCGGGCGCGGCGAAGAGCCCCAGGTGCGAACCACCGTGGCCAGCAGGGCGCGACGCCCTGCCAGGCGCCAGTCGCGCAGACCACGCAATACCATGACGTCGATATTTTCCATACCTGCATTTTAGAGCCCCATTCAAGTGCATGGGGCGGGCGCGGCCTTTGGGTCCTTCAGCCCCTTCAGCCCCCGATTCGGGGCATCACCTTTTCGGCCATCAGGCGCATCGATTTTTTGCCGGCCTCAGCGTCCATCCAGTCTTTGCCGGCATAGAGCAAGGTGCCGAATTCACCGACCTGGGACTTGAACTCGAGGATCTGGTCGGCGACCCGCTCGGGTGAGCCCCAAAACACCAGTCGATTGAATACAGACTCTTCGGTGACCTCTTCCTCGGGTTGGTCGATTCGGTTTTTGAACAGCTCGATGCGGCCATTTTTCTTCAGCTTGGTGAACAAAGAGCGGTAATAAAAGCGATATGGACTGTCCGGGTGCATCACGTAGTCACGCGCCTGGGCATCGGTGTCGGCGACAAAGATCGACTTGGCGACGCGCCACTGGGCCGGGTCAGGGGTTTTGCCTATGCGTTGGCAACCCTGCACATAGTTGGGCCAATGGGTTTTGACCCATTCGGGCATGAGGAAGTTGGCGGAGATGATCTCCCAACCGCGCGCCGCCGCTTCCGTCACCCCTTTGGAGAAGGGGGCCACGGCAGTCACGACAATGGGCGGATGCGGGCGTTGCAGGGGCTTGGGGAGGAAGCCCTGGCCGATTTCCTTCATCAGCGTTTGAGCCGTGCTGATTTGCCAGTACTTGCCTTCAATGTTGTAGGGGGGCTCGCTGGTCCAGAGTTGCAGCACTGTGTTGATTGACTCGAGGAACATTTCGTTGCGATTTTTCCCCAGGTTGCCGAAGATCTCGGCATCGGACAACAGACCCCCGGGCGAGATGCCCATGATGAAGCGGCCATCGAGCATGTGGTCGAGCATGGCGAGTTCGGCCGCGACGCGGGCCGGGTGGGTGTTGGGCATATTGACGGTACCGGTGCCCAGGTTCATGCGCTTGACATGCCCCATCAGGCTGGAGAGGAACATCGTGCAGGAGGTGATGTTCTCAGCCAGGTCGGTGGAGTGCTCACCGGTATAGGCCTCGCTGTAACCCAATTGGTCGGCCAGAATAAATGCCTCGCGGTCTTCGCGCAGGGTGAGGCGCCAATCCTTGCCTATGGGGTGTATGGGCATGGTGAAAAAGCCGAGTTTCATGAAAAAGCTCCTGCTGAGATGACCCAACCCTCAATGAGGGACGACCTGGCTGAGGCAATGCTGAACGCGCCCAGCCAAGGTTGATCGGGTCTTTTGTTGGTCAAGTGATCAGTATTGTGGCAGACGGCGGGAATCGAAATGGGGTTTGCCCGAATGGCTCAGGCGATTTTCAAGACCACTTTGCCGATGTGCCGGTCGGCTTGCATGTGTAGTCGGGCTTGCGGCAGCTGATCAAACGGAAAAACCTGGTCGATCAGGGGCACCATCTGACGCTGGGCCATGAGCGGCAAAAAACGCTGAACGAAATCGGCCACCCCGGCAGTGCGCTCGGCTGGTGTGCGGTTTTTGTTCGACACGCCGTAGATGCGCAGGCGTTGCGCATGGACGACACCGATGTCCAGCGGCCCGGTGAATTGGCCGTCGACATAGCCCACAATGGCCAACCGCCCCCGGTAAGCGAGGCAGGCAATCTGTTCGGCCAGGATGCTGGCCCCGATCGGGTTGATGGCCAGCTGCGCCCCTTTGCCGCCGGTTAGACGCATGACATCGTCGCGGAAGCCACCGCCACGGGTCAGCACACCGTGCTCGAGGCCTATGGCGCGCAAAGCATCGAGTTTGCGGGCCTGACCGGATGTGCCGATGGTGTGGGCGCCAATGAGTTGGGCCAGTTGCAGGCTGGCGGTGCCGACCCCTGAGGCCGCACCGTTCAAGAGCAGCCATTCACCAGCGGCCAATTCGCCCTGCGCCACCAGCATGTCATGTGACACCATGTAGGTGATGGGCAGCGAGGCCCCGTGCACCCATTCAAAATGATCGGGCATGGCCATGGCCTCGGTGGCGACCAACAGGGCCTGTTCGGCAAAGCCACCCAAGGCACGGCCCATGACGCGCTGGCCCACTTGCCACCCGGTCACGCCTTGCCCCAGGGCGATCACCGTGCCGGCCGCCTCCATGCCCAGGGCTTTGGGCTGGCTGAGCTGGCCCAACAACCCTTGCCCGGTGATGAACTCACCACGGTTCAGGCCGGCAGCCTGGACTTGCACCAGCAACTGTCCTGCTGCCGGGACGGGGGCCGGTACATCGCGCAGATCCAGCTCAGGCCCTGCGGGTCCAGCCACCATCCACCACGATTTCATGCGGCAGGGCCTTCAACGACTTCGGCGGCGGCGCGGAAAGCTTCCAGCGCGGCCGGGAAACCCGCATATTGAGACAAATGGATGCACAACTCTTTGAGTTCGTCGGGGGTGACGCCGTTGTTGAGCGCCCCGCGCACATGAAGTTTGAACTCGTTGGTGCGGCAGGTGGCGGCCGCAAAGGCGCAGGTGATCAGGCTGCGGTCGCGCAGGCTGAGCCCATCGCGTTGCCAAACCGTGCCCCAGGCGGTTCGGGTGACGAAGTCTTGCAGTTCAGACGTGAAGGGGGTGCGTTTGGCGTACGAGCGCTCGACATATTCTTTGCCCAATACCTTTTTACGGGTGGCCAATCCTGCCTCGTACTGCGCATCCAACGGGGTCTGACTGGGTCGAATATCGCTCATCGGTTCATCTCCTGTGTTTTTGAGAGGGTCAAGGGGTAAAACAGCTTCAGCCCAGGGCTTGCACCACGGCGTCACCCATTTCGCGGGTGCCCACCCGGGTGGTGCCAGCGCTGTAAATATCGGGGGTACGCAAACCTTGCGCCAGCACCTTTTTGACAGCGGCCTCAATTCGATCGGCGGCTTCGCTCTGGTCGAGGCTATAACGCAACATCATGGCGGCCGACAAAATGGTGGCCAGGGGGTTGGCGACGCCTTTGCCTGCGATGTCGGGGGCGCTGCCGTGGCTGGGCTCGTACAGCCCCTGCTTTTTGTCATTCAGCGAAGCCGAGGGCAGCATGCCGATCGAGCCGGTCAGCATCGAGGCTTCGTCAGACAAGATGTCGCCAAACATGTTACCGGTGACGACCACGTCAAATTTTTTCGGCTCTTTGACCAGTTGCATGGCGGCGTTGTCGATGTACATGTGCTCGAGGGTGATGTCGGGGTATTGTTTGCCCAATTCGACCATGGTGTCGCGCCACAACTGCGAGGTTTCCAGCACGTTCGATTTGTCCACGCTGGTGACGTGCCGATTGCGCTTGCGTGCGGCTTCAAAAGCCACCCGGCCTATGCGCTCGATCTCGGGGCGGGTATAGCGCATGGTGTCAAACCCTTCTTCGGCCCCAGGGAACAGGCCGTCAGCGGCGGTGCGGCGACCGCGCGGCTGGCCGAAATAGATGTCTCCGGTGAGCTCGCGCATGATCAGAATATCGAGGCCGGAGACCAACTCGGGCTTCAGGCTGGAGGCGTGGGTGAGTTGCTCGTAGCAGATGGCTGGGCGGAAATTGGCAAACAGTCCCAGGTGTTTGCGCAGGCCCAAAATGGCCTGCTCGGGCCGATATTGGCGCTCAAGTTTGTCGTATTTCCAGTCGCCGACAGCGCCAAACAAGATGGCATCGGCGGCCTTGGCCAGGTTGAGCGTGGCCTCGGGCACGGGGTGGCCGTGGGCGGCGTAGGCGACCCCGCCCCCCAGGGCCACTTCCATTTCGATGCGCAAGCCCAATGCTTTGAGCACTTTGACGGCTTCTGCGGTGATTTCGGTGCCGATGCCATCACCGGCCATGACTGCGATTTTCATGCGGGGGTTCTTTCAGAAAAAATCAAAGGGTATGGGCCAACCAGGGTTTGGTGGCCAGTCGCTGTGCCTCGAAGGCGCGAATCTTGTCGGCGTGGCGCAAGGTCAAGCCGATGTCGTCAAAACCATTGAGCAGGCAGTATTTGCGAAACGGGTTGACGTCAAAAGGAATGGTTTCGCCCTGGGGCTTGACCACCCGCTGCTGCTCGAGGTCGATGGTCAGCTCAAAACCGGGGAATGCCGCGACTTCGTTGAACAAACCGTCGATCACCGGCTCGGGCAGGACGATGGGCAAGAGGCCGTTTTTGAAGCAGTTGTTGAAAAAGATGTCGGCAAAGCTGGGCGCCAAAATGGCTCTGAAGCCATATTGTTCGATGGCCCAGGGCGCGTGCTCGCGCGAAGAGCCGCAACCAAAGTTTTTGCGCGCCAGCAAAATGCTGGCCCCTTTGTAGCGTGGCTGGTTCAGCACAAAGTCGGGGTTGGCTTTGCGTTGCGACTCAGGCACACCAGGTTCGCCTTTGTCAAGGTAGCGCCACTCGTCAAACAGATTGGGGCCAAAGCCGGTCTTTTTGATCGACTTCAGGAACTGCTTGGGGATGATGGCATCGGTGTCGACATTGGCCCGGTCCATGGGCGCGACCAAACCTTGATGGATGGTGAACTTTTGCATGGTTGACTCTTTCAGGCGAATTGGCGGATGTCGACGAAGTGGCCGTGGACGGCGGCGGCGGCGGCCATGGCAGGGCTGACCAGGTGGGTTCGTCCGCCGTTGCCCTGACGGCCTTCAAAGTTGCGGTTGCTGGTCGAGGCGCAGCGTTCGCCGGGCTCAAGGCGATCAGCGTTCATGGCCAGACACATCGAGCAACCGGGTTCGCGCCACTCAAAGCCGGCGGCTTTGAAGATCTCGTGCAGTCCTTCGCGCTCGGCCTGTTCTTTGACCAGGCCCGAGCCTGGCACCACCAAGGCCAATTTGACGTTGCGGGCGACCTTCTGGCCCAGTTTTTTGACCACGGCGGCAGCTTCCCGCATGTCCTCAATGCGGCTGTTGGTGCACGAACCGATGAACACCTTGTCGATGGCGATGTCGTTGACCGCTTTGCCGGGTTGCAAACCCATGTAGTCGAGCGCGCGCTCAATCGCTGTGCGGCGGGTCGCGTCTTTTTCTTTGTCGGGGTCGGGCACGCGGCCATCGATGCCCAGCACCATTTCGGGCGAGGTGCCCCAGGTGACCTGGGGAACAATCAGGGTGGCGTCGAGTTCGACCACCGCGTCAAATGCGGCGCCGGGATCGCTGTGCAGGGTGCGCCAATGCGCCACGGCCTGATCCCACTCGACACCGGTCGGGGCCAGCAAGCGGCCTTTGACGTATTCGAGGGTCTTGTCGTCCACGGCCACCAAACCGGCACGGGCGCCGCCTTCGATGGCCATATTGCACACCGTCATGCGGCCTTCCATGGAGAGGTCACGGATGGCGCTGCCCGCAAATTCGATGGTGTAGCCGGTGCCGCCAGCGGTGCCGATCTTGCCGATGATGGCCAACACGATGTCTTTGGCCGTCACGCCGCGCTGGACTTTGCCCTCGACCTTGATCAACATATTTTTGGCTTTTTTGGCCAAAAGGGTCTGGGTGGCCATGACGTGTTCGACTTCCGAGGTGCCGATGCCATGGGCCAGCGCGCCAAATGCGCCATGGGTCGAGGTGTGCGAATCGCCGCAGACCACCGTCATGCCCGGCAGGGTGGCTCCGTTTTCAGGGCCGATGACATGCACAATGCCCTGGCGCTTGTGCAAAAAAGGGAAGAAAGCCGCTGCGCCAAACGCCGCGATGTTGGCGTCAAGGGTGGTGACCTGCTCTTTGCTGATGGGGTCGGTGATGCCGTCGTAGCCCCGTTCCCAGCCGGTGGTGGGGGTGTTGTGGTCGGCGGTGGCGACGATCGAGCTCACGCGCCAGACTTTTCGGCCTGCCTGACGGATGCCTTCAAAGGCTTGCGGGCTGGTGACTTCGTGCACCAAGTGGCGATCGATGTACAGCACCGCGGTGCCGTCTTCCTCGGTGTGGACAACGTGTTCGTCCCAGATTTTGTCGTACAGGGTGCGTGCCATGGCTTCGCTGAAGTGAAAGGTGAATGGAACCCGTCATTTTAGGTCTTTGCGGGTGCCCCATGGGGCACGGGGAGACTGTCAGGGTGTGCCGCAGGTGACCGGGGCCGGGGCCGCCGGGAATGCGCGACAGCGTCACACCGCAAACGGGTGTTAGAGCTCGATTTGGCCCTGGATGCAAGGCACCACCTGACCAGCCACCCAGACGTCGTCGCCAAGGCTGCTGAGGAACACCCGGCCATCGGCACCGACACAGGTGCCCTGGCGCACCCGATAGGGGTTGGGGGCCAGCCCGGCACCGATCAGCCACTGGGCCAGACCGGCATTGAGGCTGCCCGTGACCGGGTCTTCGCCGATGCCCATGGCGGGTACGAAAGCGCGCACCTCGAAGTCGGCCACCCCGCCGACAGGGTGGGGCCCGATCAGGCCGACCTTGAACGTGCCCAAGGCAGCCAGATCGGGGCGCACCGCCAGCACCGTTTGGGCGTCGCGCAACATCAGGGCGCACCAGCCAGGTCCGTTGTCGACCCACTGGTGGTTTTGCACCTGGTCGGGGCGCAAGCCCAGGGCACGGCACAGGGTGTCCAGGTCGGGGGCATCCAGCGGCCCGGTGCGGCGCAACGGGGGGGCGGCAAAGGCCAGGTGGGGTCCATCGCGGCGCACCCGCACCAGGCCCACGCCACACTGCTGCACGATGGTGGCCGGGTCGCGCGGCTGTCCCCCGGCCCACAACCAGGCCTGACAGGTGCCCAGGGTGGGGTGCCCGGCAAAAGGCAGCTCACCGCCAGGGGTGAAGATGCGAACTCGGTAGTCAGCCCCCGGGTCGGTGGGGGGCAGCACAAAGGTGGTTTCGGACAGGTGGGTCCAGCGTGCCAGCGCCGCCATGTCGGCGTCGCTCAGGCCCTGGGCCTCGTGCACCACGGCCAGCGGGTTACCGCGCATGGGCCGGTCGGTGAATACATCGAGCTGGTGGAAGCGGCGGGCCATGGCGGATAGGATGGGGTTTCAGAGGCGGCCGGGGCCGGTCTCAGCCGGCGGTCTGATCGGTTTTGTAATAGACCTCCACACGACCCTTGAGCTTGATCAGCAGTGGATTGCCCTTGCGGTCGACGGTTTTGCCCGCAGGCACTTTGATCCAGCCTTCGCTGATGCAGTATTCCTCGACATCGTTGCGCTCTCGGTCGTTGAAGCGCACGCCTATGGCATGCCCCAGGACCTCGGGGTTGTAATATTTGGAACGCACATCAATGCTGAGATGATCGGGCAGTTCGGGGCGCTGGCTGTGTGTTTCGCTCATGAGGTGTTTCAATTTTCGCGCTTGAGGGCGGGGAACAAAATGACATCACGGATGCTGGGGCTGTCGGTGAGCAGCATCATCAGCCGATCAATGCCGATGCCGCAACCGCCGGTGGGGGGCATGCCGTATTCAAGGGCACGCACAAAATCATGGTCGTAGAACATGGCCTCGTCATCGCCGCCGTCTTTGGCCTGGACCTGGGCATGAAAACGCGCCGCCTGATCTTCTGCGTCATTGAGCTCGGAGAAGCCGTTGCCGAACTCTCGTCCGGTGATGTAGAGCTCGAAGCGCTCGGTCACTTCGGGGCGCTGGTCGTTGGCGCGGGCCAAAGGGGAAATCTCGGTCGGGTGCTCCATGATGAAGGTCGGTTGCCAGAGCTTTTCTTCGACGGTTTCCTCAAAATACAAGACCTGCAAGGCAGCCAGGCTGCGGGTCGAGAGTTTGTTTTTCTCTTCCGACAGGCCCAGCTTTTTGAGGGCTTGGGTCAGCCACCGGGGGTCATCGACGTGGGCGCCGGCCTCGGTGTGCTGGATGATCGCTTCCCGGATCGTGAGGCGCTCAAAGGGCTTGGAGAGATCGACCGTTTGGCCCGCATAAGTCAGCAGTTCGGTGCCAACCGCTTTGCGCGCCGCATCGCGGATGAGCTCTTCGGTGAAACCCATGAGATCGACGTAGTTCCAGTACGCGGCGTAGAACTCCATCATGGTGAACTCGGGGTTGTGGCGCACCGAGATGCCTTCATTGCGGAAATTCCGGTTGATTTCAAAAACCCGTTCAAAGCCGCCCACAATCAGCCGCTTCAAATAGAGCTCAGGGGCGATGCGCAAGAACATTTCCTGGTCGAGGGCATTGTGGTGGGTGGTGAAGGGCCGGGCATTGGCACCGCCGGGAATCGGGTGCAGCATGGGGGTTTCAACTTCGAGGAAACCGTGCTGCACCATGAATTCCCGAATCCCGCTGACGGCCTTGCTGCGGGCGACAAATCGATGTCGCGTTTGCTCGTCGGTCATCAGGTCGATGTAACGCTGACGGTATTTGATTTCCTGGTCGGCCACGCCGTGAAATTTGTCCGGCATAGGGCGCAGGCTCTTGGTGAGCAGACGCACCGAGGTGGCGTGGATGGACAACTCACCCGTGCGGGTTTTAAAGAGCTTGCCTTCGGCCGCGACGATGTCCCCCAGGTCCCAGTGTTTGAAATCGTCGTAGGTCTCCTGGCCCACGTCATCGCGGGCGATATAGATCTGGATGCGGCCACTGGCGTCGGACAAGGTGGCAAAACTCGCCTTGCCCATGACCCGCTTGAGCATCATGCGCCCCGCCACCCGGGCGATGTGCCCCTCGGTCTGCAAAACCTCGGCCGTTTTGCCGCCATGCAATTCATGCAGGTCGTGGGCGTGGTGGGCCGGTTTGAAATCGTTCGGGAAAGGCACCGGCCCGCCGGCGCGGTGACGCTCGCGCAGGGCCTGGAGTTTCTCGCGGCGTTCTGCGATGAGCTGGTTCTCGTCGGCGGCAGGGGCCGCAGTTTCGGTGCTGGGGGTTTTTTCGGACATAAGGGGTCTATTGTAGAACTGCCGCCCGGGCGCGCTTGTTGCACAATGGCGTGACCCGAACGAGTCGCATGTCCAAAAGCCGCCCCATCCACCACGAACCCGCCTTTGTGCTGCACCAGTACCCCTGGAGCGAATCGAGCCTGATTTTGGAAGTCTTGACCCGCCACCATGGTCGACTGGCGGTGGCGGCCAAGGGGGTCAAACGCCCGACCTCGAGTTTTCGCCCCGTGCTGTTGCCCTTGCAACCCCTGTCTTTGGGGCTGGGCAGCGAGGGGGAAATCCGACCCCTGAAGTCGGCCGAATGGATGGGGGGGCATGTCATGCCCACGGGCGACGCATTGCTGGCCGGTTTTTACCTGAACGAATTGTTGTTGCGCTTGCTGGCTCGCGATGACCCGCATCCGGCGCTGTTTGACTGTTACAGGCAGGCGGTGCTGATGTTGGCGCAGGGGGGTGAGGGCGCCGTCACGCCGGCCTTGCGTGCCTTTGAGTTGGTGCTGCTGCGCGACATCGGGGTGCTGCCCAGCCTGGACAAGCAAACCTTGAACCTGCAAGTTCTGAGCGCCGAAGCCCCGTATGACTTGCTGCCCGATTTGGGCTTGCGCCGTTCTTTGGTCGAAGATGCGGTCGTCGAGGACGAGGCCCGCCGCCCGCACTTATCGGGTGAGCGCTGGCTGGGGCTGCAACAGGCTCTGGATGCCGACCACCCCTTTGCCGAATTGGTGCGCCTGCTGGCGCTTTGGGCCGTGGAAGAGCGCTCTGCCCTGCAACAGCAACTGCGCGTTCTGATTCATCACCATTGCGGGGCAGAAGTGCTTAAAACCCGCCAACTCATGATGGACCTGCAAGGGCTTTGATTTCAAAAAAAACAAGGCCGAAATTGGGGTCTGACCCCAATTAAATGAATAATGGCGGGATGACTGCTTTGAGTGTGAATTTGAATAAGGTGGCGCTGGTGCGCAATACACGGCATTTGGGGATTCCCAGCGTGCGTCGTGCGGCTGTTTTGTGCCTGCAAGCGGGCGCGCAGGGCATCACGGTGCACCCCAGGCCCGATGGCCGTCACATTCGTGCCGATGATGTGGCCGAGTTGTCGGCCCTGCTGCGCGAGTGGCCGGGCCGCGAGTTCAACATCGAGGGCAATCCCCTGCACAACTTGATGGATTTTGTCCGCCAGTTCCGGCCTCATCAGGCGACTTTTGTGCCGGATGGAGAGGGTCAGTTCACCAGCGATCACGGCTGGTCTTTGGCCGGAGAATCGGTCCGGTTGCGGCCCCTGATCGAAGAGTGCCATCAACTCGGCGTGCGGGTCAGTCTGTTCATGGATGCCGAGCCGCAGGCCATGGCCCGGGCCCACGCTTGCGGTGCTGATCGGGTCGAGTTGTATACCGAGCCCTATGCGCGTGCGCACGGGGGGCCGTCCCAGGACGGGGTGCTGGCCCGCTATGTGGAAAGCGCGCGCGCGGCGCAGGCTCTGGGTTTGGGGGTCAATGCCGGGCACGATCTGAACCGGTTGAATTTGCCCGATTTCCTGCGGGCGGTGCCCCAAGTGATGGAGGTGTCGATAGGCCATGCCCTGATCGCGGATGCCCTAGAGCTGGGCTACGCCGATACCGTGCGGGCCTATCTGGCCGCCTGTCAGACCGCCGGCCCATGATTTACGGCATTGGCACCGACATCTGTGATGTGCGCCGCATTGCGGCTGCGTTGGAGCGCCATGGCGAGCGTTTTGCCGCCAAGGTGCTGTGCCCGCAAGAGTTGAGCACCTGGCGTGCCCGCAGCGAGCGTTGGCCCGAACGCGGGGTGCGCTATGTGGCCACCCGATTCTCAGCCAAAGAGGCCTTCAGCAAGGCCGTGGGTCTGGGCATGCGCATGCCGATGACGTGGCTGCGTTGCGAGATAGGCCGGCTGCCCAGCGGCGAACCCACGGTCGTGCTGCACGGCGAATTGAAAACCTGGTTCGAGGCCCGTGGATTGCAGGCCCGGGTCAGTCTGAGCGATGAAACCGACTATGCGGTGAGCTTCGTGGTGGTCGAGCAGGTGGCCACCCTTCCCCTCTCAACCAAGAACTGATATGACGCCCCATGCTCCCCTGATTCTGGATATCGCCGGGTCCCAACTCAGCGACATCGACCGCCGCCGTTTGCGCCACCCCTTGACCGGCGGACTGATTCTGTTTGGCCGCAATTGGCAAAACCGCGAGCAATTGACTGACTTGTGTGCCGAGATCAAGGCGGTGCGCCCTGACACGCTGATTTGTGTGGACCATGAAGGGGGCCGGGTGCAGCGCTTTCGCAGCGATGGCTTCACCCACCTGCCCCCCATGCGAGCTCTGGGAGAGATGTGGATGCAAGACGGTGCCCAAGGGCCGGGCAGCGGGGCCCTGCGGGCCATGCGCAGCGCGGCGGCCTGCGGTTTGGTGCTGGCCATGGAATTGAGGGCCTGCGGGGTGGACTTCAGTTTTACGCCGGTGCTGGACCTCGACCACGGCAGCAGCGGTGTGATCGGCGACCGCGCCTTTCACCGGGATGCGCGGGTCGTGACGGTGCTGGCGCAGAGCCTGATGCAGGGCCTGCTGAGTGCCGGCATGGGCAGTTGCGGCAAACACTTTCCCGGTCACGGTTTTGTGCGCGCCGATTCGCACACCGAGATTCCGGTGGATCGCCGTTCGCTCAAGGCCATCTTGAGTGATGATGCCCGGCCTTATGCCGCTTTAGGCGCCACGCTGGGCAGTGTGATGCCGGCCCATGTGATTTACCCCAAGGTCGATCCAAGGCCGGCAGGCTTTTCGGCCCGTTGGCTGCAGGACATCCTGCGCAGACAAATGGGTTTCGAGGGGGCCATTTTCAGTGATGACCTCTCGATGGAGGGGGCCAGGCGCATCGATGGCCGGGTGGTGAGTTACACCGAGGCGGGTGTGGCGGCGTTGCAGGCGGGTTGCGACCTGGTTTTGCTGTGCAACCAGAGCATGGCCAGCGCGCCGCAACAGGGCCGGGCAGTGGATGAGTTGCTCGACGGGCTGGCTGAAAGGCTGCTCAAAGGCCAGTGGCAGGCGAGCGAGGCCAGCGAACAGCGGCGGGTGGCTTTGCTGCCGACCCGGCCCGCCCCGGCCTGGGATGATCTGATGGTCGATGGCCGGTATTTGCAGGCCTTGGCGCAACTTCCCTGACACCCGGTCTCAGGTGTCGTAGCCGAAGCTGCGGACCCGGGCTTCGTCGTCGGCCCAACCGGAGCGCACTTTGACCCAAAGCTGCAGGAACACCTTGGCGTCGAGAAGTTTTTCCAGTTCGGTGCGGGCTTCGGTGCCGATGCGCTTGAGCTTTTCGCCTTGCTCACCGATCACCATGGCCTTGTGGCCGTCGCGCTCGACGACGATGGTGGCGGCGATGCGCACCATGCGATTGGCGGTGCGCCCGGGCTCTTCTTCGAATTGCTCGATCACCACGGTGGAGGTGTAGGGCAATTCGTCGCCCGTCAGACGGAACAGTTTTTCGCGCACGATTTCGCTAGCCAGGAATTTTTCACTGCGGTCGGTCAGTTCGTCAGCGCCATACCACCAGGCTTGTTCGGGCAGGTGCTGGCGGCAGATGTCGAGCAGGCGGGCCACATCCTTGGGGTTTTTGGCCGACATGGGCACAAACTCGGTGAAGGGATGGCGCTGCTGCATGTCACGCAGCCAAGGGGCAATCTCGGCCCGCCGATGCACGGCGTCGAGTTTGTTGGCCACCAAAAGCGTGGGGGTTTCGGGACGCAACAGGGCCAACACCTTGGCGTCGGCCATGCTGAAGAGTCCGGCCTCGACCACAAACAACACCAGATCGACGTCGCTGACGGCGCCCAAGACGGTTTTGTTGAGCGAGCGGTTGAGGGCGTTGGTGTGGCGGGTCTGAAACCCCGGGGTGTCGACAAAGATGTATTGGGTGTCGTCCCCGGTGCGTATGCCGGTGATGCGATGGCGCGTGGTTTGGGCTTTGCGCGAGGTGATGCTGATTTTTTGACCGACCAGCGCGTTGAGCAAGGTCGATTTGCCCACATTGGGGCGACCGACGATGGCGATCAAGCCGCAGCGGGTCGGTGAGGCGGGGGCCTGTGGGACCGGGGGCAATTCTGGGTTCATGCGGAGGTTCTTCGGATGGCGGCCAACATGGCCTGGGCAGCCGCCTGTTCACCGGCGCGGCGCGAAGCACCCTGCCCTTTCTGACTGAGGTTCAGTTCGGGCACCAGGCACTCGATCTCAAAGGTTTGCTGGTGGGCCGCGCCGTGGGTGTCAATGACACGGTACTGGGGCAGCTTCATGCGGCGGGCTTGCAGCCATTCTTGCAACTCGGTTTTGGCGTCTTTGGCGTTGGCCGGCATGCCGGTTTTGATTTCAACCCGGTCGTAGAGCCGACGCACCAGGGCATCGGCGGCGTCAAAACCGGCATCGAGGAAAACGGCCCCGATGACGGCCTCAAAGGCGTCGGCCAGGATGGAGGGGCGCCTGGCCCCGCCCGAGCGAAGTTCGCCCTCACCCAGTCGCAGCAAGCCGACCAAGCCCAGATCAAGGGCCAGCTCATGCAGGGTTTCCTGGCGCACCAGGTTGGCCCGTATGCGCGAGAGCTCACCCTCGGTCATTTCGTTCAGGGCCCGAAAAAGCACCTGACTGATGGAGAGGTTGAGGACGGTGTCGCCCAAAAATTCGAGTCGCTCATTGTGGGTCGAGCTGAAACTTCTATGGGTCAGGGCCAGCTCAAGCAGGCCAGGCTGGCCAAAGCGGTGACCCAATCGCTCTTGCAAGGCCAGCAAAGGCGCGGACAGCTCGGCCATAGGGATCAGTCGAAGCTGCCGATGCGGCCCCAGTGGCTGAAGTTCATCCAGACCAAAAAGGCTTTGCCAACGATATTGGCCTCGGGCACAAAACCAAAATAGCGGGAATCGAGGGAGTCGTCGCGGTTGTCCCC
>JBEAZY010000033.1:0-28017 GCA_041159205.1 Pseudomonadota bacterium
CCTGCACGCTCAAGAGACCTTGGGCGATGTCGTGTTTGTCGAATTGCCGGCCATCGGTACCGTGTTTGCAGCGGGCAGCGTGGCCTGTGTGGTCGAATCGGTCAAAGCCGCGGCCGATGTATTCATGCCCGCTTCAGGCGAGGTGGTGGAAGTCAATGAGGCCCTGCGTGCCGATCCATCGCTGGCCAACAGCGACCCGCTGGGCGCGGGCTGGTTTTTCAAAGTCAAACTGAGTGACCCCGCTGAATTGGGTCGCCTGCTCGAAGAGCAGGCCTACCTCAACCTGCTGGGCTAAGCCATTCAGCGGGCTTCCCGCAAGGCGCGCCCCAAACGCGTCACACCCTCTTCTATTTTGGCCAAGTCAGAAGTGGCAAAACTCAGGCGCAAACTCGATTCATCGGGTTGATCGGCAAAAAACGGCGCACCCGGCACAAATGCCACATTGTGCTCAATGGCCTTTTGCGCCAGCACTTGGCCCTTGGTGACCGTGCCCCCCGCACCTGTGAGCCGCCCCCAAAAGAACAAACCGCCCTGGGGTTGGTTGAAACTGAAGGCGTCGCCCAACTCACGGCGCAGGGCCGCACCCATGGTGGCCGCGCGCTCGCCATAAACCCGCCGCACATGATCGAGCGTGGCAGGCATGCGCCCGCTCTTGAGGTATTCGGCGGCAGTCGCCTGGGCATAGGTCGATGTGTGGGCGTCGCTGAACTGCTTGCACATGGTGGCGCGCTGCAAGAGGGCCTGCGGGGCGATCAGCCAACCCACACGCAAGCCGGGGCTAAGCACCTTGGACAGGCTGCCGCAATGCAGCAGCCAATCCCGGCTGCCAGGCACCTGGTGCGACAAAGCCAACAACGAAGGCGGCGGCTCGGCCCCGAAGTACAAATCGCCATAGGGGTCATCTTCGACCACCACCACCTGGTGCTGCACCGCCATGCGCAAGATTTGCAAACGGCGCTCGTGGCTGAGCATGGCACCGCTGGGGTTGCCAAAGGTCGGGATGACATAAACCAACTTGGGGCGATGGCGCACGATCATCTCTTCCAACACATCTGTCCTGACCCCGTCGGCGTCGATGGGCACCCCCAGCACTTGCGGGCCATAGAGGCGGAAGCACTGAATGGTGGCCAAAAAAGTCGGGGCCTCCACCAGCGCCACATCGCCTTCGTCAAGCAAGGTTTTGGCGATCAGATCCAGCGCCTGCTGGCTGCCGGTGGTCACAATCAGGTCAGAGGCGGCTATGCCCTGCACGCCCTTGGCGGCCATGAATTGGGCCAAGGCCTCACGCAGCGGCGGATGGCCTTCGGTGGCACCATATTGCAAGGCGGGGCCGGCTTGCTCTTTGAGCACTCGCTGGCTGGCTTCGCGGATGCCTTCCACATCGAACATGGCGCTGTCGGGGAAGCCCCCGGCAAAGCTGATGATGCCGGGTTTGCCCAGCAATTTAAAAAGCTCGCGGATGGCCGAGGTTTCTACGTGATCGAGTCGTTTGGCGAATTGCATGGTTATATTATGAGCCATGACACCCACCCAAATCGACACCTTTTTTGCCACCTTGCAGGCCGCCAACCCTCACCCGGTGACCGAACTGGAGTACACCAGCGTGTTTGAATTGCTGGCCGCCGTGTTGCTGTCGGCACAAGCCACCGATGTCAGCGTGAACAAGGCCACCCGGCGCCTGTTTGTGGTGGCCAACACACCGCAAAAAATCATCGCTCTGGGCTTACCGCGCCTGATGGCGCATATCCAGACCATCGGCCTGTACCGCACCAAGGCGGCCAACCTGCTCAAGACCTGCCAGATCCTGGTGAATGAGCACGGCGGTCAGGTGCCCCGCACGCGCGAGGCGCTGGAACGGCTGCCCGGCGTGGGCCGAAAGACCGCCAATGTGGTGCTCAACGTGGCCTTTGGCGAACCGACCATGGCGGTTGACACCCACATCTTCCGGGTCAGCAACCGCACCGGACTGGCCCTGGGCAAAAACGTGCTGGCGGTGGAACACAAACTGCTCAAGCGCATTCCCGCCCCATACTTGGTCAACGCACACCATTGGCTGATTTTGCATGGCCGTTATGTCTGCCAGGCCCGCAAGCCACAGTGCGAGGCCTGCCAGGTTCGGGCCTGTTGTGACTTTAAAGAAAAAACAGCGTCTTGATGTGCATAGCGCACGTTCTTAGTGACAGAAAAAACAGCCTTTTTTGTTTTCTTTTGTGTTCGAATTTGAGCCGTGTTCAACGATCACAAAGTGAGGTCATCATGATCAAAGCAGCCGGCAAAGCGTCAGGTCAATCGGAAGACAAACGCACGAGCGCTTTCGTCAAGGAAATCGAGGGCTATATCCAAAAGGCGGAACTGTCCGGTTTTTTACAGGGTGTGGGTCAGGGGCTGGACAAAGGGCTGCATGTGGGCCGACTGACGGCGCTGATTGAGCAATTGAAGCGGCGCTTTGGCCCTCTGCCCGAAGAAACAG
This sequence comes from Pseudomonadota bacterium, assembly GCA_041159205.1. Taxonomy (GTDB): domain Bacteria; phylum Pseudomonadota; class Gammaproteobacteria; order Burkholderiales; family Burkholderiaceae_C; genus Limnohabitans. The sequence continues at coordinate 2,471 of JBEAZY010000033.1, forward strand.
AACGCCGTGTCTTGAGCGCCTCCTCTGAAGAACTCTATCTCTGGCTGATGAACATTCTGCTGGCGCAGAACCTGGATGATGTCTTCAAGACCGAAGAGGAAGGGGCCCAAGCCTCGCCCCGCAAAGCATCGACCAAGTCGAAGATGCATTAGGGAACTCCTGCCGCGCAGGACCACCCTAAGTCGCTGATGACTTGGCCACCTCTATCGCCTCTTTGAGCACCTGCACATCGCCGATGTGGTTGGCCAGGGTCAGGATCAGTCGAGCATTCAGGGCGTGGCTTTGCTCTTCGGTCAGCCCTTGGTGGGCGTCGAGCAGGGCTTCGTAAAAATCGTCACCGGCATGCAAGTCGCCCACCGGCTGCCCCGGGTGATGCATATGCGGTTCCAGGATCAGCGGCATGGTGGGCTCCTTCGCGTGTCAGTCGGCGTAGATTCCGGCTTTGGTGATGACCGGGCCCCACTTCTTGATTTCAGCCTCCAGATGGGTGCGCAGCCCTTCGGGCGAAACTTTATCCATGGGCGGCACTTCCGAGCTCAGGTCGGCCAGTCGCTGTTTGACGGTGGCGTCACTCAGGGCGGCACGCAAGGCGGCGTTGAGCTTGTCCACCACATCCTTGGGTGTGCCTTTCGGGGCGTACATGCCGTGCCAGACCTTGACCTCAAAACCCTTGTTGCCTTGCTCGTCCAGAGTCGGCACATTGGGCAGTGCAGACAGTCGCTTCAAGGTGGTGACGCCGTAGACCTTGATGCGGTTTTCCTTGATCATGGGCACGGTCTGTGTGGTCTGGTCGCACAACAGGTCCACCTGGCCGCCGAGCAGGTCGTTCATGGCCGGACCGGTCCCCTTGTAGGGCACGGTGGTCAGGTCAACCCCAATCGAGCTCATGAACAAGAGCCCGCACAGGTGCGACACAGCCCCCAAACCGGCGTTTGCCAACGAGACTTTGTCTTTATTGGCCTTGATGTAGCTGATCAACTCAGCGTAGTTATTGGCCGGGAAGTCTTTTCGTGCCAACAGGGTCATGGGCACATCGACCACCTGACCGATGTATTCAAAGTCTTTGAGCGGGTCAAAGCTGAGCTTGCGATACAGGGACACGGCAGTGGCCATGCCCATATGGTGCAAGTAAATGGTGTGGCCGGTCGGGGCCGAGCGGGCCACGCGGGCTGAAGCGATGGTGCCACCGGCACCCACGGTATTTTCGACCGTGACGGTGGTGCCCAGCGCTTTGCCCATGGGAATGGCCAACATGCGGGCCACGACGTCGGTCGGTCCGCCAGCGGCAAACGGAACCACCATGGTCACGGGTTTGTTGTCAGGGAAAGGCTGGGCCTGGGCACCAGAGACCCAGGCCAACGACAGGGCGGCCAAGGCCAGACAGCGCTTGAACAACGGTTGCATGCACGACTCCTCTTCTTGAATTGTATAGAGAATGTAAATTATTTCATGATTGGGAGCCAACAGACAAGCCAATCAACCCCAAGGTTTGTCAGGGCAGCAAACGACTCATGTGCTGGATGCGGGTGACACCCCAGAGCTGCTCCAGGGCATGGCGCATTTCATCGCCGCTGGCGCCCCCGCTATGAGCGGCCAGTCGCATGGCTTTGTCGGTGATTTCGTCGCGACTCAGGGTATTGCCAGGGTCACCCTTGGGCTCATCGACGCGTCCGTGCAACACCCGGCCATCGCGGGTGTGGACGGTGACTTTGCCGATCCAGCGTCGGGGGTAGGCCCCATCGACCTCGGGGTCCAGGGTCATGCAGACCCGCTCGCAAAAATCGCGCGTGGCCTCACTGCCAAAGTGCTGGTCAAACTCGGACAGGCCTGCATAACCATGAAGCGCCGCCAATGCCAGCACGGTACCCATGGAGAATTTGCTCTGGTGCACGGTCGAGGGACGCACCACGGGGCCCAGCACGTCGATGGCGCCCTGGTGGACATGGGTCTCAACTCGGGCGATGTCGCCTGCCAGCAGGCCATGCTCGCGCATGACCTGCAACAAGGCATCGGCGGCCGGGTGGGTATGGCGACACGAGGCGTGGTATTTGAACGAGGTCTCGGCCAAAGCCCAGCGCTGTCCAAGTTGGTCGGTCAGACAGGCGGGGTTAGCGTCACTGGACATGCCAGCAGCCATCCCCTGCGGGCCGTCAAAAATGCGCTCTGCCCCGGTGAATCCATCTTGCGCCAGCAGGGCCGACATCAACCCGGCACCTGCGGCATGGGCAGTGTGCAGCTGCTTGCTGTCGGCGGCGGTGCGCAGGAATTCCCACAAGCCCGCCGACTGCGTCCCCGCCGAACCAAAGGCATGCAACATCCGGGTCGGATCGAGCCCGAGCAAATGGCCTGTGGCGGCCGCCGCCGCGATGGTGCCCGCGGTGCCGGTGGTATGAAAAACCTTGTAGTGCGAACGCCCCAAAAACTCACCCACCCGGATGCCCACCTCATAACCCGCGACGGCGGCCGTGATGAAAGACTTGCCCGATGCGCCCATGGACTGGGCCATGGCCAGAGCAGGCGGAAACACCACCGTGGCAGGGTGAAACACGGAACTGTTGTGGACATCATCTTGCTCGACCACATGGGAGGCGGCGGCATTGGCCATGGCCGCCATAAAGGGACTGGACCCGCGCCGGTTGACCATGATTTCGCTGGGTCCGTCGCCCGGCCCCATTTGCACCGCAAACCGGGCCATTGACTCGACCGCTCGTGCGCCGTGACCAGCCACTGCAGAGCCGAACCAGTCAACCAGCAAATCTTCGGCACGGCGCACGACCGGCTCGGGAATGTCTTCAAAACGCAATTGGGCGGCAAATGTCGCCAACCTCGCAGAGGGGTGATCGGTCATGCTGAACCTCTATTTCTTCAGATGGCGTGGGTCTGTTTCAGGCTGGCGACGGTGGCCTCGCTCAAACCCAGTTCGCGCAGAATGTTCAATGTGTGCTCGCCCACACGGGGCACCGCGTCCATGCGGTATTCGAAAGCATTATTCCGCCCCGGGGGCAGCAGAGCCGGGATCGGTCCGGCAGGTGAATCCACCTCGCGCCAGCGCCCGCGCGCCTTGAGTTGCGGATGCGCCCACCACCCCGCCATGTCGTTCATGCGGGCATTGGCGATGCCCGCTTCCTCCAAACGCTGTACCACTTGCCCGGTACTGAGCGTGGCAAAAGCCTGCTCGATCAGCGCATACAAGTCATCGCGGTTTTGGTGGCGCAGCGAGTTGCTGGCAAAGCGCGCGTCGGTGGTGAGCGTGGGTTGCAGCAACACCCGATCGCAAAAGGTTTTCCACTCGCGCTCATTTTGCAAACCCAGCATGACGGTGCCGCCATCACCCGCCGGAAACGGCCCATAAGGGTAGATGCTGGCGTGCGAGGCCCCGGCCCTGACCGGCGGCGCAGCACCCTGATAGGCGTAATACATCGGAAAACTCATCCATTCGCCCAAAGACTCCAGCATCGAGACATCGATGTGACTGCCCTGCCCGGTTTTGTCACGCAACAGCAGGGCCGAGAGAATGTTGCTGTAGGCATACATGCCAGCTGCGATATCAGCCACCGAATTGCCTGCCTTGCTCGGGGTCTGCGGAGTGCCGGTGACCGACAAAAAACCAGCCTCGCTCTGAATCAGCAGGTCGTAGGCTTTTTTGTCTCGATACGGGCCATCGTCGCCATAGCCCGAAATGTCGCACACGATCAGGCGAGGCAAGCGGTCGTGCAAAGACTCGAATGACAAGCCCATGCGGGCGGCAGCGCCCGGTGCCAGGTTTTGCACCAGCACATCGGCGCGTTCCAGCAGTTGCATCAAGGCATCGAGGGCTTGCGGGTTTTTCAGGTCCAGCGTCAGACTTTCTTTGGATCGATTGGTCCAGACGAAATGCGAAGACTCGCCATTCACACGGGTATCGTAGGCGCGGGCAAAGTCGCCGACGCCTGGTCGCTCGACCTTGATCACGCGGGCACCCAAATCAGCCAGCTGGCGGGTGCAAAACGGCGCGGCAATCGCATGCTCCAGCGAAACCACGGTGATGCCATCGAGCGGTCGGATCATGGTCAGTCCTTAAAACGAGCGCGGCAATCCCAGCACATGCTCGGCGATATAGGAATAAATCAGGTTGGTCGAGATGGGCGCCACCTGATACAGGCGGGTTTCGCGAAACTTGCGCTCGACGTCATACTCGCAGGCAAAGCCAAAGCCACCATGGTACTGAATGCAGACATTGGCCGCCTCCCAAGAGGCCTTGGCGGCCAGGTACTTCGCCATATTGGCCTCGGCCCCACAGGGCAGATGATCATCAAACAACTGGCAGGCTTTGAAGCGCATCAGATTGGCCGCTTCGACTTCGATGTAGGCCTCGGCAATAGGAAACTGCACGCCCTGGTTTTGTCCAATGGGGCGGCCGAATACCACCCGCTCTTTGGCGTATTTGGCCACGCGGTCGATGAACCAGTAGCCGTCACCGATGCACTCGGCGGCGATCAGAGTGCGCTCGGCGTTGAGGCCGTCGAGAATGTATTTGAAGCCCTGCCCCTCTTGGCCGATCAGGTTCTCGGCGGGGATTTCCAGGTTTTCAAAAAACAACTCATTGGTCTCGTGGTTGACCATATTGGGAATGGGGCGCACAGTCAGGCCATGGCCGACAGCTTGCTTCAGATCGACCATGAAAATCGACATGCCCTCGGATTTGCGCTGCACCTCGGCCAGCGGGGTGGTTCGGGCCAACAAAATCATCCAGTCGGAGTGCTGCACGCGCGAAATCCAGACTTTTTGACCGTTCACCACATAGCGGTCACCCTTTTTGATGGCGGTGGTTTTGATCTTGGTGGTGTCGGTACCGGTGGTCGGTTCGGTGACCCCCATCGATTGCAAACGCCACTCGCCGCTGGCGATCTTGGGCAGATAAAAATCTTTTTGCGCCTTCGAGCCATGCCGCAACAAAGTGCCCATGTTGTACATCTGGCCGTGGCAAGCGCCTGAGTTGCCTCCGCTGCGATTGATTTCTTCCATGATGACCGAGGCTTCGGTCAGGCCCAATCCCGACCCCCCATACTCCTGGGGAATCAGCGCGGCCATCCAGCCCGCCTTGGTGAGGGCATCCACAAATTCCTCCGGGTAGGCGCGCTGTTCGTCCACCTTGCGGTGGTATTCGTCGGGAAATTGTTGACACAAATCGCGCACGGCGTCGCGTATGTCTTGGTAGGCGTCGTTTGAGTGTTTCATCGTCAATTCAAAATCAGGCCAGGGTGGCGGTGGCTTGCATGGTCAGCCAGCCTTCATGGTCTTGCGCCCACAGGCGCACGGTCTTGCCATCGGGGCTGGGTTGGCCATTCAGCCGGAAAGGGTGCAGGTCAAAGGTGGGACGCACCGCCTTGAACTCAAAGCGGGTCACGAACGCATCGGGTGCATGGCGTCGCAACAAATCCATCAGCAGGCTGGCGATCAGCGGGCCGTGCACGATCAAGCCGGGGTAGCCCTCGACTTCGGTGACATAACGGCGGTCATAGTGAATGCGATGGCCATTGAAGGTCAGGGCCGAATACCTGAACAGCAACACATCGTCGGGGGTCACCTCGCGCTGCCAGACCGCGCCTGCCTCGGCGGCGGTGGGTGGGGGCACCGGATCACCGGCTTGGGCGGCGGCGCGGTACACAATGTCGTGCTCTTCGGTCAGTGAGAGGCCGTGGGCATTGCTGACCTGGTGCTGGACCCGCACAAAGAGCAAATCACCGGTACGGCCAGACTTGTGCGTCACCGATTGAATGGTGGACAGGCGCCTCACCTCGTCCCCAACGCGCAGAGGGTGATCTGCTTGCCAACTGAGACGGCCACCGGCCCACATGCGCCGGGGCAACGGCACCGGAGGCAGGAAACCCCCGCGCTTGGCGTGACCGTCGGGTCCGATTTCGCTTTGGCGGTGATGTGGCAGAAAAAACAGCCAGTGCCACAAAAAAGGCAAAAGGGTGCCGCGCTCAGGCTCGGGGTCCGCGCGATCAAGGGTGGCCGCCATGGCCCGCAAAGGGGCCGGGGTGATCAGGTCGTTCAGGGTTTCTGTGCGACCGTTCCACTGTTGCAATTGAGGCAACAGGGCCGGGTCCAAATGTCTGACATCTTGCATGTGTCCATTTTAGGTCGGGGCGCATGGCCCGGCTGCACCGAGGTGACTCAACCCTAAAGCGCCGCCTCAGTCCCCAGCACCGCCGTCGATTGGCTCGACAGCGACCCGCCGTTGCCATTGACCAATGCAGTGTTCGCATGGCTGACCTGGCGCAGGCCACACTCACCGCGCAATTGGCGCACGGCTTCGATCAGGCAAAAAATGCCGTACATGCCAGGGTGCACGCAAGACAGGCCGCCGCCGTTGGTATTGACCGCCAGCCGTCCCCCGGGGGCAATGGCACCGCCCTGGACAAACGCGCCCCCCTCACCCTTTTTGCAAAAGCCCAGGTCTTCGAGAAACAAAATCGTATTGATGGTGAACGCGTCATACAGCGCCAACACGTCGATCTCGCCCGGGCCGAGGCGCGCCATGTCGTAGGCCTCGCGCCCGGACTGGGCCGCTGCCGTGACCGTCAAATCGGGCATCGATGCAATCTGCCGGTGCCAGGTGGCGGTGGCCGAGCCCAGCACATAGACCGGCTTTTGGCGCAAATGGCGGGCACGGTCGGCGCGCACCAGCACATAGGCTCCGCCACCATCGGTCACCAGACAACAATCGCGCACGCTCAAAGGGTCAGAGACCATGCGGGAATTGAGCACGTCCGACACGGTCAGTGGCTCGCGACTGAAGGCCTCGGGGTTGAGTTGCGCCCAGGCACGGGCCGCCACCGCCACCTCGGCCAGTTGCTCCCGGGTGGTGCCATACTGGTACATGTGGCGCGAGGCGGCCAATGCATAAGCGCTGGCGGGCATCATGGGCTGATAGGGGTGCTCAAAAGGCATCGGGTCCAAAAACTTGCGGCTGGCGTTGATTTCTTTGCGCCCGAAGGTGGCCGTGCGCTGTGTGCTGCCGTAGCAGACCAACACGGCGTTGCACTGACCACTGGTCAGGGCCAGCATCGCGGGCATGAGGTGCGCCACAAAACTCGAGCCACCGATCATGGTGCTGTCAATAAAGCGGGCATTGAGCCCCAGGTATTCGGGCACGGCCAAACCCCACATGGCCGAGGACACGCTGGCCGTGCAGACCCCGTCGATGTCTTGCATCGTCAAGCCCGCGTCTTGGACGGCCTGCTGGGCCGATAGCGCCAACAACTCCATCTCGGTGTAGCCATGGGCTTCGCCGAAGCCGAAAGTGCCAACCCCCACAATCGCGGTTTGCCCGCGCAATTCAGCCAGGGTCATGACGGCTCTCCCTCGGCATCAAACACCAGCAGACCCGCTCCTTGCTCTTGCTCCACGCGAGCACGCACCCGCTGCCCAATGCGCACCTGTTCGGGCTTCAGATTGGCGACCCGGCTCATCAGCCTGGGGCCTTCATCCAGGTCGATCAAAGACACATTCAGGTCGCCGCCCGCCTCGGGCTTGCGCCGGACGGTGGTCACGGCATACACCGTGCCCAGGCCCAGCGCGGGCTTGAATTGCAAGCGATCACTGCCGCAATGCGGGCAGATTTCGCGAGGGTAATGCACCGCCCTGGCGCAACCTTCGCAATGCTGGAGGACAAAACGACCCTCGTTCAGGGCCTGTTGATATTGGGCATACACGCCCTGTTGGGTCGAAGTCATGGCTTAAATAGGGTCCCAACTGAACACATCGGCTGAGCGATCGAGGTCAAAGTAGCTGGCTTGCAAGGCCGGCAGGGCGTGCGAGAGCACGTCATGCGGGGTCCAGCCCTCGCCCCGGTGCACCGATCGCACTGGCCGCGGCTGGCTCATGAGAAAAATTTCATTGTTGCGCACGGCAAAAATCTGGCCGTTGGTGTCGCGCGAGGCATCGCTGGCCAAGGCCACCGCCAGAGGGGCGATTTTTGCCGGGGTCATTTGCTTGATGCGCTCGACCCGCGCCTGTTGCTCGGGCGTGTCGGTCGGGATCGATCCGATCATGCGGCTCCAGGCAAAGGGCGAGATGCAATTGGATCGCACATTGAATTTTTGCATGTCCAGCGCGATCGACTTGGACAAGGCGGCAATACCCAGCTTGGCGGCGGCATAGTTGGCCTGGCCGAAATTCCCCACCAAGCCTGAAGTCGACGTCATGTGGATGTAGCACCCTGATTCCTGCTCTTTGAAATGGGTGGCGGCCGCCCGACTGACGAAATAGGCGCCATAAAGGTGAACTTTGATGACGGCGTCCCACTCTTCCAGGCTCATTTTGTGGAAAAAACGGTCACGCAAAATGCCGGCGTTGTTGACCACCACATCAATGCCACCAAAGTGATCCAGCGCGCACTGCACGATGCGGGCTGCGCTGGCGGCCTCAGAGACGCTGTCGGTACTGGCCACGGCCTGAGCGCCGAGTGCCTTGATTTCATTCACCACTTGTTGGGCCGGCCCGTCGCTGAGTCCTTCTCCGCTGACCGATGCCCCGATGTCGTTCACGACGACCCGGGCACCTTCGCGGGCCATGGCCAAGGCAATGTCGCGACCGATGCCACCGCCCGCACCGGTCACGACCACCACTTTGTCTTGCACCAGTTTGTGCTGAGTCATTGTTGTCTCCTGATTGCCGGGCACCTCATGCGCGCCCCCTGCCAGTCGATTATGGTCAAGAAATCGGGCGCGGCAAGACCACCCAGCGCGGGGCTGTCCCATGGGTGTCGATGGCATGAAAGGCCAGGCTTTGGTCAAACGCCTCCTGCAAGGCTTCACGGGTCTCGGGCTGATCGGGTGAGCCCTGATGCAACACCCTGCCCGAACGCATGACCAGCAACTGATCGGCTGCCAGGGCCTGATTGAGCTCGTGCATCACGGTCAGCGCCGCAGCCCCCCCGGCGACCTGTTGGCGCAGCCAAGCCAACCAGGCGTGCTGGTGGGGCACGTCCAGGTGGTTGAGGGGTTCGTCAAACAACATGACCGGGGTTTGTGCCGCCATGGCGCGGGCCAGCAAGGCCCGCTGACTCTCGCCGCCCGAAACCTGATGCAGGTCACGGGATGACAAAGCTTGCAAACCCATGACCCGAATGGCTTCGCTCACCACTGGGCGGTGCTCGCTCGCCGAGCGCTGCCCTGCCTGCTTGTGCGGCCAACGCCCCAGTTCTACGACGTCTTGCACGGTCAGGTCCATGGGCACGGGTTGGGCCTGGCCCAGCCAAGTCAGCCGGGTCGCGCGTTGTGCGGCCGACCACCGGTCCAAGGGCTGCCCCATGAGGTGAACGTCACCCCCGAAGCGCTGCAAGCCCGCCAAGGCACGCAGGAGCGTGGATTTGCCCGCACCATTGGGACCGCATACACACACCCAATGCCCGGCAGACAATCCGAACGAGACTTGCTGCAATAAGGGGTGTGCGCCCGCGTTGACACTCAGGCGGGACGCTTGCAACACAATCCGTGAGGGTTGAGCACTCATGCGCGTCCCCTGGGCTGAAGCCCCAAACGGTAGAGCAAATACAAGTCCCCCGTCAGCGCAGTGATCACGCCCACCGGCCACTCCAGCGGGGCCCACCACCAGCGCGAAAGCACATCGGCCAGCACCAGCAACAAGCCGCCGGTCCCCATCGACCACAGCGGCAAGGCCGAGGGCTTGGGCTGAACCAAAGAGCGGGCCAAGTGCGGTGCGGCCAGACCCACAAAAGCAATCAAACCGGTGTGCGACACCGCCAGCGAAGTGGCCAGGGTCATGCCCAGGATCCACATGCCGCGTGTGCGCGACAGGTTCATGCCCATGCTTTGCGCCGTGTCCTCACCCAGGCTCAAGACATCGAGCGCCGGTCCCCATCGCCACACCAGGGCCAGACACACGCACAGGCCCAAAGCCAATGTGGTCACGCCGGTCAGATCCAGCGTCTGTGTGGTCCCCAGCATGAAAGACTGAAACCCGGCCCAAGCCTGCGGCACCATGAGCATCAGGGCCGAGGTCAGGGCCGACAAAATCACGCCCACCACCACGCCCGCCAATAACAATCGCGGCGTATGAGCCAAGCCGCCCGACCCCACCAAAGCCAGCATGACCGCCAGCCAGGCTCCGGCGAACGACAGCAACCCGTTGCCCCAGGCCAGCCCGATCCCCCACTGGCCGACAATCTGAGGCCCCAAGCCCTGAGCCGCCACCAAACCCAATGCCACGCCCAATCCGGCCCCCGATGCACTGCCCAGCAGATAGGGGTCGGCCAGGGGGTTGCGAAACAGCGTTTGGCCCAGTGCCCCGGCCAAGCCCAACAAGGCCCCGGCCAACCAGGCGCCAGCCGAGCGGGGCAGGCGCAAGTCCAGCCACACATCGGCGGCCACGCCCGCTTGCGCCGCCCAGGGCCAGGACCAGCCGTCGACCCCGACGCCCAATCCCAACAGCACGCCACCCGGCCCCAGGCCGGCCAGGGCCAGCGCCCAAAGGACGCGGCGCGGCGGAGGGTCAACTGGATGCATGGGCTTCATGACCGGGACGGGTTGGGGTTCATGCACGCCAGTATCGCCGCGATGCCTTCACTCAGTCGGGGGCCGGGTCGCACCAGCATGTCCATCTGGTCCGGGCTCAGCACGCACACACGGCGGTTTGTCACGGCACGCAGACGGTCCCAGCCGGGGCGGCGTGAGGGGGCCGTGGCGGTGGACGACAACACGACCCAGTCGGGTTGCTCTCGCAGCACCCATTCGGGACTCAGGCGCGGGAACACGCCCCAGTGACCCGGCACGGCGGCGCGCAGACGCACCCGCTCCAGGGCTTGGCCGATGAACGAGCTCTGTGCCGCCACGTAAGGGCCTTCGCCCACTTCGATGTAAATGCGTTGGCCCGCCTGGGCTGTGTCAACTTTCCGGGCCAGGTCGCGCCAAGCCTGTTGTTGTCGCGCGGCATAAGCCGCCCAAGCGTTGTCGCCAGTGCCCAACACACGCGCCAGCGTCTGCCCCATGCGGTTGGTGTCAGCCTCGTCGCGAGGCTCCCACACCATCACGCGCAAACCCAGGCTTTGCATGCGTGGCAACAATCGGGCCGATCCGGCGACCAGCACCAAGTCGGGCTTGAGTTGGACCAAAGCCTCCAGCGGGGTGTCTTCCATGCCACCCAGTCGGGGCAGATCGCGCACCCGGGCCGGGTGATTCGAGTGCCGATCCACCCCCACCAGCCGTTCGCATCCGCCCAGCTCACACACCATTTCGGTGATGGCGGGCAGCAGGCTCACGATGCGCTGGGGCGGAGCCTGAAACGACAGCGCCTGGCCCCGGTCGTCGCTGACCACGGTTTGCGCGCACGACAGGCCGCACAGCAGGCCCGTCAGCGCGGCACAAACCCAGCGCCGGATGTAGCGATCAGCCATGGCGCTCGACCCACTGCCGCATGATCTGGTGCAACTGGCGCACCCCGTCGCTCAGGGCTGCCGGGCCGGGTTGCAAGATGTCCGCCGATTTGATTTCAAAGAGTTGTTGATCGCGCACGGCCGGAACTTCGGACCAACCGGGGCGGGACGCTACCCGTTCAGGGCGAAATTTTTTGCCGCACCAGGAGCCGATCACGATATCAGGCTGACGCGCCAGGATCGGGTGGTCATCGGCCAGGATGCGGTCTTTGCCCATGGCGTTTTGCGCCAACTCGGGAAAGATATCGTCCCCTCCAGCCATGCCCATCAGTTCTGAAACCCAGCGGATGGCGGAGATGCGCGGCTCATCCCACTCTTCAAAATAAACCTTGGGTCGGCGCGGCCAGGCGGCGCTGGCGATGCGAATGCGCGCCAATTCTTCCTGCCATTGTTGCAACAGGGCTTTGCCCCGCTCGGCCTGGTCGACCATGGCCGCGACCTGAAACAAAACCTCGAAGATCTGCGCCACACTGCGTTGATTGAAGACTGTGACCTGTACCCCGGCACGGATCAGGGCCGAGGCGATGTCGGCCTGCAAATCAGAAAAACCCAAGACCGCATCGGGCTCCAAGGCCAAAATCTGGTCCATCCTGGCGCTGAGGAATGCGCTGACACGCGGTTTTTCCGCGCGGGCGCGGCGTGGCCGCACCGTATAGCCCGAGATGCCCACGATGCGGTGCTCCTGACCGAGCAGGTACAACCATTCGGTGGTCTCTTCGGTCAGGCAGACGATGCGTTGCGGGCCCATGGCGCCTCATCGGGATTGATAACTCAGGCCCAATAACCAGGTGCGAGGCTGAGGGGCATATCCGGCCACCGGGCTTTGTGACTTGTCCCCCGCGTTGAGCAGGCTGAATTTGGCGCTGAGCTGAGGGCTGAGTTTTTGCTCGGCGGAAAGATGATGCAAACTGTAACCCGAGGTCACAGAGGGTGCCGAGGACGAGTCACCGGGGGCCAGGGTATAGCGTTGTGATGTGCCAATGCTGACCCAACTCAGACGCGTATTCGGACTGACCTGATAACCCAAGCGCCATTGCCCGAATCTTTGGGCCTTGTTAATGGGCTTGATGTCAGAATGGATGTTTTCCGGGGTCTGCCACGTCATGCCCAGCCCCATCTGCCAGGGGCCATAGACCCAGCTGCCCCCCAATTCGTACCCTTTGTTTCGAGATTCACCAATATTTTCGAATTGATAAACACCTTGTTCGCGCCAGTATGGATCGGAAACCAGCTGACTGCCAGAACTGATGAGATTGGTGTAGCGGGCCTGAAAAGCGACCAGTCGCCATTTGAGTTTCTGACCTTGAAACTGCAAGCCGGCTTCATCCGAGAAAGAACGCTCGGGACGCAGGCTGGGGTTGCCACCGAACGAGGCATCGTAGCGCTGGCCGACCGTGGGGGCCAACATCGCACTGGATCGCGTGGCTGTGAGCTTGTATCCGGAACCCAGCGCGTAACCCGCTCCCAACAAGAAATTGTTGCTGCCCACGCCGCCGCCCAGTTCATCGCGGCTCAAGGTGATTTGGGTGTTCCAAGCGGCCCACTGGCTGCCCAATCCCGCATAAATCCTTTGGGTAGAAATTGTGGGCTTGAGCACGACGGGGATTTCCGCATAGTCGTATGGATTGGGGCCGACATAGACAAACCCGGTGTGCGTGGCATCAAGTTGCAGCCGGGAAGACGTCAGCCCCCCAGTCAGGATGTGCCGATCTGACCATGCCCAATGGTGATCCCACTGCCAACTCTTCATCCTGGAGTCAAACGAACCATATGAAGGGTTGAAGCTTCCATTGGTCTCGGTGGACTGCTTGTTCTGGCTTTCGCTGTATTGCAAACGGGTCGACCAATTTTCGGTCAACTGGTGTTTGATGTGCATGCCCAGAAAGCCAACCAGGGTTTTGTTGCGCCAGACATCGCTGGTTCGATCGGCGTAAGCGTTGTCAAATTCGGCATTCAATCGAGAATGATTGAACCGTAAACCCAACTGGGTTCGGCGACTGAGGTCGTGCGTCAAGCCCAGGCTGTAAAACTCTTGCTTGTAACCGTTGGGACCGGGGTTCGCTTGACGACCATACCCCCCGGTGGAAAATTTGGATGGCATCAGGGCATCGTAACCCCTGCTCTCGTTTTGACCCGCATTCAATTGCAGCCGGGTCTCATCGCCTCGCCACACCATGCCGGCCGACTTTTGCTGTTCGCCAAAGCGTCCCACGGCCACTGCGGCCTTGTAGCGCCCCGTGCCAGGTGCCAAATCGTCGCCCGCCATGTCGGTCATGATGTGTATCACCCCACCCACGGCGCCCGGGCCATATTGGGCGGTGGCATTGCCACGCAAAATCTCGACCCGCTGAATCATGTTCAACGGGATGGCCTCAAAGGGAGATACCGCACCAATGGCGCCTTGCGCATTGAAAGCAACCCCGTCGACCAAAACCAAAGTCTGGGCACTGGAAGCCCCACGCATCGATACCGTGATCGGGTTTCCAGGGGGACCCACACGGGTGGCATCAACGCCCGGTAAGCCCTGAATCAGTTCGTATAGATCGCGGGCCGGTGCCCGCTCGATGTCTTCGCGTGTGATCACGCTATACGAGGGCAGCACATCGGCCAAAGGCTCTTTTTGGAACTGACCGGTCACCACCACTTCCTCACCTTGAACCCACCGGGACTGGGCCTGTGTGGCGCAGACGGACAAAAACAAACAGGCCCACACCAAGGGCCGGCATCGGATGAAAAAAGAAAGCATAACGAAAACTCGCAAAACAGTGCCCTCACCGCCTTCCCCGACAGTGCATGGACGATATGGCTTTGGGCCTCAACCCAAAACCCCCTGTTGGCCGGTATCCGGGCTGGCGAAAACAACCTTGTCCGCCTTCCCAAAGGCTTGTTCGAGGCCTTCAGTGGCTGTGTGGGACAAAGGCGAGCCCCTGGGGGCTGTTCGCTTGACCGTTGCGGGGGCAGCGCAGGCTAAAAGGCGTGGGTGATGGACCCCAACCCCCTCCTGCTTCCCGTTGAACTGCACGCTGTGAACCAGAGTGCGAGCACCAACATTGCATATTTTAATCTTCAGCCTTTCACCAAACTGATGCGCTCAGGTGCTTGATTTTTGGGAATTTTCACTAGAATGGCGGCATGTCCACCCTGCTGTCGCAAATCACTGACCGCATCGAGCGATTGCTCGTGCGCCACGAAGAATTGCAACGCACCAACCATTTACTGGCTCAGCAGGTGGCGCAACTGACCCAGGAGCGCGATGCGCTCAAGGGACGTCTGCAGACCGCGCGTCATCGCATCGATGCCTTGCTCGAGCGTTTGCCCGAAGAATCCTCCACTACGCCCAGTCCATGAAACAAGTTGAAGTGCAAATCATGGGACAAGGCTATGTGCTCGGGTGCCCCGAGGGCGGTGAAGGCCGTTTGCAACAGGCCGTACAAACCGTCGATCAGGCCATGTGTCGCATACGCGATGCGGGCAAGATCAAGGCCCGCGACCGCATTGCGGTGCTGGCGGCCTTGAATCTGGCCTTCGATTTGGCCGACCGCCCGGCCGCCACCCCGGCCTCTGGGGCCGCCGATGAGGGCCAGTTGGCCGAATTGCTGGGCCGGCTCGATGCCGCGCTGACCTCGGATGGTCAACTGCTTTAACGGCACTTCCTGATCGAGCAAGATCCCGGGTTTTGGCAACACATATAAAATCGGTTGGTCTGCAAATCTGTCGGGCTTTATATTTCCTTGAACCAATGCTCTTATGAGCCAGGGCTTGGAACATAGTCTGGTGAGCGTGATCGTCTCGCGTCAGATGAACCCAACGCCAGTCTGCCCTCGCCCACCTGAACCCCTGCGTTCAGGATGACGGCCCGGCGGTATTTGCAGACACCTTCTCTTATTTCTCTCGCGGAGTTGCCCCCATGAAATGGCTGCGCTTTGCCCACCATGGGCGCATCGGTTTTGGCGTGCTCAATGCCGACCGAATCACGGTTCATGAAGGCGACATGTTCCACCACCCCAAGGCCACGACCCAGTCGCTGGCGGTGTCCGAGGTGCAGTGGTTGCCCCCTTGTGAACCCAGGCAGTTCTTTGCCTTGTGGAACAATTTCCGATCGGCGGCAGCCAAAAACAATTGGGCCGAGCCCTCCGAGCCCTTGTATTTCCTGAAGGGAGCCAACTCTTTTTCGCACCACCTGGCCCCGGTTCCCAAGCCACGTCACTACGACGGTCGGATCATCTTTGAAGCCGAATTGGCCGTGGTCATCGGCCGCGCCGGACGCGATATCCCACTGGCGCAGGCCGCCGGGCATGTGTTTGGCTACACCTGCGTGAATGACGTGACAGGCCTTGAGATGCTGCATGCCGACACGAGCTTTGCCCAATGGACACGTTGCAAGAGCATGGACGGGTTCACGCCTTTTGGCCCCTGCATCGAGACCGAGGTCGATCTGAGCCAGTGCCAGGTCGTGGCCCGTGTCAACGGACGCGAACGCCAGAACTACCCGGTCTCGGACATGTTTTTTTCGCCCCTGGAATTGGTCTCGCGCCTTTCGCGCGACGTGACACTGATGCCGGGCGACATCATCAGTTGCGGCACCTCGCTCGGTGCCATGCCCTGGCAGGTCGGCGCGACCGTCGAGGTGGCCATCGAGCCCATCGGCGTGCTGTCCAACACCCTGCAAGCCCAGGGCTGAAACCGTTTTAACTTTTGGAGCAATCATGGGATTGAAAATTGCCATCGTCGGCGCTGGCGCCATTGGCGGCTATCTGGGGGTCAAACTGGCTTTGACAGGTCACGATGTCACCTTCGTGGCACGAGGCGAAAACCTCAAAGCCATCCAGACCCAAGGCATGAAACTGTCGCTTGAAAACGGCGAGACGCTGCACGCCCAAAATGTACGGGCTTGCACCATCGACCAAGCCGGGCCCCATGACTACGTCTTCCTGACCATGAAGTCGCACCAGGTGGAACCCGTCGCCAATCAACTGGCAGGCCTGTGCCACGACCAAACCGCCGTGGTCACGATGCAAAACGGTGTCCCCTGGTGGTATTTTTTCGGCCTGCCCGGCCATGAGGGGCGGCAGCTGAACTCTGTCGACCCCGGCGGCAAGCTGTGGCAACTGATCGGGCCCCAACGCGTGATCGGCTCGGTGGTTTATCCGGCGGCGGAACTGGTGGCCCCGGGTGTGGTCAAACTGATCGAAGGCAATCGCTTCACCTTGGGAGAACCCAGCGGCGAAAAGAGCGAACGCATCTCCACCCTGGCCCAGGCCATGATCGGGGCCGGATTCAAAACCCCGATATCAAATGACATCCGCAGCGAGCTGTGGGTCAAACTCTGGGGCAACCTGACCTTCAACCCGGTCTCGGCCCTGACGCACGCCACGCTGGAAGACATCTGTACCTTCGAGCCCACCCGGGAACTAGCCGCCACCATGATGGCCGAGGCCCAGCGGGTCGGCGAAAAACTGGGTGTGCAATTCAAAATTGGCATCGACAAACGCATCGCAGGCGCGCAAGCCGTGGGCGCGCACAAGACCTCGATGTTGCAAGACATCGAAGCCGGCAAGGCCCTGGAATTGGAGGCCTTGCTGGGCAGCGTGATCGAGCTGGCTCAGGTGGTGCAAGAGGACACCCCGGTGTTGCGTGCGGTCTATGCCATGACCCGGATGCTGGAGCGTCAGGTGCTGGCCCGTGGACACGGCCTCATGCTGTGAATAAAAATTTGAATACAAATTAATTCGGATAATGTCCGACCAAAGCGACGGACTGTTTCCAAAACGGTGAATTTATCGATACCATCAAGGGTTTTCCCTTTGCGTATCGTTTTGCACTCCCGGGCGGAGTGTTTCTAGCCTGGAGTGAAGATGGAGTCGAATCGGATCAAGACCCTCAATGAATGGATGGGTCACGGTGCCTCGGAAGCGGTTTGTCTTGCCGCCGCCGATTCGGCGCCACTCACCTATGGTCATTTGCGCCAGCTGTCCGCCTACGTCATGGGCAAGCTCAACGAATCGGGCATCGGTCGTGAAAACAGGGTGGCCATTGTGATGCCCAACGGCCCGATGATGGCCGCCTCCTTCATCACCTTCACGACCTGCACCACGACCGCACCGCTGAACCCCTCTTACCGGGTCGATGAATACGACTTTTATATGCGTGATCTGGGGGCGCAGGCCTTGGTGGTCGAACGCGGCTCGCAAAGCCCGGCGCTGATGGTGGCACAACGCCTCAAAGTGCCCGTCATTTACCTTGACCCCACCCCCCAGCAGGGCGCGGGCAGCTTCACGATGGATACCTCGGGCATGAATTCGGCGCCCGCCCATGCCCCTGGCCCGGCCCACCCCGACGATGTGGCCATGGTCTTGCACACCTCGGGCACGACCTCCAAGCCCAAGATCGTGCCGCTGACCCAACGCAACATCACGGCCTCGGCACGCCATATCGCGACCACCACCCAGTTCACGGCCCAGGATCGTGGCCTGAACGTGATGCCTCTGTTTCACATCCACGGTTTGATCGCCGGCATCCTGGCCCCCTTGTCCAAGGGCGGGTCGGTGTATTGCACCACCGGTTTCAATGCGCTGAAATTTTTCCAAATCATGGATGAGGCGCACCCCACCTGGTACACAGCGGTGCCCACCATGCACCAGGCCATTCTTTCGCGCGCCGCCAACAACCTCGATGTGATAGAGCGCAACCCCTTGCGCTTCATTCGCTCTTCGTCTTCGGCGCTGTTGCCGCAGGTGCAAGCCGAGTTGGAAAAGCTCTTTAAAGCGCCCGTCATTCAGGCCTATGGCATGACTGAAGCCGCTCACCAGATGTGCTGCACGCCTCTTCCTCCCGGGGTCAACAAGCCTGGCTCAGTGGGTTTGCCTGCGGGCCCTGAGGTGGCGATCATGGATGTCGATGGGAATTTGCTCGAGCGGGGCACCATCGGTGAAATTGTGATTCGGGGTGAAAACGTGACCCCGGGTTATGAGAACAACACCAAGGCCAATGCCGAGAATTTCACCAGCGGCTGGTTCCGCACGGGCGACCAGGGCATGATGGACGACGACGGCTATGTGACGATCACCGGTCGCATCAAGGAAATCATCAACCGGGGGGGCGAAAAAATCAGCCCGCTGGAAATCGATGAAATCCTGCTCGATCACCCCGCTGTGCGTCAGGTGGTTTGCTTTGGTATCCCGCATCCCAAACTGGGCGAAGAAGTGGGCGCGGCAGTCGTGTTGCGCGAAGGCATGGAAGCCAGCGAGGCCGAGTTGCGACAGTTTGTGGCGCAACGCGTGGCCGACTTCAAGGTGCCCCGCCGCGTCTTGAGGCTGGAAGCCATTCCGCTCAATGACACCGGGAAGATGCAACGCATCGGCATGGCCAAACGCCTGGGCCTGATTGACGATTGACCCATTGGTTTTCTGACACCGCTCATCGGCGGAGTTTCAGACCGCCAAGCCACCGGGGTGTGCGCTAAAGTGATCCATGATCGCCTGCACGCCTGACCCGGCCAACCTCACGCCCGACAACTTCAGGCCCATCTCGCAGCCCGCGACCATGGCCACCAGGGTCAGGTCATTGCTATCGCCCAGATGGCCCATGCGGAACATGCGGCCTTTGACCTTGCCAAGACCGGTACCCAGCGAGCAATCAAAGCGCTGGTAAATGAGCTTCCGCACGGCGTCTGCGTCCACGCCTTCGGGCGTCATCACGCCCGTCAATATGGGCGAATACACCCTCGGGTCGTCACACTGAATCGGCAGGCCCCAGGCTTGCACGGCGGCTCGCACCCCGGCGGCCCAGCGCTGGTGGCGCGCCAGGACGCGCGGCAAGCCCTCGGCCAGAATCATGTCGCAAGCTTCGCTCAAGCCATAGAGCAAATTGGTGCTGGGGGTATAGGGGAAGTAGCCTGTCTTGTTCATCTCGATCATTTCGTCCCAGGCCCAAAACGATTTCGGCAGTCGCGCATGCTTGCTGGCCTCGATGGCCTTGGGCGAAAGCGCATTGAAGGAAATGCCCGGGGGCAACATCAGGCCCTTTTGAGAACCACTGATCGAGACATCCACCCCCCACTCATCGTGACGATAATCGGCACCCGCCAAACCCGAGATGGTGTCCACCAAAAGCAAGGCCGGGTGTTTGCATCGATCCATGGCTTCGCGCACGGCACGGATGTCGCTGGTGACCCCGGTCGAGGTCTCGTTGTGGACCACGCATACCGCCTTGATCTGGTGGCCGCTGTCGGCCTGCAAACGCTGCTCAATCAGATCCGCCTGCACGCCACGTCGCCAGCCCTCGATGCCCGGCAGTGTCAACACTTCAGCGTTCAGGCCCAGCCGCTTGGCCAGCTTGGTCCAGAGTGCAGCAAAATGCCCCGTCTCGTACATCAGCACATGGTCGCCGGGGCTGAGCACATTGCTCAGCGCGGCCTCCCAGGCGCCAGTGCCCGAAGCGGGGTAAATGATGACCGGGTGCCGAGTCTGAAAAATCTTTTGCATGTCACCCAGCACCTTGAGGCCCAACACCCCAAACTCTGGGCCCCTGTGGTCGATGGTGGGCAGGCTCATGGCCCGCAAAATGCGGTCGGGCACGGGCGAAGGGCCCGGGATTTGCAAGAAATGGCGGCCACTGGGATGGGCATCGAGCTGCATGTGCTTCCTCAACCGATTGAGCAAAGGTCCCATTTTTACAGGAAAATCGACGCCATGAACGCGCCCCCGTCATCCCTTGCCCAAGTCAGCCCGGACCAAGCCTACGACCATGTCGCCCGGGTGACCCACGAAGTCGCCGGACAGTTGGCACGCCAATTGCGCCAGCACACCCAGGGCGAGGTGAGGTTTGAAGCCGCCGACCGGGGCCGCTATGCGACCGATGCCTCGATTTATCAGATCATGCCCACCGGCGTCTTTGTCCCGCGCACCGTCGACGAAGTCGGGGTCGCGCTGGATATTTGCCGTGATCTGGATGTGCCCATCGTCCCCCGAGGAGGAGGCACCAGCCAATGTGGGCAAACGGTGGGGGTCGGCCTGGTGATCGACCACACCAAGCACGTCCGGAAAATCCTGCAAGTCGATGCCCAGTCTGCCACTGCGGTGGTCGAACCGGGACTGGTGCTCGACCACCTGAATGCCGAGTTGAAAAAACATGGGCTTTGGTACCCGGTCGATGTGTCGACCAGCGCACAGGCCACCTTGGGCGGCATGGCGGGCAACAACTCTTGTGGCAGCCGATCGATCGCCTACGGCAATATGGTGCATAACGTGCTGGGCGTGCAGGCCTGGCTGTCTGACGGCACCTTGCTCGATTGGGGCCCCTACGAAAAGAGCATGGGCCGGGTGCGCGAGATCGGAGACTTTCTGGCCAAGCTGGCGCACCGACTGTCACCAGACATC
This sequence comes from Pseudomonadota bacterium, assembly GCA_041159205.1. GTDB lineage: Bacteria > Pseudomonadota > Gammaproteobacteria > Burkholderiales > Burkholderiaceae_C > Limnohabitans. Next base: position 23,288 of record JBEAZY010000033.1, read on the forward strand.
GAAGCCCACTGGCCCAAGGTACTGCGCCGTGTGGCTGGCTACAACCTGGACATCTTTCAACCCCAAAGCCCGCGCCCTTATACCAACGACGGCTCGGTCAACCTGTCTCATCTTTTGATCGGCAGCGAAGGCACGCTGGCCCTGACCCGTCAGCTCAAGCTGCAACTGCAGCCATTGCCACGCACCAAAGTGCTGGGCGTGGTGAACTTCCCCAGCTTTCATCAGGCCATGGATGCTGCCCAACATATTGTGAAGTTGGGTGCCCCTGGTCAATTGATGGCGGTCGAACTGGTCGACCGGACCATGATCGAACTCTCGCTCCAGAACCCTGCCTTTGCCCCCACGGTGCGCACCGCCCTGATCGGTGAACCCGACGCCGTGCTGCTGGTCGAATTTGCCGGTGACTCCAAACCCGCCATAGAGCCCTTGCTGGGCCAATTGGAAGAACTGATGGGCGATCTGGGTTTGCCCCACAGCGTGGTCAAAATGGTCGATGACCATGCGCAAAAAAATCTGTGGGAAGTGCGCAAGGCGGGCCTCAATATCATGATGAGCCTGCGCGGCGACGGCAAGCCGGTCAGCTTCATCGAAGACTGCGCAGTGCCCCTGGAGCACCTGGCCGAATACACCGCCGCACTCACCGAGGTGTTTGAGCGCCATGGCACGCGGGGCACTTGGTATGCCCACGCATCGGTGGGCACCTTGCATGTGCGGCCGATCCTGGACATGCGCCGCGACGGCGCCCCAAAAATGCGGGCCATCGCTGAAGAGGCCAGTGCCCTGGTGCGTCAATTCAAGGGTGCCTACAGCGGCGAGCACGGTGACGGTTTATGTCGGGGTGAATGGATACACTGGCAATACGGCGATGCGATCCAGCACGCGCTGCGCGACATCAAAGCCGAACTTGACCCGCACAACCTGCTGTGTCCCGGCCGCATCGTGGCACCGCCGCGCATGGACGACACCACGCTGATGCGTTTCCCGCCGACCTACCAGGTCATACCGATCCAACCGGCACTGGACTGGTCGGCCTGGAATGTGCAAAACGACCCGCGCACCGAAAATACCAGTGCCCCTGGCAGTGGCGGCGACCCCGCACAAGGCTTGGCCAAGGCCGTCGAGATGTGCAACAACAATGGCCATTGCCGGAAATTCGATGCCGGCACCATGTGCCCCAGCTACCGGGTGACACGGGACGAAAAACACCTGACCCGGGGTCGCGCCAACACCTTGCGATTGGCCCTGTCGGGGCAGTTGGGTCCGGACGCACTCAGCAGCGATGAACTCAGCGACAGCCTGTCGCTGTGTGTGGGGTGCAAAGGTTGCAAGCGCGAGTGCCCCACAGGGGTGGACATGGCTCGCATGAAGATTGAGGTCACCCACCAGATTCGGCAGAAAAAAGGCTTGCGTCTGCGCGAACGACTGGTCGCTGCCCTGCCCGACTACGCCCGCCATGCGGCCCGGCTGTCCGGCCTGCTGAATCTGCGCAACCAAATGCCCTGGCTGGCCAGGCTTGGCGAGCGCTTGCTGGGCTTATCGTCGCAACGCTCACTACCGGCCTGGGAGTCGCGCCACTTTTTCAACCGTGGCACCATGGGTGTGAGCGCGCAGCAGGCGTTGACCTCCAGCCAAGCGGTGGTGTTGTTTGTCGACACCTTCAACGGCCACTTTGAATCTGAGAACGCGCACGATGCCTTCAAGGTCCTGAGCGCCGCCGGCTACGACGTGCACATCGCCGCCAAAACCAGCCATGGCCACGGCGCCAATCAGGGTCACTTGTGCTGCGGTCGCACCTACCTCAGCAACGGCATGGTCGAGCAGGCCCGAGTCAAAGCCCGCGAATTGCTTGCCGCGCTCCAACCCTTTGCCGAAAAAGGCATCGCCATCGTCGGCCTTGAGCCCTCATGCCTGCTGACCTTGCGCGATGAATACACCGTCATGGGCTTGGGAGAAAGCGCCGACCTGGTGGCGCGCCACAGCCTGTTGCTGGAAGAGTTTTTGGCGCGCGAACTGAAAGCAGGCCGACTCGAAGCACTGAAGTCCAGGCTTTGCACCATCAACCAGCCCATTCTGGTCCATGGCCATTGCCATCAAAAGGCGTTTGGGCTGGTGCCTGATGTCATGGAAATCGTCAGGCTCTTGCCCGGGGCCAGCCCAAGGCTGATCGAAACCAGCTGCTGCGGCATGGCCGGCAGCTTTGGTTACGAGCGCGAGCACCACGATATTTCAATGCAGATGGCCGAACTGAGTTTGCTACCGGCCTTGCGCTCTTCGCCCGATTCCTTGGTGGTGGCCGACGGCACCAGCTGCCGCCATCAGATCCGGGATGGCAGCCAGCGCCACGCCATCCATGTCGCCAGCCTGCTGGCGCGCCAATTGCGCTGAGCTTGCCCGCCGAACGCGCCTGTCACAGGCACCAAGGTGCCTGGTTGTGAAACAGGCCCAGATAGAGCGCAATACCGGCACTGAGCGCCAGCGCCAACCCGGCCAGGCGCATGCCCACCCCCGGCACTCGAATACGGCGCCCCCAGCGCAGAAGCACCCAGGGACCCAAGGCCAGCACCGCGCCGCTGGACAAGGCAAACGCCCACATCACCAAGGCCCCCTGCCAGGGCTGAGCGGCCAGGGCAGCCACCACCAGTGCCGAATAAAGCAAACCGCAGGGCAGGAAAGCCCATAAAGCCCCCATGATCAAAGGGGCGCCCAAGCGGGGCGAGCCGAATCGGCGCGCCAGCATCTGCAAGCGTTGCCAAGTGGTGCGGCCCAAAGCCAGGGCCCACTGCGGCAGCTCGGCACGCCACAGCAGCCAAAGGCCCAGCGCAAATGCAAACCCATGGAACAAACCCCAAACCGGTCGCAGCGCGGCACTGTAGAGCGTGAGCCAGCCCAGCCCCTGCATGGCCGCTGCCGCCAGTGCCCCCGCCATGCCATAACCGAGCAAGCGTCCCAATTGAAACCCGGCCAGCGCGACATTCCCGCGCGACGCTCCTGCCTGGGCCACGGCGGCACAAGGCGCACCACACATGGCCAGGCAATGGGGGCCGCCCGCCCAACCCATCAGGAAGGCGGTGAGCAAGAGGTTTTCAAACATCAAATGATTTTAGAGAAGCGCGTGCGGTTGCGGTCGGCCTGCAGATACCGGTCAAAGACCATGGCCACGCCACGCACAAAGAACCAACCCTTGGGGGTGACCTCTATGCCGCTGTCGTCCACCTGCACCAAACCCTGTTCTTGCAACTCGCGCAGACGTTCCAGTTCAGGCTTGAACGCTTGCTGGAAGTTCAACAGATGCGAGGCTTCAATCGACTCAAAGGCCAATCGCCCCTGGCACATCAAGGCCATGATGATGGCGCGGCGGGCCAGGTCATCGCGACTCAAAGCCAAGCCCTTGACGATGGGCAGGCGGCCTTGATCGAGCAGGTCGGCGTATTCGTCCAGTGTCTTGGCGTTTTGACTGTAGGCGGCACCGACGCGACCGATCGAGGACACACCCAGGGCGATCAGGTCACAATCGGGCTGAGTGCTATAGCCTTGAAAGTTGCGGTGCAATCGGCCTTGCCTTTTGGCCACCGCCAGGGCGTCTTGAGGCAGGGCAAAGTGATCCATGCCGATGTACACATAGCCCGCTTCCATCAGCTGTCGCATGGCCCCGGCCAACATCCCTACCTTGGCACCGGCCAGCGGCAATTGCTCCGGGTGAATGCGCCGCTGGGGCTTAAAGCGCTCGGGCAAATGGGCATAGGCGTACAAAGCAATCCGATCAGGCCGCAATTGCTTGACTTGCGCGATGGTGCGCTCGAACCCTGCCTCGGTCTGCAAGGGCAGGCCATAAATCAGGTCCACATTCACCGATTCAAAGCCGATTTCCCGGGCCGCCTGTGTCAACGCAAAAGTTTGCTCGACGGGCTGAATCCGATGCACCGCCTTCTGCACCTGGGGGTCGAAGTCTTGCACGCCAAAACTCAGGCGGTTAAAACCGAGCCGGTGCAACAGTTGCATGCGCTCGGGGGTGACAGTGCGCGGGTCGATTTCGATCGAATACTCGCCACCGGGAACCAGGTTGAAATGACTGCGCAACAAAGCCAGCAAACCACTGAGTTCTTCATCGCTCAAAAAAGTGGGCGTGCCACCGCCCAAATGCAATTGCGACACCGCATGGCCAGACCCCAAATGGCTGACCTGCAAGGCCACCTCGCGTTCAAGCAGGCGCAGATACTCGGCAGCGCGCTCTTTGTGTTTGGTAATGATTTTGTTGCAGGCGCAGTAATAGCACAAAGATTCACAAAACGGAATATGGACATAAAGTGACAAGGCTTGGGCGCGGCCCGCGATGCCATCGCGTCGGTCATGCAGTGCGCGTATGTAATCGGCCTGCGTGTAAGCTTCGACAAATCGATCTGCCGTAGGATACGATGTGTACCTGGGTCCTGGCACATCGTACTTTTGCAACAATTCTGGGGAAATTTGGATCATGATGCTTGGCCGTGTTTGGCACGATGTTGCCCTGAGTTCAGGCCAAGTCATTTGATGCAGATCAATAAATCACGCGCTAAAAATGACCACAATCAAACCATCACGTTCTTGAGCTGACCCTCATCATGCTTTCGCCCATTCCCATCCAAGCCATCAAGGTCGCCTGCTCCAATTGCAATTTGCGCGAATTGTGCATGCCCATCGGGCTCAATGACAACGAAATGAAACGGCTTGACGACGTGGTGGCCACCCGCCGC
>JBEAZY010000034.1:0-5879 GCA_041159205.1 Pseudomonadota bacterium
CGGCGGTGCTGCGCACCGAAACGGCAGCGATCACGGTTTTGGCGCGATGGGCAGACGCAGGGCCGTCCACATCAGCGCCAAGGCAATCACCACCACCGGCAGCAGCGAGCCCAGATTGAGCAGGGTCCAGCCCTGGGTGGTGACCAAAGCGCCGGAAGAAAACGAGCTGACGGCCATGGTGGCAAATACGCAGAAGTTGATGGCCCCCTGGGCACGGTCGCGCTCTTCCGGTCGATAAGCCTGCAATGACAGGGTGGTTGAGCCGGTGAACAGGAAGTTCCACCCGATGCCCAACAAAAAGGAGGAGAGCAGGAATTCGGTGACTTCGACCCCGGAGAGCGCCACGGCGATGCAGACGAAGTTGAGCAGCACGCCCAAGCCCATGATGCGCAAGACGCCAAAACGCTTGATCAGATGGCCGGTGAAAAAGCCGGGTGCGAACATGCCGATCACATGCCACTGCAAGACGGTGGCGGTGCTGTCAAAGTCCAGGCCGCAGACCTGCATGGCCAGCGGGGTCGCGGCCATCAGCAGGTTCATGATGCCGTAGCTGATCGCGGCGGCCATGGCCGACACGATGAACAGGGGCTGGCGCATGATGATCGACAAAGGCCGGCCGGTGCTGGCACCGGGCTTTTTGGGTTCGATCGCAGGGAACTGTATCAAGGCCACCACCAAAGCCGAGATGAGCGCCACCGCGCAAAGGGTGACGTAGGCGCCGGCAAATGGCGTGTCGAACAGATTTTTGGTGTGGGTCGCGATGTAGGGGCCCATGACGGCACCCAGCAAACCGCCCGCCAACACCAAAGACACCGCTTTTTCATTGATGGTCGGGCCCAGTTCGGCGGCGGCGAAACGGTACAGCTGCGCATTGGCACTGTAGTAACCCGCCACCACGGTGGCGACCACCAAACCCCAGAAATAGTGGGCCATGACGGCCCAGGCGCATAAGCCGCAAGAGAGAAAGGCCACCGCCAAACCGATGAGGAAAGAGGTTTTGCGACCCAGGCGCTCTTGGGTGCGTGCCACCAGGCCGGTGCTGGCGGCCCCGCCGACCACATAGCCCATGACGGGCAAGGTGGCCATCCAGCCCACCGGTGCCATGGACAGGCCCACCAGGCCGTTGATGGCGATGAAAATGATGTTGTTGGTCAAAAACAGGCCTTGGGCCAGGGCCAACAAGATGAGGTTGCGATTCATGCCTGGCGCGCCTTTTGCATCCAGGTCAATCCGGCCGAGGTCCCGCCGGGCTCACCCCCGCGCAAAGGCCGGTATTCGGCCCCCACCCAGCCCGCCCATCCGCAGGCGGCGCTGACCTCGTCGATGACCTCGAACAAGTGGGGGTGATGGAGTTCGCCCAGATCGGGTTCGTGGCGCTGGGGCACGCCGGCGATCTGGAAATGGCCCACGCGACCCGTGGGTAGATAGGTGCGGATTTTGCGCGCCACATCCCCTTCAACGATTTGGCAGTGGTAGAGGTCCATTTGCACTTTGAGGTTGGCGGCGCCGATCTCTTCAATGAAGGCGTGGGCATGGGCCTGACGGTTGAGGAAAAAGTGCGGAATGTCCCGGGTGTTGATCGGCTCGATGAGCACATCGCGGCCGCATTGGGCGGCCTGTTGGGCCGCCCAGCTCAAGTTGGCCATGTAGGTGTCGCGCAGCGGCCCGGGGCGGGCCGCCAAGTCGCTGCTGGTGGCCAGCTCGGGCGGGCCAGCGGGTGGCAAACGGTGGTCCTCGGGGATCAGGCCGGCCATGACATGGATGCGGGGCACATCGAGGGTTACGGCATAGCGCAGGGCCAACTCGACCCCGGCACGAAATTCAGCCTGACGCTGCGGCAGTATGGCGGTGCCTCGCATGCCTTGCTGCCAGGCCTGGGCGATGCCCTCGCGCCCGGTGCCCCCGGGGGGGGCATTGAAGAGGACCAGGCGCAAGCCATGGTCGCGCAAGCGGGCCGCCAGTTCTTCGGCGGGGTGGTCGTAGGGGAATAAGAACTCGACGGCCTCAAAGCCGTCGCGTGCCGCTGCCTCAAACCGGTCGAGGAAGGGCACGTCGTTGTACATCATCGTGAGGTTGGCGGCAAAGCGAGGCATGGGGGCTCCTTGGGTTTCACCAGCGGGCGCCAAACTGGGCGCGAAGTTCATCGATTTGGTTCGGGCTCAGGCCCTGGACCGGTGACCACTGCCAGAGATGGGCCGTTTCTTCCAGTTCGTCCAGTGTGGCCATGGCCAGTTCCGGGCTGTCATGCCAGACGTTGGGGCCCAGGCGTTCGAGCATCACGGCCCGAATGGGGTGGCCGGCCCGGCCGTGTTGTTCGATGAGACGGGTCACGGCGTCGGCGACGGCCGGGTCACCCGGGCGGTGGTAGGGCACTCTGGGCACATGGCCCACCTTCATGACAAAGTAGGGGGTGATGGGCGGCAATAGTTCGGGGCCACAAGGGCCAGTGTGCGCCGGGGGGCGCAGGCTAAGGGCCACGCAATGGGTGCTGTGGGTATGAATGACACAACGGGTTTGCGGGTCAAACGCCACGGCGGCCTGATAGATGCGGCGGTGCAGGGCCAGGGTCTTACTGGCCCGCGCCCCGCTGACCTGCTGCCCGTCGGCATCGACCCGGGCGAGCCGGGCCGGGTCGAGCTCGCCCAGACAGGCATCGGTGGGCGTGATGAGAAAGCCGTTGTCCAGCCGGACACTGATGTTGCCGGCGGTGGCGTGCACCAGCCTGCGCTGAAACAGGCTTAGACCGATGCGACAAATGGCCTCGCGGGCCTGTGACTCGGTCATGCGCGGCCCAGCAGGTCAAATGAGCGAGAGAAGAAATCCATGCCCCCGAAGTTGCCCGATTTGAGGGCGATGTGCAAGCTGTCAGGTGACAAGGGGCTGCGGGCGTGACACCAGGGCACACCGGGGTCAATTTGCGGTCCGATTTGCATTTGCACCACGTCCAGGGCCTGGACACAGGCCCCGGAAGTTTCGCCGCCGGCCACGATGAGTTGACGCACGCCCTGGCGCAACAAACCCTGGGCGATGGCGGCCAAGGTCTGTTCGATGCGCTGGCCGGCCGCTTCAACGCCCAAGCGTTGCTGAAAGTCGCGCACCGCCTGCGGTGCTGCGCTGGAATAAATGAGCACGGGCTGGTCGGGGTGGCCCTGTGCCCAAGCCAATGCCGCATCGATGGTGGCGCGTTGGCCCGCATCGTCGGCGCAGCGGGCCGGTTCGATGCGCCAATGCGGGCGCCCACTGTCGATGAAGTGCTGCACCTGGGCCAAAGTGGCCTGCGAGCAACTGCCGCAGACGATGGCCCGTCGCCCGGCGGGCGGTGGCAGTTGGCTGGTTTGGGGGTTGGCCTGCAGACCGAAGTTGGCGGGCAAGCCGATGGCGACCCCGGAGCCTGCCGTCACCAGAGGCAGATCGGCCAAGGCTGGGCCCAGTCGCAAGAGGTCATCGTTGCTGACGGCGTCGACGATGGCAATGCGCACACCCTGGCCCTGGAGTGCAGACATTTGTTGCCGCACGGCCTGACTGGAAGCGCCGACGGCCCGGTGGTCGATCAGGCCCACCTTGCCCTGACACTGAGCCTGCATGACGCGCACCAGATTGGCGTCGCGCATCGGTGTCAAGGGGTGGTCTTTCATGCCGCTGTCCGACAGCAGCACATCGCCCACGAAGAGGTGGCCCTTGAAGACGGTGCGGGCGTTGTCCGGAAAGGCCGGGGTGGCCACGGTGAAGTCTGTCCCCAACTCGGCCATGAGGGCCTCGGTCACCGGGCCGATGTTGCCGCGCACCTCGCCTTCGTACCAACTGTCAAAGGTGGAACAATATTTGTAATAGATCTGGCGTGCGCCCTGTGCCCGCAACCAACGCAAGGCGGCCAGCGACTGGGCCACGGCCTGGTCTTTTTCGATGGTGCGGGTTTTGAGCGCGATCACCACGGCCTGGGCGTCGGTTTGCAAGGGTTCAGCGGGCAAGCCCATGGTTTGAACCACCCGCATGCCAGCTCGAACCAGGTTGTTGGCGAGGTCGGTGGCGCCCGTGAAATCGTCGGCGATGCAGCCCAGCATCAATGTCATGTGCAACTCTTCAGATCAGTTTGGCAGGGTCATCGGAATCGATGACGCGTTCGGCCCAGCCGGTCAGCTTGGCGGTGTCGGCCCGCAACACCTCTTGCTTGACGGCCAGAATTTGGGTCGGGTGCATGGAGAAGCAGCGCAAGCCCATGCCCAGCAGCAATCGAGTCAACTGGGGGTCACCGGCCATTTCACCACACACCGATACCGTCTTGCCGGACTGTTGGCCGGCCCGGATGGTGTCGGCAATCAGGCGCAAGATAGCCGGGTGCAGGGGGTCGTACAGATGCGCCACCGATTCGTCGGCACGGTCGATGGCCAGGGTGTATTGAATGAGGTCGTTGGTGCCGATCGACAAAAAGTCGAAATGGCGCAAGAACAAAGGCAAGGACAAGGCCGCGGCAGGGACTTCGATCATGGCCCCGACCTTGACCGGCCCATAGGGCAGGCCCCGGTTGTCCAGTTGCAATCGGGCGTGGTCCAGCAAGGCCAGAGTTTGTTGAATTTCACGGGCATGGGCCAGCATGGGGATGAGGATGTTGACCTGCCCGCGTGCGGCCGCCCGCAACAAGGCCCGCAACTGGGTCAGGAACATGGCCGGGTCGGCCAGACTCCAGCGTATGGCACGCAAACCCAGCGCCGGATTGAGGTGGTCGTCTTCGCGCGGCCCCTTGTCCAGCGGCTTGTCGGCACCGATGTCGACGGTGCGGATGGTGACCGGCAAGCCCTTCATGCCTTCCAGAGCGCCGCAATAAGCCCTGAATTGTTCTTCCTCGTCGGGCATGTGGCCTTCGCGCCCCATGAATAGAAATTCGCTGCGAAACAAACCCACCCCGACGGCCCCCACCTCTAGCGCGGCAGGGGTGTCTTCGGGCATTTCGATGTTGGCCAACAGTTCGATGCGTTCTCCGTCGAGGGTCACGGCGGGGGTGTGGCGCAAGCGCGAAAGACGCTCGCGGTCGATTTCGGCCTGTCTTTTCTTGAACGCGTATTCGTCCAGAATGATGGGGGAAGGGTCGACGATGACCACACCGGCATCGCCGTCGATGATGACCATGTCGTCCTGGCGGATCAACTGGCTGGCCTGGCGGGTGCCGACCACGGCCGGGATGTCGAGGCTGCGGGCCACGATGGCGGTGTGCGAGGTCTTGCCGCCCACGTCGGTGACAAAGCCGGCAAACACACTTTGTTTGAACTGCAACATGTCGGCGGGCGACAGGTCGTGTGACACCAGAATGAGGGGAACCTCCGCCTGCTCGTCGAGCGGCAGGTCGTGCTGGCGCGGGCTGCTGCTTCGCCGGGAGGCCCCGGTGGCCATGACGTCGGGCTGCCCCTTGAGTTGTCGCAGCAGGCGTTCGACCACCTGCTCAAGATCGCCTTTGCGTTCGCGCAGGTAGGGGTCTTCCATCTCGTCAAATTGGCGCGCCACCACTTCGAGCTGGCTGGCCAGCGCCCATTCGGCGTTGTAGAGGCGGTCTTGCACCCAGCCCTTGACGCCCTCTTCCAGCATCTGGTCTTGCAGGAGCATCAGGTGGACGTCGAGCAAGGCCGAGAGTTCCGGCGGGGCGTCTTTGGGCAGGTGGTCGTGCAGTCGCTGCACCTCTTCGGTGACCGCCTGGCGCGCCACTGAGAGGCGCTGGATTTCTTGCGCCACCTGATCGGGCTCGATGAAGTAGTGGGCAACATCGACACGGCTGGAGGCGATGAGCACGGCGCGCCCGATGGCAATGCCACGGGCCACCGCCAGACCATGCACCGCCAGGGTCATGTCATTCGCCCTCGCCAAATTTGTCGTTGAAGAGGGCCAACAAA
>JBEAZY010000035.1:0-7536 GCA_041159205.1 Pseudomonadota bacterium
TACCGGCGTATCAGCCTGCGGCTCAGGCCGAGGCCGCGCGCAAACGCGCAATCATTGAAGCCGCCTTGGCCCGCGCCCAAGCCAATTTGCAGAAATTGGGGTAACAGAAATTGGGTTCAGACCCAAATTAATAAATTGGGGTCTGACCCCAATTTCTGTGACCCCAATTTCTGCAATTTGGCTTGGGCGCGGGCCATGGCGGCTTCAATGATGGCGCGTTTGCGCGCGGCCTCGGCCTGAGCCGCAGGCTGATCCGCCGGTAAGCCTTCCAGCCCCCGGGTCAGTTCGGGCAAGTGGTCCAGCTTGGTCCTGGCCTCGCGCACATGGCGTGCGGCGCGGTCGAGTTCGCGCTGCGCCAAACGCGCCTGGCGCGCCGCATAGCGGTCGCGCGCGTGATCGGCCTGCGCCGGCGACCAGGCCTGCCAGCCGGTCAGCGTGCCCGACACCGGTTCCATGCGGATGCAGTCCACCGGGCAAGCGGGCAGGCAGAGGTCGCAGCCCGTGCAGTGCGACTCGATCACGGTGTGCATGCGCTTGTTCGCCCCGACTATGGCATCGGTCGGACAGGCTTCCATGCACAAGGTGCAGCCTATGCACCAATTCTCATCGATCACCGCCACCGTCATCTGGGCCTCAGAACCGTGTTCAGGGTTCAGGGGTTTGGGCTCACGCCCAAGCAAGCGGGCCAGCCTCACCACGCCTTCCTGCCCACCGGGCGGACACTGGTTCAGGTCGGCCACGCCGCTGGCGATGGCCTGGGCATAGCTGGCGCAATCGGGGTAGCCGCAGCGCTGGCACTGCGTCTGGGGCAGGGCGTCGAGGATCCGGGCGGCGACGCCCGCCACACCGCCCCGATCAGCCAGGGTCATGCGCGTGCGGTGCGGCCCGATTGGGAGCGTGCCGACGCCGAGCGGGGAGTGGCTTTTTTGGCGGTGAGCGCGCGGGTCGATGCCTTGGCCTTGGGGGCGGCGGCCTTGCTCACCACTTTCTTGGCAGCATTGGCGACCCGCTTTTTCGCCGGTGCCGCAGGACCGTCCTGGTTGTTTTCCAAAATGAAAGCCCGCACACAGGGGTAGACCACATCGCGCCAGCGGCGACCGCTGAAGATGCCATAGTGGCCCGCGCCTTGCGCCTCCATGTGCCGGCTTCGGCTTTTAGGAATCTGCGTGCACAAATCGTGCGCGGCCTGCGTCTGGCCGGAGCCCGAGATGTCATCCAGCTCACCCTCGATGGTGAGCAAGGCCGTGGTGGTGATGTCCTGCGGGCGCACCAGCTCAAGCTCGCCCTTCGGGTTCTTCACTTCCCAGGTGCCGCGCACCAGCTTGAACTCTTGGAACACCGTGCGTATGGTCTCTAAGTAGTAGTCGGCGTCCATGTCCAGCACGGCGTTGTATTCGTCGTAAAACTGGCGGTGCGATTCGGCAGAAGAGTTGTCGCCCTTGATCAGGTCGAGGAAATAGTCTTAATGCGAGTTCAGGTGCCGGTCCGGGTTCATGGCCACAAACCCGCTGTGCTGCAAAAAGCCCGGGTAAACACGCCGGCCGGACCCGGGGAAGTTGGGCGGGACCCGGTAAATCACATTGTTTTCAAACCACTCGTGACTCTTGTTCATGGCCAGGTTGTTCACTGCCGTGGGCGAGCGGCTGGCATCGATGGGGCCACCCATCATGGTCATGGACAAGGGGGTTTTTTCGCCCCGGCTGGCCATGAGCGAAACGGCCGCCAGCACCGGCACGGTGGGCTGGCACACACTGATCACATGCACATTGCCGTACTGGTTTTGCAAATAACGGATGAATTCCTGCACATAATTCACATAATCGTCCAAATGGAATTCACCCTCTTCCAGCGGCACCATGCGGGCGTTTTTCCAGTCGGTGATGTAGACCTTGTGCCCACCCAGCATCGTGCGCACGGTGTCGCGCAACAACGTCGCATAGTGGCCCGACAAAGGCGCCACCACCAGCACCACGGGCTGGCCTTTGAGCTTATTCAAGGTCGCGGCATCGTCGCTGAAGCGCTTGAAGCGGCGCAATTCACAAAAGGGTTTGTCGATTTCAATGCGCTCATGGATGGCCACTTCCACCCCATCCACCGGCACCGACTTGATGCCAAAGACCGGCTTTTCGTAATCTTTACCCAGGCGATACATCAAATCGCAGGCCGCCGACATGCGTTGCGACAAAGAGGTTTGACCCAGCGGCGACAAAGGGTTGCTGTAAAGCTTGGAGGCGGCCTGTGCGAAATCAGCAAAAGGTTCCATCAAGGATCTTTGTGTTTCGTAAATTTGGTAAAGCATGTGATGAGCCCAAGGGTGGTCAAGCTAAGCAATATATCAGGTTGCGCGGCGTAAAATTGGAGTTTGAACTCCAATCGTGTCGCCATGTCTCACCCTTCGCCAGCCTTACGCCAACCGGTGCTTTTTCTAGGGCACGGCAGCCCCATGAATGTCATCGAAGACAACCCGTATCGCACCGCCTGGCAAGGGCTGGGGGAAGAGTTCGGGCCTCAGGGCCGATGGCCCCGGCCCCGTGCCATTTTGTGCATCTCGGCCCATTGGAACACCCGGGGCTGGCACATCACCGGCATGGCGCAGCCCCGCACCATCCACGACTTTGGCGGATTTCCGCAGGCCCTCTTCGATCAACAGTACCCCGCACCGGGCGACCCCGAACTGGCCCTCGCCCTGGCGCAAGCCCTGCAAGCCCCGGGCGAACAGGGGCCGGTCCAGGTCGACCTGAACCAGTGGGGGCTGGACCACGGCTGCTGGGGCGTGCTCAAACCCATGTTCCCCAAGGCCGACATCCCTGTCTTGCAACTCAGCATCGACGTGCAGCAAGCCGGTCTGCATCATCTGGCCATGGGGCGCCAACTGGCCGCATGGCGTGATGAAGGCGTGCTGATCGTGGCCAGCGGCAATTTGGTGCACAACCTCGGGGCGCGCCAGCCGCAAGCCAGCGAACAAGAGGCCTATGAATGGGCGATGGTGTTTGATGACTGGGTGTGTCAGCACCTGGCGGGGGGCGATGTCGAGCGACTCGCGCAACCCGAGTCATTGGGCCCCTTGTACCTCAAAGCCCAACCCACGCCAGAGCACTACCTGCCGTTTCTCTATGCCCTCGGTGCCCGCCGCGACGATGAGCCCCTGGTCACCTTCAACGACACCTGGCAAATGGCGTCGATAGGCATGCGCTCATTCATTTGGGGTTGAATGTTTCCCGATGGGGGGCTTACCGCCCCCTGAGCTGACTCAGCCCGCCAACACCTTGGCGATCGACTGGCACACATGGTCCACGTTGCGCAGGTTCAGCGCGGCCACGCACATGCGCCCGGTGTCGGTGCCATAGACGCCAAATTCAGTGCGCAATCTCACCATGTGGTCTTTGCTCAGGCCGGAGTAGCTGAACATGCCGATTTGCTGCGTGATGAAACTGAAATCTTCTTTCACCCCGGCCGCCTTCAGGCCATCGACCATTTTTTGGCGCATGCTCTTGATGCGCACCCGCATGTCACCCAATTCCTTTTCCCACAAGGCGCGCAAGGCAGGGTCATTCAGCACGGTCGAGACCACCGCCCCGCCATGGGTGGGCGGGTTGGAGTAGTTGGTGCGGATCACGATTTTCAACTGCGACAAGACCCGATCCGCTTCCGCCTTATCGGCGCACAACACAGACAAGGCACCCACACGTTCGCCATACAGGCTAAAGCTCTTCGAGAAAGATGTGGAGATAAAAAACTGCATGCCCGACGCGACAAACTTGCCCACCACAGCGCCGTCTTCGGCGAGGCCGTGGCCAAAGCCCTGATAGGCCATGTCCAGGAAAGGGGTCAACTCACGCGCCTTGACCACGGCGATCACCTGGTCCCACTGCGCGGGGGTGAGGTCGTAGCCGGTCGGGTTGTGGCAACAGGCGTGCAAGAGCACGATGGTGCCGGCCGGGGCGGCATTGAGCGAAGCCAGCATGCCGTCAAAATTAATGCCCCGGCGTGCCGCATCGTAATAGGCATACGACTCGACGGTAAAACCGGCGTTGGTGAAAATGCCGCGATGGTTCTCCCAACTCGGGTCGCTGATCAGCACCTTGGCCTGCGGCAACAATTTGCGCAAAAAGTCAGCCCCGACTTTCAGGCCGCCCGTGCCACCCAGGCCCTGAATGGTCGCCACGCGGCCACTCTTGACCGGCTCGGACTCGGCCCCGAACACCAGGCTTTTGACGGCCTGGTCATACGCCGCAATGCCGTCGATGGGCAGGTAGTTGCGAGCGGTGGGTTTCTCCATCAATTTCTTCTCGGCCAGCTGCACACACTCCAGCAAAGGCATCTTGCCGTCTTCGCCGAAATACACACCCACCCCCAGATTGACCTTGTTGGGGTTGGTGTCAGAGGCAAATTGCTCGTTCAAACCCAGAATGGGGTCGCGGGGGGCCATTTCGACGGCGGTAAAAAGGTTCATTTCAGCTCTCTGGTCAGGGAATACCCGAGATTTTAGATGGAAATTGCCGACATCCCGGCCACGGACCCGCCAGCCATCGCAGTCCAAGTCCTTAAGGTATCCTCATCGGATGTTCATCCAATACCCCGGTTCCCCGTTCGAGCTGTTTCAGCCCTACCCCCCGGCGGGTGACCAGCCCGAGGCCATCGACAAACTGGTCGAGGGCCTGGCCGACGGCGAAGCCTTCCAGACCCTGCTTGGTGTGACCGGTTCGGGCAAGACCTACACCATGGCCAACGTCATCGCCCGCGCGGGCCGGCCTGCCATCGTCTTTGCCCACAACAAAACGCTGGCGGCGCAGCTGTACAGCGAATTCAGAGAGTTTTTCCCCAAAAACGCCGTCGAATATTTCGTCAGCTATTACGATTACTACCAGCCCGAAGCCTATGTGCCGCAGCGCGACCTCTTCATCGAAAAGGACAGCGCCATCAACGAGCACATCGAGCAGATGCGCCTGAGTTGCACCAAAAGCATCCTCGAGCGGCGCGATGTGGTCATCGTGGCCTCCGTCTCTGCCATCTATGGCATCGGCGACCCCGAGAGTTACCACCGCATGGTGATGACCCTGCGCACCGGCGACACCATGGGCCAGCGCGACATCATCGGCCAGTTGGTGCGCATGCAATACACCCGCAACGACATGGAATTTGTGCGCGGCGCCTTCCGGGTGCGCGGCGACACCATCGACATCTTCCCGGCCGAGCACTCGGAAATGGCCATCCGGGTCGAACTGTTCGACGACGAGATCGAAGGCTTGCAACTCTTCGACCCGCTCACCGGTCAGGTGAAACAAAAAATTCCGCGCTTCACCGTCTACCCTTCCAGCCACTACGTCACCCCGCGCGACAAGGTCCTGGCCGCCGTCGAGAGCATCAAGGCCGAACTGAATGACCGGGTGAAAGAACTGGTGGGTATGGGCAAACTGGTCGAGGCCCAACGACTCGAGCAAAGAACGCGCTTCGATCTGGAAATGCTGAGCGAAGTCGGCCATTGCAAGGGCATTGAAAACTACACCCGCCACCTGTCCGGCGCCGCCCCCGGTGAGCCACCCAGCACCCTGACCGACTACCTACCCAAAGACGCCCTCATGTTCATGGACGAAAGCCATGTGCTCATGGGCCAATTCGGCGGCATGTACAACGGCGACCGCTCGCGCAAGACCACCCTGGTGGAGTACGGTTTCCGCCTTCCCAGCGCCCTCGATAACCGCCCCCTCAAACTCGAAGAGTTCGAGCAGCGCATGCGCCAGGTCGTGTTCGTCTCGGCGACCCCGGCCGACTACGAAAACAAACGCGCAGGTCAAGTGGTCGAGCAACTGGTCAGGCCCACCGGGCTGGTCGACCCCGAAGTCGAAGTGCGCCCGGCCACCCACCAGGTCGACGACGTCCTGCAGGAAATCAGGCTGCGGGTGGAAGTGGGCGAGCGGGTGCTGATCACCACCCTGACCAAACGCATGGCCGAGCAACTGACCGACTACCTGTCTGATAACGGCGTCAAAGTCAGGTACCTGCACAGCGACATCGACACCATCGAGCGGGTCGAAATTCTGCGCGACCTGCGCCTGGGGGCTTTCGACGTGCTGGTGGGCATCAATCTGCTGCGCGAAGGTTTGGATATTCCGGAAGTCTCGCTGGTGGCCATACTCGATGCCGACAAAGAAGGCTTTCTGCGCTCCGAGCGCAGCCTCATCCAGACCATTGGCCGGGCCGCCCGCAACGAGCGTGGCAAAGCCATTCTGTATGCCGACCGCATCACCGACTCGATGTCACGCGCCATGGGCGAAACCCGGCGACGGCGAGAGAGGCAAATCGCCTTCAACGCCGAACACGGCATCACCCCCCGCAGCGTGGTCAAACAAGTCAAAGACCTGATCGACGGCGTCTACAGCCAGAAAGCCGGGGCAGAGGCCGAGCGCCTGGCCCAGATGCACGTCGAATTAGAGGACATGGACGAAAAAGCCCTGGCGCGTGAGATCAAGCGCCTCGAGAAGGCCATGCTCGAACACGCCCGCAACCTCGAGTTTGAGCAAGCCGCCAGGGTCCGGGACCAACTGGCGCGGCTGCGCGAGCGCATCCTGGGCGCCAACGTCCCGCACAGCACCTAAACCCGCCACAGCGTCAAGCACCCATGTGCATTCGGGGCACCGAGTGGGTTTTGTCCTATGCAAACACAGGGTTTTGTAGAGGCTGTGAACGGTGTTTGACATGGACAAAAAGACCCAAAACCCCAAATACTAGGGTAAATACTGATATTGTGTCCATGACGAAATAAAGGTAAATTCCAATTGCCCGAGAAAAACGCTTGGGTTTCAGCTATACTTGACTTAATCGTTCGACTTTTGTCGGACACATTCTCTTGAAAGGAGAAGGACCATGCGCTTGACCACCAAAGGCCGTTTTGCTGTGACCGCCATGATCGACCTGGCCCTGCGCCAGAACAATGGCCCCGTGACCCTGGCCGCCATCAGCCAGCGTCAACAGATCTCGCTCTCCTATCTCGAACAACTGTTCGGCAAGCTGCGCCGCCACGACCTGGTCGAATCGACCCGTGGCCCCGGCGGTGGCTACACCCTGGGTCGCAAGGCCACCGACATCACCGTGGCCGACATCATTGTGTCGGTCGATGAGCCCATCGACGCCACCCACTGCGGCGGCAAAGAAAACTGCATGGGCGAGTCGGGCCGCTGCATGACCCACGAGCTGTGGTCCTCGCTGAACCAGCGCATGGTCGAGTTCCTCGACTCGGTCACCCTGCAAAAGCTGGTCGACGAGCAACTCGCCAAAGGCGTGCAGATCGAAGACAAGCCCATCGTCAAGCGCGCCATCTCCAGCGCCCCCGTGGTCAAGCCGATTCGCGTCAACGCGCCCAACTCGGTCTTTGCCCTGGGCAACGCCTTCGCCAAGTAACCGGCCAGCCTTCGGCAGAGTCATTTTTAACGTTCTCACACCATGACCCCTCACTTCCCGATTTACATGGACTACGGGGCCACCACACCGGTGGACCCCCGTGTGGTTGACGCCATGATCCCCTGGCTGCGCGAGCAC
>JBEAZY010000036.1:0-10650 GCA_041159205.1 Pseudomonadota bacterium
GGCTGAATGGATCGGCTATGACCGGGCCACCATAGGCGGGGTGATCGACCGCTTGCTGAAAAAGGGGTGGATCAACCGCACCACCAATGCCAAAGACCGGCGCGCACGAGAGCTGTCCCTGACCCCGCAGGGCCGTCGGGTGCTAGCGACGTTAACGCCGCTGGTTCATGCCTTGCAACCCGCCATCCTGCATCCACTCTCGGAAACCGAACAGGCCGCTCTTTTGCACATGCTGCATCGGGTCGTCTGGGCCGACCCTTCTCTGGAACCCTGATCAGACCTTGCCCTCAGGGCGGGGGATCAAGGGCGCGCTTTTTTGCAGCTCGGCCACCGAAGCGGGCGCGGGGTGAAGATCGGTGATCAGTCCGCTTTTGGCCACTTGACCGGGCACGGGGTGCCCGACGATGGCGGGCAGTTCGCGGGCCAGAGCCAGCAGGCTGGTCAAGTCCATGCCCGTCGGGTAGCCCATGGCATTCAGCATATGAACGGCGTCCTCGCTGCAAATGTTGCCACTGGCCCCGGGCGCGTACGGGCAACCGCCCAGCCCACCCAGCGAGCCGTCAAAGCGCTCGATGCCACTTTGCGCGGCGGCCAGCACATTGGCCAGACCCATGCCCCGTGTGTTATGGAAATGCAGGGTCAGCTGCAGGTTTGCAAATCGCTGTGTCAGCGCCTCGCACATTTGCGCCACCTGTGCCGGATGAGCCATGCCTGTGGTGTCGCAAATGGTCAGCCCGCGCACGCCCAGATCGGCAAAACGCTGGGCCCACTGAAGCACTTCGGCCTGCGGCACATCGCCCTCCATAGGGCAACCGAAACAGGTGGACAAAGACACATTCACGGGCACCCGGGTGCCGAATCGCCGGATCACCTCCTGCAGCGCGGCGAAACTGTGCGCCCGGGGCATGCGCAGATTGGCCAGGTTGTGGGTCTCGGAGGTGGACATCACCAGATTGATTTCATCGGGACGCGATTCCATGGCCCGCTCGGCCCCGCGCAGATTGGGCACCAGCACGGTGTACTCCACACCCGGTACACGCCGGATGCGCCCCATGACCTCTTCAGCGTCGCGCAACATGGGGATGGCCTTGGCCGAGGTGAAGGAGGTCACTTCGATTTTGGCGTAGCCACACCGGCTCAATGCATCGATCAAGGACACTTTGGCATCGGTGGGGACGAAATCGGGCTCCATCTGGAACCCGTCACGGGGCACCACTTCGTTGAAAAAGATGCGATGCGTCATGTCGGCGATCCTACAATGCCGCGCGCTTTAAGGGATTGAATTTGCTCGGCGCTCAAGCCCATCTCACTCAGAATCCGGTCGGTGTCCTGGCCCAAATGGGGCGCGTTGCGGCGGTGCGTACCCGGCGTCAGCGAGAGCTTGGGCACCACACCGGGCACCATCAGTTCACTGCCGTCATCCATCTTCACCGCTGACAACATATCGCGCGCCAGATAGTGCGGGTCTTGGGCGATGTCGGCCACTGTATAGATTTTGCCGGCCGGTACCGAGGCCTGCGCCAAGGCCTGCAACACCTCATCCACAGATCGTTGAGCGGTCCATTCCCCGATGGCCTGATCAATCTCAGCCACCCTGGCCACCCGCCCTGCATTGTCGGCCAACGAAGGGTCCTGACCCATTTCGGGGCGGCCGATCAGGGTCATCAAGCGCTTGAAAATGCTGTCACCGTTGCCCGCGATCAAGGCATAGGCGCCGTCCCGGCACAGGTAGGCGTTGCTCGGGGCAATGCCGGGCAGGGCGCTGCCAGCGGCCCCGCGCACCGCGCCAAAGGCGCTGTATTCGGGCAGCAGGCTCTCCATGCAGTTGAACACCGCTTCGTACAGCGCCACATCGATCACCTGGCCCCGGCCGCTGTGATGCCGGTGTTGCAAGGCCAGCAGGATGCCGATGACCCCATGCAGTGCGGCCAGTGTGTCGCCGATGCTGACCCCGACCCGCACCGGCACGCGACCGGGTTCTGCGCTCAGGTGGCGCAAGCCGCCCATGGCCTCGCCGATGACCCCAAAACCCGGTCGGTTGCGATACGGCCCGGTCTGGCCGTAGCCGCTGATGCGCAGCACGATCAAACGCGGGTTGAGCGCCATCAGCGATTCTGGCGACAACCCCCAGCCTTCCAAAGCCCCGGGGCGGAAGTTTTCGATCAACACATCGGCTTCTTGCGCCAATTGGCGCACCAGGGCCTGCCCCTCAGGGTCGCGCAGGTCCAGCGCCAGCGATTGTTTATTGCGTGACTGCACCTGCCACCAGACCGAGGTGCCGTCTTTGATCAGTCGCCAATTGCGCAGCGGATCGCCGCTGCCTGGAGGCTCGATTTTGATGACTTCGGCGCCGAAATCGGCCAGGGTCTTGGCGGCAAACGGACCGGCAATCAACTGGCCCAGTTCCAGCACTTTCAAGCCGGCCAAGGCTGAATCGGGTGGCGAGGCAGTTTGGGGGGTGTGATTCATGGTCTGTATTTTCCGACCCTTGCCGCGCTCGGTCTAGGGGGGCTGCCCTTGCTCAGTCCACCTTCAGCCCGGTCCCCGATGGGTCTGCAGCGCTGATCCGGCCCACTTCTGCCGCCTCGGCAAAGCCATGTCGTTGGAAGGTGGTCAGCACTTCGCTCACTGCCTCAGGGGCGCAGGCCACCAGCAAACCGCCACTGGTTTGCGGGTCGGTCAGCAGGTTCTGTTCGACCCGGTTCAGACGGGGTGACAAGCGCACCTCGGCCCCGTAGGCGGCCCAATTGCGACCCGAGGCGCCGGTCACCATGCCCTGTGCGGCCAAGTCTCGCACGCCGGGCAAAAGGGGCACACGGTCCATTTGCAACTCAATGCAGGCGTGGGCACCCCGGGCCATCTCCAGCGCATGACCGGCCAGGCCAAAACCGGTGACGTCGGTCATGGCGTGCACACCCTCGAGGGCCGCCAGCTCGGGTCCGGGCGTATTCAGCCGAGTGGTGTGGGCGATCATCTGTGCGTACTGCCCGGCACTGAGCACCTCTTTTTTCAAGCCCGCCGACAACACGCCCACACCCAGTGGTTTACCCAGCACCAGCCGGTCGCCCACCCTTGCGTCGGCATTGCGCTTGACGCGTTTCGGATGAACCAGACCCAGCACCACCAAGCCGTAAATGGGTTCGACCGAGTCGATGGTGTGGCCGCCGGCGATGGGTATGCCGGCCGTTTTGCAAACCGATTGGCCGCCGTCCAGAATGCGCCGGATGGTCTCTAGCGGCAACACATTGACGGGCATGCCCACCAGGGCCAGTGCCATGATGGGCTGACCACCCATGGCATAGACATCGCTGATGGCATTGGTGGCGGCAATCCGGCCAAAGTCGTAGGGGTCATCGACGATGGGCATGAAGAAGTCGGTGGTGGCGACCAGCGCCTGCTCGTCATTGAGCTGATACACCGCCGCATCGTCGGCGGTTTCAATGCCCACCAGCAACTCGGGCGGGATCGGCATCGCCGTCGTGCCCCTCAGAATGTCGCTCAACACGCCGGGGGCGATTTTGCAGCCGCAACCACCGCCATGAGAAAGGCTGGTCAAACGGGGAGGGGGGGACGTGGGTGTCAAGTGGGGCTCGTCCATCAATGAGAGTGCGAATGCCCGGCGGCCGGCGCAGCGGGCTGGCTCATGGCGCGGACCGGTACCTTCACGTTTTGCACCGATTTCTGCCCCTGGGCGTCTTGAAAGGTCAGGCTCAAGGTCAGCTCGCTGTGGGCTGCCAATGGGGCTTTGAGGTCCATCAGCATGATGTGATAACCGCCCGGCTTGAGTTCCACCTTCTGGCCGGGGGGAAGCGCCAGGCCTTGGGGCAGGGCCGACATTTTCATCACCTGGTCGACCATTTTCATTTCATGGATCTCGGTCACGCCTGCGACAGAGCTGTTCACGGCCACCAGTCGGCCACCTTGCGGCGCTTGCAGGGTCATGAAAGCCCCGGTGGCCTTTTGGCCACTGACTGTGGCGCGCGCCCAAGCATCACTGACCGTGATGTTTTGTGCCCAGGCCGTCTGCGCAGCCAACAAGAGAAATGCCCAAACGGGTTGGATTGTCATCGCAAGTTCACACCCAAAAAGCCGAATTATGTCACCGCCACATGGCCCGCCGGACTTCCCTATACTGACCATCGTCCATTTTTTCAAAGAGGTGTGGGACATGAAGGCTGCATGGTACAAACAACAAGGTCCGGCGCGCGAGGTGTTGGAAGTGGGAGATTGGCCCACGCCGGAATTGGGCGCAGGCGAAGTTCGGGTCCATCTGGCCTGTTCCGGCCTGAACCCATCGGACATCAAACGGCGCAAAGGCTTCAATGGCCAGCCGCATGCCTTCCCGGTCATCATTCCCAACAGCGATGGTGCCGGTGTGGTGGCCGAACTGGGCGCAGGCGTGCAGGGCCTGGCCGTGGGCGACCGGGTCTGGGTTTACAACGCACAATGGAAGCGCCCATTTGGCACCAACGCGCAGCAGGTGGTCTTGCCGGCCGCGCTGGTTCAACCTTTGCCCGACTCTGTCAGCATGGCCTATGGCGCCTGCGTCGGTATTCCCGCACTGACGGCGCATCGGGCGCTGTTTGCCGATGGCCCCATCCGTGGCCAGACGGTGCTGGTGCAAGGCGGGGCCGGGGCGGTCGGTCACTGCGCCATCCAAATGGCCAAATGGGGTGGGGCGCAGGTGATCACCACCGTCAGCTCCTCCGCCAAAGCCGAGGCGGCCCGGCAGGCCGGGGCCGATCACGTCATCGACTATCGTCAGGAACAGGTGGCCGAGCGCATCATGCAAATCACGCAGGGCGCGGGTGTGCATCGCATCATTGAAGTGGCCTTCGGGCAAAACCTGCCCATCACACTACAGGTCTTGCGACCGCATGGGGTCATCAGCTGTTACGCCTCAGACGCCATGCCGATGCCGGTGTTGCCCTTTTATGCCTTCATGATGAAGAACCAGACATTGCGCTGGGTCTTTATGTACGAGCTACAACCCGATTCAATGCGTGACGCCTTGCGCGACATAGGTTTGTGGCTGCGTGGCGAGGGCGGACAGGGGCCCCGTCGCGCGGTGGTCGAACATGTGGACCGGGTGTTTGACCTGGCCCAGACCGCCCAGGCGCACGAGCACCTCGAGTCAGGGCAGGCGGGGGGCAATGTGGTGATTCGGGTCTCTGATCTGGCCTAAGCCTTCAGCGCGCCGAGCGCATCGGGTTCAGACCCCTTTCAGAGCAGGCAAACGGTCCAGTGACCGGGCAAAGCGGCGCAGCAGCTCTTGCACCTCGGCGTCGGAAATCACCAGCGGCGGGCAAAAAGCGATGGTATCGCCTATGGCCCGCACGATCAGGCCCTCCTCTTCGGCCAGCCGGGCGCATTCTCGACCCTGGCCAGGCAGCAGCTCGACGCCGGCCAGCAGCCCGATGCCGCGCACTTCCTTCACCTGCGGGTGCGAGGCCAGGGCGTGCAGCCCGCTCAGGAATGCGGGCGAAACCGCTCGCACATGCCCGACGATCCCTTCTTCTTCATAAATCCTCAGCGTCTCCAGCGCCACGGCCGATGCCACCGGATGGCCCGAATAGGTCATGGTCAGACCAAACAGGCCCAATTCACCACTTTGGCGTTCAATGGCCTCATACACACGAGGCCCGATCATCAAGGCCGAAATCGGAATGTAAGCACTCGAGAGGGCTTTGGCGCAAACCAGCAAATCGGGCTGCAACTTCATGGTGGTTGAGCCAAACATCTCGCCGGTGCGGCCAAAGGCGGTCACCACCTCGTCGCACACCAGCAAGATGTCATGGGCCTTTAGCAGGGCTTGCAAGCGCTGATAGTAGCGGGCGGGCGGCACCACGATGCCACCGGCCCCCATGACGGGTTCGACAAAAAACGCGGCAATGGTGTGTGCCCCCTGGACATCGATCAAACGCTCTATGTCGGCCAGCAGACGGTCACTGAAGGCGTCTTCAGACTCGCCCGGCTGGGCGTGCCGGGTGTAGTGAGGTGTGGTGACATGCAAAAAACCCGGCAGGGGCAGGTTGAAGCGCTCGTGGGCATAGCTCACGCCCGACAGACTGGCCGAGGCGATGGTGTTGCCGTGATAGGCCAATTGGTGCGAAATGAATTGCCGCTTCTGCGGCTGCCCCATGGCGTTCCAGTAATACCAGCTCAGCCGCGCCGCACAGTCATTGGCTTCCGAACCGGTGCTGGCAAACCAGATGCGCGACATCGGGGCGGGTGCGATGGAAAGAAGTTTCTCGGCCAGTGCGATGACCGGAGGGTGGCTTTTGTGATTGGTCAACGGGTAATAGGCCAGTTGTTTCATCTGTCGTTGTGCCACATCGGCCAATCGCTCGTTGCCATAGCCCAGGGCGATGCACCACAGGCCCGACATGGCCTCAATGTACTCACGGCCTTCGATGTCGCGCACCCAAACCCCGTGGCCAGATTCGATGACGCTGGCGCCGCGCTGGGCGTGCACCGACAGGTTGGTCAACCCGTGGACCACGGCTTGGGCATCACGGGCGGCGAGGGACAGGGAAGAAGGTATGCTGGACATGGCCGAATTGGAACAGTCTTGTTCGGCCTGGACAAGTTCATGCGCGATACCCCTAAAAAAAGGCCGAAATATCGCGTCGAAGGGATGCGGTCCTCAGGCCGGCAGAGGGATCACATCGCCTGGGTCGGCGGGCACCGAGACCCACTCCCATCGGGTCAGGTCGGGGGGCTGATTCGGGTCGGGTCGCCCCTCGGGCACAATCAGTGCGCTCAGTTGTCGGCCCCACAGGCACCCCGTGTCCAGACAGGCGAGGCGGGGTCGGCACAGCCCGCCCACGGTGGACCAATGGCCAAACACCACGGGTACATCGGCGGTTTTCCGGCCGGGGGCTTCGTACCAGGGCAAATGACCCTCGGGGGCCGAGCCGGGCCCCTCCTTGGTCAGAAACTCCATCTCGCCTGCGGGTGTGCAAAAGCGCAAGCGGGTCAAGGCGTTCACGGTTACCCGCCAGCGCTCGACGGGTGTCAAATCATCCCGCCAGGCAGCTGGCTGATTGCCAAACATCTGGTGCAATAGATCGCGGCGCTCACCGCCCCTCAAGGCCGTCTCGACCTCACCGGCCAGCGCCAGGGTTTGCTTGACATCCCAGCCGGGCCAGACCCCGGCGTGGACCAGCAGGCAACCCGATTCAAAGCGGGCCATGTCGCGCCTGGCCAGCCAATCCATCCACGCTTCGGCCTCGGGCAGATCAAAGAGGTGGCGGGCGGTGTCACCCGCCTTGAGCGACTTGGCACCGTGGTATGCAGCCAACACAAACAAATCGTGATTGCCCAGCAGGCAGTCGGCACTGGCCCCCAGCGCCATCAGCCTTCGCAGCACCCCGGCATTGTCGGGCCCGCGGTTGATCAGATCGCCCAGCACCACCAGGCGGTCACGGCTGGGCGAGAAGCCCAAGACATCGAGCAAATGCCCGAACGAGGCATTGCAGCCCTGCAAATCTCCCACCCAATACGTTGCCATGGGACAATTGTCGTTGAAATGAAAAAAACGGTGCGTTTGTGGATTTCCTGCTCATCCTGATGCTGACCCTGCTCAACGGCTTGTTCGCCTTGTCTGAAATGGCGCTGGCGGCCAGCCGACGGGTGCGTTTGCAGACCTTGTGCGACATGGGCGACGAGCGGGCCGCCGCGGCCTTGCGCCTGATGGATCAACCGACCCGGTTTTTGTCCTCGATCCAAATTGGCATCACATCCATCGGGGTGCTCAATGGCATCGTCGGCGAAGCCGCATTCAGCCAGGGCCTGTCGCGCTTATTCATCGATTGGGGCGTTTCACCTGCCGCGGCCGTGTGGTTGGCCACCGCTTTGGTGGTGGGGCTCATCACCTGCATCACCATTGTGTTTGGCGAACTGGTGCCCAAACGCATCGCCCAGCTCTATCCGGAAACCGTGGCCCGTTGGGTCGCACCGGGAATGGAGAAGCTGGCCTGGTTGGCCCGCCCCCTGGTGGCCTTGCTGAGTCTGATGACCAGCCTCACCCTGAGGCTGCTGCGGGTCAATACCCAGGTCACGCAAATGGTGACGGAAGAAGAGATTCGTGCCAGCCTCAGCCAAGGGGTCGATGCCGGGGTGATCGAGCAACAAGAGCACCAAATGGTGCGCAATGTGTTTCACCTCGACGACCGACCGCTGTCCTCGCTGATGGTGCCGCGCACCGACATCGTTTGGCTGGCCCATGACGAGACGGTGTCACAAGCCCTGCTGGACCTGCGACGGCGGCCTTCACACTCTTGGTACCCGGTCTGCCGCAATGGCCTGGACGATGTGGTGGGCCTCGTCAGCCTGGCCGATTTGATGCAACAAGACGACGACAGCCTGGCCCTGGAACAACTTGCACAACCGGCCGCCTTCATCCCCGAGACCCTCAGCGGCTTTGCCTTGCTGGAACAGTTCCGCCGCCCCAGCGCACAGCGCCAGGGGCAGGCCGTGGCCCGCGTGGTGTTGGTGGTCGACGAGTATGGGGTGGTACAAGGCTTGATGACCCCGCGTGATTTACTCGAGGCCATCACAGGTGAATGGGTCGGCCAGGCTGCCGACGAGCAAGCCTGGGCCACCCGCACTGGCCTCGATTGCTGGACGCTGGACGGTGCCATGCCCATCGTCGAGTTCAAACACCAGTTGCAGATCGACCAGCCCTTGCCCGACGAAGGCAAAGACCGCTACAACACGGTGGCCGGTCTGTTCCTGTCTTTGCGCGGGCACTTGCCCGAGGTGGGGGACAAGGTCGATTGTGCGGGATGGCAATTGCGGGTGCTGGCCATGGAGGGTCGGCGCATCGACCGTCTGGAAGCCAGATCAACCCAGGGGACTGACCCCGATCAGGGCGAGATGCCCACCGCCTAAGGTCAGCCAATACCAAAGGCCGGTGCCCAGGAACACCGACACCAGGGTGCCCAGGTTCAGCAATGGTGTGCCGCTGCGCAACATGCCCACCATATTCGAGCGGTCTTCCCGGCGGGCGTTGCGGTAAACCAGAATGGCCCAAACCAGCATGGATCCAAACAGCAAAATATCTGCCGAGTGGGCGTTAGAGAGCAAATGCGCCAGCGCCCACACCTTGACGGACAAAGTCATGGGATGGCGCAAGATGGCGCGTATCCCATTGCCGGGCACATAGGCCGCCACCAGCAAGACCATGGCAGGCCACATCAACAAGAGGGTGAGGTGACGCAAGAAGAACGGGGGTGACCACCACTCATCGGGCAGCGACTTGGCTTCGGCGTAGCCCGTGACCAGGCACCACAATCCAGCCAAAGAGATCAGCGAATAAATCGCTTTAAAGCGCCAGGGCCCCCAAGAAGAAATGAGTCTTGAGCGCAGGTTCGGCCCCCACACTCGAATGGCGTGGATGCCCAAAAAAATCAGCAAGCCCAGCACCAGTTTAGTCATATCGATGCGACCTCAAACTCTGAACCCTTCCACTTTAAAGGCAAAGCATCGGTTTGACCAGCCCTATTTGCCCCGATTCATACCAAAGCATGACCCAAATGCTGTCGCAGGCGGTTTTTCAAAAAAGTGCCATCCCGGGTGGGCAAGGCGCGCGGCAGATCTTCCGATTTGATGTGGACTTGGGCAAAGCGCAAACCTTGTCGGGACTGGATGTCTTTGGCCAATGCTTGCACCTCATTCAAATGGAAGATTTCGCTGGCGTGTGCGATGCCGCAGGCCTTGGCCACCTCCACCAGCCGGGTGCCCAGGCTGGTGTGACTGCGCTGCATACCGGTTTCACCAAAGTGGCCATTGTCGAGCACCACCACAGTCAGGTTATTCGGGTTCTGCGCGGCAGCCGTGGCCATCGCGCCCATGCCCATCAGCTGTTCACCATCGCCGGTGATGACCAGCACCGGGCGTTGGGGTTGGGCCAGTGCCAAACCGAGCCCGAGGGGCAATGCGCCGCCCATGGCACCCCAAAGGTAAAAGTAACGGTCGCTGTCGCCGCTGGCAAAGACGTCATAGGTCGGTGAACCGAGGCCGGTGACGACCAGGGCATCGGGTGTCTGGTCCAGCAGCCGGGCGACAAACTCGCGCCGGTCTATGCTGGCCAGGGTGCCGGGGGTGTGGGTTTGGGGGGTGTTCATGGCGACTTTCCCATTCATTTGGCCAGCCATTTTTTGCGGCCGATCAGACGTTGCGACAACAATAAAGCCACTTGCTGGCCACCCTCAAAGGCGGCGTCCAGCGCGGCACCGATCAGGTCTTCGACTTCCTCGGGGTCATTGGCCCGCATCACTTTGAAGCCCATCAATGCCATGGCGGCTGGGGTGGCTTCGCCCATGGGACATTGCCAATTGTTGAATTCGGCATATTCGCCACGCATGGTGACCAGGGTCAGAAAAGGGATGCGACAACTCTGCAACAAAGAGAACATATTGATGCAATTGCCCACGCCACTGCTTTGCATCAGCAGCACGGCGCGCTCACCGCCCAACCAGGCACCGGTGGCCAAGGCCACACCTTCCTCCTCGGTGGTGAGCACGATGTCACGCATCTCAGGGTCGGCCTGAACCCGGCGTATGACATGGGCATGACCGGCGTCTGGCACATAGGCCACCTGGCGCACGCCAGCCTGCTTGAGGCTGAGAAAAATGCCTTCCTGCC
>JBEAZY010000037.1:0-4499 GCA_041159205.1 Pseudomonadota bacterium
ACAAGGACTTCAAGCCCGTGTCGCTGTTGGCCAAGGTGCCCAGCCTTTACCTGGTACACCCGGACCTGCCGGTGAAGAACCTGCGCGAGTTCGTGGACTATGTGAAGAAGCGCCCAGGGCAGCTGAGTTACGGGTCGGCCGGCAACGGCAGCGCCGGTCATCTGGCCATGGAATACCTGAAGATGGTGACCGACACCTTCATCGTGCACGTCCCCTACCGCGGCACCGGCCCGCAGCTCACCGACCTCCTGGCCGGGCGGCTGCAAGCAGCTTCGGTGGGTGCGGCGGCTGTGATGCAGTTCGTGCGCACAGGGCGCCTGCGCTGCATAGCCACCGGCACCCTTCAGCGCCTGCCGCAGCTGCCCGATGTGCCCACCGTGGCCGAGCAAGGCTACAAGGGCTTTGAGATGACGCAGTGGTATGGTCTGCTGGCCCCCAGCACATGGCCCCAAGCCCATCTGCAGCGGCTGGAAGCCGAGGCCGTCAAGGCCGCGCAGGGCAAAGCGGTGGCCGATAAGCTGAGCCAGGACACCGCGCTGGCCGTGGGCCACACGGGGCGCGAGTTTGCCGCCTTTATTGCCAGTGAGCAGGCGCGCTGGAAACCGGTGATTGCGCGAGCACAGATCCGCCCCGAAGGCGCATGAACCCGCAGCCCCGACCCGACACCTGGAGGAACCCATGCTGACCAACGCACAAATCCACCAACTGGCGCAAGAGCTGGATCAGGCCGAAAAAAGCCGCACCCAGGTAGAGCACTTTTCCAAACGCCATCCGGGCATGACCATTGAAGACGGCTATCGCATCAACCGCGCCTGGATGCAGATCAAGCACACGCAGGGGCGCACCGTCATCGGTCACAAGATCGGCCTGACCAGCCGCGCCATGCAGGTTTCGAGTCAAATCGACGAACCCGACTACGGCACTTTGCTGGACGACATGCTCTATGCGTGCACCCCGGGGCAGGTGCTGGACATTGCGTTTGACCGCTTCATCGCGCCCCGTGTCGAGGTCGAACTGGCTTTTGTGCTGAAGGCCGAATTGCGCGGCCCCGATGTGACGCCGGCGCAAGTATTGGAGGCCACCGAATATGTGACCCCCGCGATCGAGATCATCGACGCCCGGATCGAGCAGTTTGACCGCCACACCAAGGCCATGCGCAAGGTGTACGACACGATCAGCGACAACGCGGCCAATGCGGGCATCGTGATCGGCGCACGCCGCGTCGACCCGTTGACCACCGACTTGCCGTGGTGCGGGGCGGTGCTGCGCCAGAACGCTGTGGTCGAGGAAACCGGCCTCGCTGCCGGGGTGCAGGGCCACCCGGCCATAGGCATCGCCTGGCTGGCCAACAAACTCGCGCCCTGGGGAGAGCATCTTGCTGCGGGCGAAATCGTGCTGGCGGGTTCGTTCACCAAACCTGTGCCCGCCCGGCGTGGCGATGTGTTCGAGGCCGATTACGGGCCGCTGTCGAAGCTGGCGTTTAGATTCGTTTGACCGGCCACCAAGGGGTATGGTGCATCACCTCGGGGTGTCCCCCGCCAGGGTGATGCGATGCAGGATGCGCCGATGGCCATGGTAGTCGTTGACCGGGTTGTGTTGGGTGCAGCGGTTATCCCAGAAGGCCAGTGAACCGGGTCGCCACTGGAAGCGGCAGGTGTACTCGGGCTTGACCTGGTGCTGAAACAAAAATTGCAAAATCGGCGCGCTTTCTTCGGGGTGCATGCCCACGATGCCCGAGGTATGGGCAATATTCACATACAGGGCTTGGCGGCCCGTTTCGGGATGGGTGCGCACGACAGGATGATGCGATTCGAGTTGGGCGGGTCTGGCGTCTTTGGCGTCAGTCTTGAGGCGGTCTTCACGGGTTTTGGAGACATCGGCTTTGGCCGAACTGGAGATGCCTTGCAGGCCAGCGAGCAAGCGCTTCATGAGGTCGCTGAGCTCATCGTAGGCCTGGTACTGGTTGGCAAACAGGGTGTCGCCCCCGTACGGTGGCAAGACCTGGGCGTACAGCATCGAGCCCATGGGGGGCTGCGCCAGATAGGTGGTGTCTGAGTGCCAGATGCCCCCGAAATTGTGGCGCTCGTGTTCGAGTTTTTTGACTTCGATGACCTTCGGGTAGCCGTCCAGGCCTTTGACGAACGGGTACTCGACGGGTTCGCCCATGGCGAGGGCAAAGTCCATGTACTGCGATGTGCTGAGCGTCTGGTCACGAAAAAAAATGACGCCGTTTTGCAAAAAGACTTCGCGGATGTCGCGGGCGAGTGCGGGCGAGACCCCCTTGGACAGATCGACGCCCGAAATTTCAGCCCCTAAAGAGCCGGACAATTTTTGAACCTTCATGAGCGTAATTTACTACCGGGCGACGCGCTTGACCATGCGGTTCAGTCGATCTGGCGACAAACCCGATGGCAGTGATGAAGCACCCATGTTAAGTTATGCATTCTTTGCACATGTGACACAGGAGTTTGCGCTATGGATCGTCGTGCCTGGATCGGAGCCAGCGTTTTGGCCGTGGCCTTGTCTGCCCTGACCGCCCATGCCCAAGAGGCGTTTCCCCAAAAGGCGGTGCGCATCGTGGTGCCACAAACACCCGGAGGCGCTTCTGACGCCCTGGCGCGCATCATGGCGCAAAAGCTCAGCGAGAAATGGGGGCAGTCGGTGGTGGTGGAGAACCGCGCCGGGGCTGGCGGCAATGTGGGCATGGAAGTGGTGGCGCAGTCGACCCCGGATGGCCACACTTTGCTGATGAGCTACGCCGGCTCGCATGCGATCAACCCGGCGCTGTACAAAAAAATGCCGTTTGACCCGGTGAAGGATTTTGCCCCTGTGGCGACGCTGGCCACCCTGCCCTTTGTGCTGGTGGCGCGACCCGATGCGCCGTTCAAGTCGGTACCGGAATTGATGGAGCAAGGTCGCAAGAACCCGCTGACTTTTGGCTCGGCGGGCAATGGCTCGGTCAATCACTTGCTGGGCGTGATGTTCAATATGAACACCGGCACCCAGCTGACCCATGTGCCCTACAAAGGCGCCGCTCCGGCGATGCAAGACCTGTTGGGGGGACAGATCAATATGGTGTTCACCAGTCTGCCTTCGGTGGCGGGCTCTTTGCGCAATGGCAGCTTGCGCGGCATCGCGGTCACCAGTGCCCAGCGCTCGGGCACTTTCCCGCAGATCCCGACCTTGGCCGAGTCGGGGCTGAAGAATTTTGATGTCTCGCCGTGGTTCGGACTGTTTGCGCCCGGGGCGACGCCTGCCGCCGTGGTGCGCAAAATCAATGCCGACGTGAATGAGTTGTTGCGGCACAAAGACGTGATCGAAAAATTTTCTGCCCAAGGGGCCGAGCCGCTGGCGCGGCAACCGGCTGAATTGGCCGCCATGCTCAAGGCCGATCTGGCCACTTGGGCCGAGGTGGTGAAAACCTCCGGCGCACAGATCGATTAAAGGGCGTCATGATGCACGATTTGGTGATACGCGGTGCCCATGTCCATGACGGCCTGGGTCACGCGCCGCAGCGGGCCGATGTGGCGGTGAAGCAAGGGCGTGTGGTGGAGATCGGCCACGTGAGCGAAGGGGCACTGACCCAGGTGAATGCCGATGGTTTGTCGCTGATGCCAGGCATTGTGGATTTGCACACCCACTTTGACGCGCAAGTCACCTGGGACGCCAGCTTGTCGCCCTCGCCGGCATTGGGCGTGACCACGGCGGTGTTGGGCAATTGCGGGTTTGGCATTGCCCCCTGCCCGGCCGCGCTGCGCGAGACGATGCTGAAGAACCTGTCGGTGGTCGAGGGCATGGACCTGAATGCCCTGCTCAGCGGGGTGGACTGGGGGTTTGAATCGTTTGCCCAATACATGGACCAATTGCGCCGCATCGGGCCGCACATCAATACGGCCGTGTTTGCCGGGCATTCGGTCATCCGGACCGCCGTGATGGGCGAGGAGGCCTCTGAGCGTGAACAGCCCAGCCCCGAGCAGTGGCAGGCCATGCGCGAGCAGGTGCGCCAGGCCATGGCCGCCGGGGCGATTGGCTTTGCGTCGTCGTTTTCGCCCAACCACAGCGGCTTCGGCGGGCGGCCCATGCCCTCGACCATCGCCACGGAAGATGAGTTGCGCGCCCTGACCGGGGTGCTGGGGGAGGTGGGGCGCGGCGTGTTCATGATGGCCACGGGCTCACGCGCCACGCCCGACGTGATGGAGTCGATCGCCGCCGAGACGGGGCGGCCCACCTACATATCTACGGTGCTGAGCATGTACAACGAGGCCAAACCGGCGCTGGGCTACAGTTACTACGAGCGCGCCCAGCAGGCGCTGGCACGTGGGCATGAGATGTACATTCTGACCAGTTGCCAACCCCTGTCGTTTGACTTCACGCTCAACGACCCCTATGTGCTGCTGAGCCATACGGCTTCTGACGCAGTGAACGCGGCCCGGCCCGAGCAACTGAGCGCGATTTCTGCCAACCCGGCCGTCAGGCGGGCCTTTCGCGCCAATCTGGCC
>JBEAZY010000038.1:0-3520 GCA_041159205.1 Pseudomonadota bacterium
AGCGTGGGGGGAATACCTGGCAATCGCAAGGTGTTTGGCGGGGCGATGCTGCCTCGGGTGGACCATATGCGGTTCATCAATGACCCGAAAAACGCGTATGTGCACCATGCCGAGCCGCAAAGCGATGAGGATTTTCTGCTCGACCTTGAACAGCGCATCTTGCCCCTGCACGACCCCAGCAATGTGGCGGCGATCATTGTTGAGCCGGTGGCGGGCAGTGCGGGTTGGTACGTTCCGCCCAAGGGCTATAACCAGCGTTTGCGCGAGATTTGCGACAAGCACGGCATTTTGCTGATTTTTGATGAGGTGATCACCGGCTTTGGTCGCATGGGCCGTGCCTTTGCCGCCGATTATTACGGCGTGGTGCCCGACATGCTGAATTTCGCCAAGTGCGTCACCAATGGCGTGTTCCCGCTGGGGGGCGTGATTTGCCGCGATTTCATTTATGACACCATGATGGGGATGCAGGCCCCGGAATGGGCGATTGAGTTTTTCCACGGCTACACCTACTCGGGGCATCCGGTGGCTTGTGCCGCCGCCATCGCCACGCTGAAGCTGTATGCGCAGGAAAAGCTGTTTGAGCGTGCCGATCAGATGGGGCGTGTGTTGGGCGATGCCATGCACAACACCATGCGCGGCCTGCCCAATGTGGTGGGCATACGCAGCCTGGGCCTGGCCGCCGTGGTCGAGTTGGCGCCTTTGCCCGGTGCCCCCGGCAAGCGGGCCTATGACATCTTCATCGACTGCTTCCACAAGGGCTGTTTGGTCCGCCCGGCGGGCGACAATCTGGTGTTGGCGCCGCCTTATATTGTCGAGGCCTCGCACATTGAGCAACTGATCGGCACCCTGGCCGAGTCCATTCGCAAGCACGCCTGACATGAAACGACGCCTTTGCCTGCAAGCTTTGCCTGCGGCTCTGGCGGCCCCTGCCTTATGGGCCGCAGAGCGCTACCCGAGCAAGCCCATCTCCTGGATCTGCCCTTACGGTGCAGGCGGTAATGCCGATACCCGGTCAAGGCTGGTGGCCAAGGTCATGTCTACTGTGCTGGGCCAGCCCATCATCGTGGACAACAAGGCCGGCGCCGGGGGCAATATCGGGACCGAGGCCATTGCCCGCGCCAAACCCGACGGCTACACCATCGGCATGGGTAATTTTGCGCCGCTGGCCGTTAACCACGCCCTGTTCAAGAAGCTGAACTTTGACCCGGTCAACGACATCGTGCCCATCACCCTGATTGAGCGTGGCCCGCTGGCCTTGCTGGTGCGCGCCGATTCGCCCTGGAAAACCGTGCAAGACCTGGTCAAGGCGGCCAAGGCGGCGCCGGGCAAGATGAGCTACGCTTCGGGCGGTTTGGGGGGCACGCATCATCTGAGTGCTTCTTTGTTCGAGCATGTGGCCGGCATAGACATGATTCATGTGCCTTACAAAAGTGGCTCGGCGGGTGCCACCGACCTGATGGGCGGGCAGGTGCAATTGATGTTTGAGCAGATGTACAGCGCCATGCCTTCGATTCAAACCGGCAAAGTGCGGGCCTTGGCGGTGACGGCGCGCAAGCGCAACAGCCTGTTGCCCGATGTGCCCACCATGGCCGAACAGGGCTTTCCCGAGGTCGAGGTGCTGAACTGGCAGGGGCTGGTCGGGCCCAGGGGCTTGTCGCCCGAATTGATTGCCACGCTGGGCCAGGCCTGCAACAAGGCCTTGGCGGACCCGGATGTGCGCGAAAAGATCACCAGCCAGGGCAATGAGGTCATGGGGGGCACGCCGGAGCAGTTTGCGGCCCTGATACGGGCCGAGTCGCCGCGCTGGGGCAAGGTGGTGCGTGAAGCGCGCATCACCCCCGAGTGATCCCGGGGTCGCTGCCTTAAGGGGCGGGCAGGCGCTGGGAGAGCACCTGATCGGCCTCGTCGCCGTTGGCTTGCACGACCCTGGCCCTGACGGGCAGGGCGCCCCATTCGGGCACAAACCAAAGGTCGATGCGTGAATCGCCACCGAGCCCTTCGGGCCGTGTGAGATGCAGGGCGCGGCGCTCGCCGTAGACGGTGCCCAATGTCACCCATCCATGGATGACCCAGGTCCAGGTTTCTGTTTCTCCCGAGGCCCAAACCGGCATGCTGATGCGCTGCGCGTTATCCCATTGGGTGGGGGCGCAGGCCAGCCACCAACCCAGCTGTACCCAGACACTCAGTTTGTCTTGGCTGCCCTCCGCCCAAGCCTGCGCCTGGTCGGCCAGTGGCAATTTGACCGTGCGCCGGGTCGGGTCGGCCTGGGTCAGCAGGGTGCGTTTGCCTTTTTCGGTGAAGCGCAGCGGGCGCAAGCCCGAGGCCAGCCACAGGCCTTCGCTGGACTGACTGCGGCCCGCACCCCAAAACGCCTTCACCTCGTAGTCCAGGGCATAGCCCTGGTCGGGTCGGCGTTGCCATCTGATTTCCGCCTGCGCCCGATAGGGAATGCCGCTGGCCCGGCCTGTGACCAGGTAGCGGTTTTGCACTTGCTCGGGTGGGGATAGGGCCCAGCCCGTGGCGGCCGGGCAGGTGATGGCGCTGGCGGGCAGGGTTTGTGCCGTCAGCGGGGGGGAGAGCAGCAGCATGGCCAAGGCCCAAACGCGAGTGCGGGGTATGGGGGTGGGCCGATGCAAGGGCATGGGTGTTTAAAATGAATCTGTCTGGGCGGGTTCTGGCTGGTTAATTTACCTCAGAAGTGCCTGGTCAGAATCAAAGGAGACGGATGTGAAACTGGCGACATACAAAGACGGGTCTCGCGACGGGCAATTGGTGGTGGTGTCCCGCGATCTGAGCATGGCCCACTATGCCACCGGTGTGGCCAGCCGATTGCAGCAGGCGCTGGACGACTGGAACTTCATTTCGCCTTCGCTGCAAGACCTGTATGAGGTGCTGAATCAGGGCAAGGCGCGGCACGCCTTTCCCTTTGACCCGCGCATGTGCATGGCGCCTTTGCCGCGCGCCTATCAGTGGGCGGATGGCTCGGCTTACCTCAACCATGTGGAGCTGGTGCGGGCCGCGCGGCAATCTGAAGTGCCGCAGTCTTATTACACCGAGCCCCTGATGTACCAAGGCGGCAGTGACGATTTTCTGGGGCCGACCGATGATGTGGTGTGTGTGAGTGAAGACCATGGCATCGACTTCGAGGCCGAAGTGGTCGTCATCACCGGTGATGTGCCCATGGGCAGCGATGCCGAATCGGCCCTGGAGGGGGTGCGTTTGGTCATGTTGGCCAACGATGTGTCTTTGCGCCACCTGGTTCCGCCCGAGCTGGCCAAAGGCTTTGGCTTCTTGCAAAGCAAACCCGCCACTGCGTTCAGCCCGGTGGCGGTGACGCCCGATGAGTTGGGCGATGCCTGGCAGCAGGGCCGGGTGCATCTGACATTGCAATCGACCTGGAACGGCCGCAAGGTGGGGATGTGCGAAGCGGGGCCCGAGATGCGCTTTCACTTCGGGCAGCTGATTGCCCACATTTGTAAAACCCGCAACGTGCGGGCCGGGTCTATTGTGGGCAGCGGCA
>JBEAZY010000039.1:0-25459 GCA_041159205.1 Pseudomonadota bacterium
GATGGCTCGCATTCTCTGGGCGCCGACATCACGACGGGGTACCCGGAGTTGGATCATGTCCTGCTCAAGAAGCTGGGCTGGTGGGATGAGTTGACCGACGAGGAAAAGAAAAAAGCCGAAGGCAAGAATTGGAAGACCGACTCTTCCGGCGGCATGATCCGGGTCTTTATGAAGAACCACGGTTGCCACCCCTTTGGTAACGCCAAGGCCCGCGCCGTGGTTTGGAATTTCCCCGATCCCATTCCGCAACACCGTGAGCCGCTGTATGGCAACCGGCCCGATTTGGCGGCCAAATACCCGACCCACGACGACAGAAAAGCCTTCTGGCGCCTGCCCACCCTGTACAAGACCGTGCAGGACAAAAATCTGGCCGACAAGGTCCACGAAAAATTCCCGCTCATCATGACCTCGGGTCGATTGGTCGAATACGAAGGGGGTGGGGAGGAAACCCGTGCCAATCCCTGGTTGGCCGAATTGCAGCAGGAGATGTTTGTCGAGATCAACCCCGAGACGGCCGCACAACGTGGCATCCGTAACGGTGAAAGGGTCTGGGTCAGTACCCCGACCGGCGCGCGCATCAATGTGCAGGCCCTGGTGACCCCTCGGGTCGATAAAGAGACGGTTTTCCTGCCCTTCCACTTCTCGGGCCGTTGGCAAGGGGCGGACATGTTGGCCTTCTACCCGGCTGGTGCGGCGCCCATCGTGCGCGGCGAGGCCGTCAACACCGCCACCACCTACGGGTACGACAGCGTCACCATGATGCAAGAGACCAAGACCACCATCTGCAACGTTGAGCGGGCGTAAGGAGTAAACCAATATGGCACGCATGAAATTCATTTGTGACACCGAGCGTTGCATCGAGTGCAACGGCTGCGTCACCGCCTGTAAAAACGAGCACGAAGTACCCTGGGGCGTCAACCGCCGCCGGGTGGTCACCCTGAACGACGGGGTGCCCGGCGAGCGCTCGATTTCTGTCGCTTGCATGCATTGTTCCGACGCCCCTTGCATGGCCGTTTGTCCGGTGAATTGCTTTTACAAGACGGATGAGGGGGTGGTGTTGCATGACAAAGACGTCTGCATCGGCTGCGGATATTGCTCTTACGCCTGCCCCTTTGGCGCCCCCCAATTCCCTGCGCAAGGGACGTTCGGCGTGCGCGGAAAAATGGACAAATGCACCTTCTGCGCGGGTGGTCCGGAAGCCAATGGCAGTCAGGCCGAGTTTGAAAAATATGGTCGCAATCGTTTGGCCGAGGGCAAATTGCCCGCATGTGCCGAAATGTGCTCGACCAAAGCCCTGTTGGCCGGTGATGGCGATGTCGTGGCAGACATCTTCCGCAACCGGGTTTTGAAGCGCAACAAGGGTGCTGAAGTCTGGGGTTGGGGCACCGCCTACGGCTCCCGGTCCCAGGCCCGTGAAGGGGGCAAGTCATGAATCGCCTGCAACTTTGCTTGGGGCTGGGTTTGGCCGTGGCCTTGTCGGCATGCGGTGAGAAAGCCCGCACGGTAGGCGCTGATGCCGCGCCCTATACCGGCCCTTCAGGCAGCATGTCCACTTTCTCTGCACCCGGCTGGAAAGCGGGTGACAAAACAAGTTGGGAGCAGGGCATGAAAGTCCGCGCCCAATACGGTCAGAACGACCACGCCAGATAAGGAGTCGTCCATGGCACTCCCGATTTTGAGACCTGGCTTGCTGGCCTGTGTGCTTGCCTTTGCCTGTTTCGGGGTGGCCGCGCAAAATGCGCCGTCTGCCGCCGCTGGTGCCGCGCCTTCGGTTCAAGGCGCCAATATTCTGGACATCAAAGATGCCAGCAATGACCCGGGTTATGCCGAGCAAAACAACGCCCAGCGCAACCAGGTTCAGCCCGGAAACAACGCCCCCATGTGGCGTCAGGTTGGCCAGGGTGTCACCGGATACTCGAGCTTGCCGGCGTCGCAAGCCCCCGAGGCCGGCAACTTGATCCAGCCATTTGTGCAGTACCCCGGCTCGACCCTCACCAACGCAGGCGAGGCTTGGCGTCAGGTGCGCAACAACATCATCATTCCTTACGGCGGCGCGTTTTTACTGATCGTCCTCGGCGCCATTGCGCTCTTTTACTGGGGCAAAGGATCGATGCGCTTGCACGGCACCGAAACCGGTCGCAAGATCGAGCGCTTCACGCCCTTTGAACGCTCGGCCCATTGGGCCAACGCGATTGCCTTTGTCATTTTGGCCGTCTCGGGCATATTCATGGCTTTTGGCAAGTACTTCATATTGCCGGTCGTGGGCAGCTCCATCTTCGGCTTCATCACTTACCTGCTGAAAAACGCCCACAATTTCGCCGGGCCTTTGTTTGCCGTCTCTTTGCCCATTGTGTTTTTCACCTTTGTCAAAGACAACTTGCCAAGTCGCGAAGATTTGACGTGGCTGGTGCGCTTCGGCGGTATGCTGGGCGGGCAGGAAGTACCGTCCCACCGTTTCAATGCGGGTGAAAAGGTCTTGTTCTGGATGGGGGTGTTTTTGCTTGGGGCGATTGTGATCGCCTCCGGATTGGTGCTCGATAAGCTCATTCCCGGCCTGATTTATGAGCGGGCCACCATGCAAGTGGCACACATGATCCATGCCGTGGCCACTGTCGTCATGATGGCCATGTTCATGGGTCATATCTATATGGGCACCATCGGCATGGAAGGTGCCTACAAAGCCATGAGAACCGGCTATGTCGACGAGACCTGGGCCAAAGAGCACCATGAACTGTGGGCCAATG
Source organism: Pseudomonadota bacterium (assembly GCA_041159205.1). Taxonomy (GTDB): domain Bacteria; phylum Pseudomonadota; class Gammaproteobacteria; order Burkholderiales; family Burkholderiaceae_C; genus Limnohabitans. Next base: position 2,745 of record JBEAZY010000039.1, read on the forward strand.
ACATTGCCGCAGGCAAAATTCCCGCCCAACGAAGCGGTGCCATGCCCGAACCCACCACGCGGAGCATTTGACATGAAAGCGATCACCTTCATTCTCGTCATGGGCATGGCCGGGTCAGCCTGGGCCAAGTTGCCGCCCCCTTCCGAAGAGGCCAAGGCCAAGGCGGCCGAAGCCGCCGCCAAAACCGCCCACAACGGCAAAATCGACGCGTTCAAGCTGTGCAAGTCGATTGAGCGGGTGGCTGCCCATGTGCAAAAGACCAACAAGGCCAAGATGGGTAAGCCGACCGACACACCGGCCTGTGTCGACCCGGGCCCTTATGTGCCCAAGACCTGAGCCTGCCAGCGGGGGCCTCTGAGCGCGGCCCGCCTCAGTCCTGCACTTGACAATCGCCCCCGCCTGGCTGGGGCACAATGCCGGACATGACTCGTTTTTGCGCTCTCTTGCTCAACCTCGGCCACGCCCTGGATCATCTGTTCCTGCTGATATTTGCCACTGCGGTGGCCGCCATTGCCGCTGATTTTGGTTTGGCTCGCTGGGAAGACCTGATGCCCTACACGGCGGGCGCGTTTGTGATGTTTGGCATTGGCTCCATACCGGCTGGGCGCTTGGGTGATCTGTGGGGTCGTCGGCGCATGATGCTGGTGTTTTATTTCGGCATGGGCTTGTCCTCGCTGGCGGTGGCCCTGACCCAAACCCCGATGCAAATGGCGGTGGCGCTCACCGTGTTGGGTTTGTTTTCGGCCATCTACCACCCCGTGGGCATCCCTTTTCTGGTCCAGGGCAGCCCTACACCGGGTCTGACCATCGGCATCAATGGCTTGGCGGGTAATATGGGCATTGCGCTGGCGGCTTTGTCTACGGGTTTCTGGGTGCAGTTTTTTGGCTGGCGCATGGCCTTTGTCGCACCGGCCTTGCTGTCCATGCTTTGCGGCTGGCTGTTTTGGCGCCATGCCCCCACAGAGGCGGCACCGCCTGCAAAAAAGAAGGTCACCCATGTCCACCTCCCCAAAAACCTGGCACTGCGCACGGTCGTCGTGATGATCGGTTCGGCCATTGCCAGCAGTTTGTTGTTCAATTTCACCACCAACGGCAACGCCCAATTGCTGGCCGAGCGTTTGGACGGCTTGGTCCATGAACCTGCCATATTGGGTCTGCTGTTGGCCCTGGTCTACGCGGTGGCGTCCTTTGCCCAGGTGGTGGTGGGCCGCTTGCTGGATCGGGTGCCCATCAAGCCTTTGCTGTTTGGCATTTTGCTCGGACAGGCCACCATTTTTGCCTTGGCGGCCCAGACCACGGGCTGGGTTTGGTATGCGGCGGCGGTGCTCTACATGATCAGTGTGTTTGCCGCCATTCCCTTCAATGACCTGATGGTGGTGCGCTATATCGACGACTCCATGCGCAGCCGGGTCAGCGGTTTTCGAATTGCCGTGTCGTTCGGGATCAGCTCTTTCGCGGTGTATATGCTGGGCCCGCTGGTGAAGGAGCAGGGCTTTACCACGCTGATGTTTGCCTTATCGGCCATCGCCGCTTTGGGGGCTTGCATCGTCATCGGCTTGCCCGGCGAAGCCCAAATGCGTGCGGCCAGACAGAGTTAAACCCGATGGAGCTCAATACCGCCATTGTGCATACACCGCCCCGCGATGCGGCCACCGTGCTTTTGTTGCGCGACCGCCAGGACCATGGGCTGGAGGTGTTCATGTTGCGACGCCATTCCGATTCGGCGGTCTTGGGCGGGGCCTATGTGTTTCCCGGCGGCAAACTTGACTCGGCCGACAGCCAGCTGGCTGACGCTCATCTCGATCAAACCCCGGAACAATTGCATGCCTTATTGGCTGAGCCCGGGCTGACCCCGGTGGCCGCCAAGGGTTTGTATGTCGCCGCCTTGCGGGAAGCTTTTGAAGAGTGCGGCGTCTTGCTGGCGCGGACCCCGGACGGTGTTCAGACCCGCATGGAAGAAATGCAGGCACGCATCCGTGAAGGCCTGCACCTGACCGATCTGGCACCCGTATGGGGTCTGACTTTGCTAACCCGATCGATGGTACCCTTCACCCGCTGGATCACACCGCATCGCCCTTCAGTGATGAACAAGCGTTTTGACACCCGCTTTTTCCTGGCAGCCGTCCCCGGCGATCAACATGCGGCCCATGACAACATTGAGGCCACCGACAGTCAGTGGTTGTCCCCGGCGCAGGCCCTGCGTGACTACTGGGAAGGCCGTATAGAACTGGCGCCCCCGCAAATCATGAGCCTGGTTCACTTGGCCCGTTTTCACGATGTGGCCCAAGCCCTGAGCGAATCGGCCAGCCGTCCACCGCCCACCATCCAGCCGGAACCGTTTGACGACGAAGACGGCCGCACCATTTGTTATCCGGGCGACCCCAGACACAGCCTGAGCGAACGCGCCATGCCGGGCCCCTCCCGATTGCGCTATGTGCGTGGTCGCTTTGAGCCTCAGGGCGGTTTTGAGGCTTTTTTCCTCTGACCCTAAGCACCGGGGGAAGTCCTACACTCCATCGGGGAAATGCCCTTTCCCGCGATATCGGGTTAGGATTACCCCACACGTTGAAGGAGTCAGCAGCATGAAACGTCGAGTTCTCATTTCGGCCATCGGCATGTCCGCCGGTTTGGGCTTCAGCCCGCTGGGCCTGGCGCAAGCCTTTCCGGGCAAGCCCATCCGTTTGGTGTGTCCGTTTCCTCCCGCAGGTGCCGTGGATATCGCCTCTCGCGCGATCGCTGCCGAACTCACCCGCGTGTTGGGTGTGACCGTGACGGTCGACAACAAGCCGGGTGCGGGTGGCAATATCGGCGGCGCTGATGTGGTGCGCTCGGCCCCTGATGGCTACACCATACTGATGACCACCAGCGGCATTCAGGCCATCAACCCGGCGCTTTATTCGAAGATGCCCTTTGACACCATGAAGGACCTGGCTCCGATATCGGCCCTGGTGTCGCTGAACAATGTGCTGGTCGTTCACCCGTCGGTCAAGGCCAACACAGTGGCTGAATTCATCGCTTTGGGTAAGCCTGGCCCGGTCTCGGTGGCCTCCAGCGGCAATGGCACCAGCATCCACATGTCGGCCGAGATGTTCAAGCACCTCACGCAATTCAACATGACCCACATTCCCTACAAGGGCAGCGCCCCTGCGGTCACCGATTTGCTCAGCGGACAGGTGCAGGCCATGTTTGACAACATTCCTTCGGCATTGCCTCACATCAAGGCGGGCAAGTTGCGCGCCCTGGCCACCACGGGGGCCAAACGCGACGCCACACTGCCCGACTTGCCCACCATCGCCGAAGCCGGTGTCAAGGGCTATGAATCCGGGGTCTGGTTCGGCCTGGCCGCACCTGTGGCCACGCCCCCTGAGGTGATTGCCAAGCTGAACGCGGCGGCAGTTCAGGGCACCAAATCGCCTGAATTCATCAAGCGAATGACCGAGCTGGGCTACAACATCCTGGGAACGACTGCGGCTGAAATGGCCAGCATGAACCAAACCGAAATCAACCGCTGGGGCCCGATCGTCAGAGCCTCCGGGGCCAAGGTCGACTGAGGCGCCAGCAGAGGGCGAGGGGGTATGATCTGCACCCCATGAGCCTGCCCTTGTTGGATGTACGCGAGCTGTCTTGCGTGCGCGGACACAAACCCCTGTTCCAAAGGGTTTCTTTTGTTTTGTCTGAAGGCCGTTGGTTGCACCTCCAGGGGGCCAATGGTTCGGGCAAGACCAGCTTGCTCAGGATTCTGGCTGGCCTCTCGCCTGCCGATGGCGGTGAGGTGTTGTGGCGTGGGCAGGCTGTGACCGCTCCAGCGTCTGGCTACGCGGCCGAGCGTTTGTACATGGGGCATCAGCTGGCATTGAAAGAAGAATTGAGTGCGCTTGAAAACCTGTTGTTTGAGGCGGCCATCATGGGGCGCCCCCTGAGCAAACTGCAGGCCATGAGTGCGCTGGCGCAGCAAGGTTTGGCGGGGCGCGAGCACTTGCCGTTGCGCGTCTTGTCACAGGGACAAAAACGCCGCTGTGCCATGGCTCGCCTGCAACCAGGCCAGTACCGATTGTGGTTGCTCGACGAACCTTTTGTCGCGCTGGATGCCCCGGCGGTGCAGCATATGGCCGAATTGTTGGGGCAGCACATCGAACAGGGTGGGACGGTGCTCTACACCAGCCATCAAAGCGTTGATTTGCCCGGCGCGGGCATCACTTACCGATTGGCCGCATGAACGCATTGATCACCTTGTGCCGGCGCGATCTTTTGCTGGCCATGCGCCGCAAAAGCGAAGTGCTCAGCGGCGTGTTTTTCTTTGTGGTGGTGGCCAGTCTTTTCCCCTTGGCCATCGGCCCTGATTTCAAAGTGTTGCGTCTGATTGCCCCGGGCATTTTGTGGGTGGGCGCATTGTTGTCCAGCATGTTGGTGCTGGCACGTTTGTTCGAGGCCGACTACCGCGACGGTTCTTTGGAGCAGTTGTGCTTGTCACCGAATTCTTTGGGGGTTTTGGTTTCAGCCAAAATACTGGCGCATTGGTTGTTGTGTGGTATGCCGCTGGTGGTGTTGTCGCCGGTGCTGGCTTTGCAGTTCGATCTGCCGACTGATGCGATGGCGGTCTTGGCCCTCAGTCTGCTGATCGGCACCCCGGTGTTGTCTTTGTTGGGCTCGATTGGGGCCGCGCTCACCTTGGGCTTGCGTGGCGGAGGGGTATTGCTCTCTTTGCTGGTGTTGCCCCTGTTCGTGCCGGTGCTGGTGTTTGGCGCAGGTGCGGTTGAGGCGCAAGCGGCGGGACTGGGGGCGCAAGCCCACCTGTCCATTTTGTTGGCCATATTGGTGCCTGCCCTGGTGTTCGCACCCTGGGCCTGTGCGGTGGCGCTTAAAATCGCCTTGGAATGAGGGTTTGATGTCTATTCGCTGGTTTCATTACGCCGCCCCGCAATCGTTCTATGGCTTAGCGGGCAAGCTATGGCCCTGGTTTGCCGCGCTGGCCGTGGTGTTGGCCTTGATCGGCTTGACCATCGGCCTGGTCTTGGCCCCTGCCGATGCGGTTCAAGGCGAAGGTTATCGCATCATCTATGTGCATGTGCCGACTTCCTGGATGTCGATGATCATCTATCTGGCCATGGCTTTTTGGAGCGTGCTGGGCCTGGTGTTCAACACCCGCCTCTCAGGCATGATGACGCGGGCGCTGGCACCCACGGGTGCGTTGTGCGCCTTTTTGTCGCTTTGGACCGGCGCCCTGTGGGGCAAACCCATGTGGGGCACATGGTGGGTCTGGGATGCTCGCCTGACTTCCGAGTTGATCCTCTTCTTCCTCTATCTGGGGTACATGGCATTGACTTCAGCCATTGAAGAGCCGCGCCGCTCTGATCGCGCCGGCGCGCTGGTGGCCATCGTGGGGGCAGTGAATGTGCCCATCATTTATTTTTCGGTGAAATGGTGGAACACCTTGCACCAGGGGGCTTCGGTGTCGGTGAGCCAGTCGCCCAGCATGGCCCAGACCATGCTCTGGGGCATGCTGATCATGGCTTTGGCCTATTGGATGATGGCCATTGCCTTGGTCTTGTACCGTGTGCGCAGCCTGATTTTGTGGCGCGAGCGCCATGCCGATTGGGTGCGGCAGTTGCCTGAAGTCAGGGGGATGGCGTGAACATCTGGTGGAACAGTTGGTCGGATTTCTGGGCCATGGGCCAGCACGGCTTTTATGTGTGGGGCAGCTATGGTGTCGCCGCATGCCTGGTGGTGGCTGAAGTGCTGCAGGCCCGGCACGCCAGGCGTCAAGCCTTGCGTGAAGTGTGGCAAGCGCAACAGGCGAGCCTGCAAGACATCGGGGCCGCATCATGAGCCCGCGCCGCAAGCGTTTGGCCTTCATTGCGGCGGGCATTACCGCCTTGATTTTGGCGACGGCTTTTGTTCTTAATGCATTTCGCAGCAATTTGGTATTTTTCTTCACGCCCACCCAGGTGGCTCAGGGGGAAGCCCCTTCCAGCCGGGTGTTTCGCATCGGTGGTTTGGTCAAGGAAGGCAGCCTGAACCGGGGTCAAACAGTGATCGAGTTTGTGGTCACCGATACCCAGCGCGACATCCCGGTGCGCTACAGCGGCCTGTTGCCCGACTTGTTCCAGGAGGGCAAGGGCGTGGTGGCTCAGGGACGCCTCGATGACGGGGTGTTCATGGCCGCCGAAGTGCTGGCCAAACACGATGAAAACTACATGCCGCCCGAGGCCCAGCACGCACTGGATCAAGCCACGGCCAATAAGGCGTCACAAACGGTCAAACCATGATTCCTGAAATTGGACAGTTCGCACTGATTCTGGCCTTCTGCGTGGCCCTGGTGCAAGCGGTGTTTCCGCTGGCCGGTACCCTGACCCGCAACCCGGCTTGGCTGGCCTTGGCCCGACCGGCCGCCGGTTTGCAATTCGGGCTTCTGGCCATGGCATTTGCCTGCCTGGCCAGTGCCTTTTTGGGCAATGATTTCTCTGTGGCCTATGTGGCGCAGCACTCCAATTCCTTGCTGCCCAAGCCCTACCAGTTCGCCGCGGTTTGGGGTGGGCACGAGGGTTCTCTATTGCTTTGGATCGTATTGCTCTCGGCCTGGGGTGCGGCAGTGGCCCTGTTTTCTCGCAACCTGCCCCTGCCCATGGTGGCCCGGGTGCTGGCTGTCATGGGCTGGGTGGCGATCGGGTTTTTGGCTTTCATCCTCACCACCTCCAACCCCTTTGATCGTTTGCTGCCGGCCGCCCCCGATGGGCGAGACCTTAACCCCTTGTTGCAAGACCCCGGCCTGGTGATCCACCCGCCCATGTTGTACATGGGCTATGTGGGCTTGTCGGTGGCCTTCTCGTTTGCCTTGGCGGCTTTGTTGGCGGGACGACTCGATGCCGCCTGGGCGCGCTGGTCGCGCCCCTGGACCGTGATTGCCTGGGCCTTTCTGACCTTTGGCATAGGCCTGGGTTCCTGGTGGGCTTACTACGAATTGGGTTGGGGTGGCTGGTGGTTCTGGGACCCGGTCGAAAATGCCTCGCTCATGCCCTGGCTGGTGGCGACAGCCCTTATTCATTCGCTGATGGTGACGGAAAAGCGCGGCGGCTTCAAAGCCTGGACGGTGCTGTTGGCCATCGCTGCGTTCTCGCTTTCATTGTTGGGCACTTTTCTGGTTCGCTCCGGTGTGCTGACTTCGGTGCATGCTTTCGCCTCCGATCCTTCGCGCGGTGTCTTCATTTTGGTTTTTCTGGCCATCGTGGTGGGTGTTTCCTTGTCTTTGTTCGCCTGGCGGGCGCCCGAGGTCAGCACCGGGGGGCCGTTTGCGATTTTGTCGCGCGAATCCTTGATGCTCTCCAACAGCGTTTTGCTGGTCGTGGCCACCGGCGCAGTCTTGTTGGGCACCCTCTACCCGCTGATCATCGACGCCTTGAATATGGGCAAACTCTCGGTCGGCCCGCCCTATTTCAATTTGGTGTTCGCCCCCCTGATGGTGCCTTTGCTGTTTGTGCTGGTGCCCGGCACCGTGGCCCGCTGGCGTGAGGCCCGCATGGGCGAGTTGGTGCAAGAACTGCGCTGGGTGGGGCTCGCCGCATTGATCGGCGGGCAGTTGGCCCCATTGGCGCTGGGGTCCTGGAGTTGGGGCACCGTCGTTGGCGCGACATTGGGTTTTTGGGTGGGTTTTGGAAGCTTGCAGCACATCGTCATGCGCTTGCGCAAACCGGGCCGCATCGGTGCCGGTTTTTGGGGCATGCACCTGGCTCACTTGGGCTTGGCGGTGTTGGTGCTGGGCATCACTGGCGTCAAGTCTTACGAGGTCGAGCGTGATGTCCGCATGGGGTTGGGGGACGTGGTCGAAATTGGACCCTATCAATTCCAGCTCAAGTCGCTGCAAGAGGTGCCGGGGCCCAATTACCGGGCAGTGCGAGGCGTCTTTGATGTCTCGCGCGATGGCCGCGTCTTCGAACAGTTATTCCCTGAGAAGCGGCGCTATTTTTCCAGCGCCATGCCCATGACCGAGGCCGCCATCGACAGCGGATTCTGGCGCGATCTCTATGTGTCTTTGGGCGATGTGGTGCAGGCCCAGCCGCCTGAGTGGAGCGTTCGGGTTTACTACAAACCGTTTGTGCCCTGGCTCTGGGCCGGGGTATTGCTCATGACTTTGGGCGGGCTGTTGGCGGCCATAGACCGGCGCTATCGCAAAACAGCGCGTGGGGGGCGGGAATGAAAAAAACGCTGATTCCCCTGATCTTGTTTTTGGGCCTGGTGGTGTTCCTCGCCATTGGCCTGCAACGCGACCCGCGCGAAATTCCCTCGCCCCTGATCGGGCAAGCCGCGCCCGCTTTTAGCCTGCGCCAATTGGACAGTGACGACACTTTCAGCCCGGCTCAAATGAAGGGTCAGGTGTGGATGCTGAACGTTTGGGCCTCGTGGTGCGTGGCTTGTCGCGATGAGCACCCGGTTCTGGTGGCCTTCGCTCGTGAACATTCGGTGCCCGTCATAGGCTTGAACTACAAGGAGATCCAGCCACAGGAAACCGAACTGGCCCAGTTGCCTGCCGAACAGAAATTGCAGGCGGCTCGCGCCCGTGCCAAACAATGGTTGGCGCGTCACGGTGGCAACCCATACCGTTCGTCGGTCATGGACCTCGATGGCAAGGTGGGCATCCAGTATGGTGTCTATGGTGTCCCTGAAACCTATGTAGTGGATAAAGAAGGCATCATAAGGTTCAAGCACGTCGGGGCGATCACGCCGGCCTTGATGAACAAGACCATTCAGCCTTTGATCCGCCAACTGGGGGGTGCCTGATGCGAGCCATGCTGTCGCGCTGGCTGGTGTGTCTGGCGGCAGGGCTGGCCAGCCTGTCGATTCACGCCAACACCGAGCCCAGACTGGCACGGCCCATGGCCGAAGACCCGGTCTTGGAGGCCCGGCTGGTGCATATTTCCGAAGAGTTGCGCTGCATGGTCTGTCAAAACGAGTCATTGGCCTCATCGCACGCTGATTTGGCCCAAGACTTGCGAGAGGAAGTCCGTGGCCTCATCCGGGAGGGGCGCAGCGACGCTGACATCAAACAATACCTGGTCCAGCGTTACGGCGATTTTGTGCTTTACCGGCCCGCCTTCAAACCGGTCACGTATTTCCTTTGGCTCGGGCCGTTTGTGCTTTTGGTGTTGGGGCTGTTCGTTTTATGGCGGGTCTTGCGGGCCCGGCGTAGCCTAGTGCTGCCGACTGGCCTCAGTGAACGCGATCATCAGCGCGCCCAACAGTGGTTAAAGGACGAACAGTGAGCAGCACTTGGCTATTTCTGGCGATGGCCTTGGCCTTGACAGCCCTGGTCCTTGGGGTGTTGTGGCGGGCCCTGATGCGAGGTCGTGCCCACTTGGAGCCATTGGACCGGCAGACCCGGGCCAATGCCGCCGTGTATCGCGAACAATGGGCTGAATTGGATCGCGACCATGCCGCCGGGCGCATCAGCGAGGCCGAGTGGGTCAGTGCCCGGGCGGAGCTGGAGGCGCGATTGTTGCAAGATGTCGAAGGACAGAGTCCGGCCGCGACACGGCCACCCGAGTCGAACTGGGTGCGCACCACCTTGACCGGTTTGGTGCTGGGCGTGCCGCTGCTCAGTGGGGGGCTGTATCTGGCTTTGGGGCAACCGGCCGCACTTGACCCCCGGGTTCGGCTGGCAGGCTTGCCGCAAGAGGAAATCACCCCCGAAAAAGTGGAGCGCATGGGCCAGGAGCTGCGGGCCAGGCTGGAGAAAAACCCGGATCAGGCCGATGACTGGGTCATGCTGGCGCGCATCGAACGGGCACTTGAGCGGTTTGAGCCGGCCCAACAGGCCATGGCCCGCGCCCTGAAGCTGAGCGACAACCCCGACTGGGCCATTGAGCGGGCCGAGATGCTGGCCAGCCGCAACCAGGGCCGCTTTGACGGTGAGCCCTGGCAAATCATCTTGTCGGTGCTCAAAGCCGACCCCGCGAACCTGGGGGCGCTTTTGTTGGCCGGCAGCGCTTCATTTGCCGAGTCGCGTTACCCGCAGGCGCTTCGGTATTGGGAAAAGGCCAGTGAGCTGGTGCCCGCATCGTCGCCTGATCGGCAACCCCTGGACCAGGCCTTGGCCCAGGTTCGGGCCCAGCTTGGCTTGCCTGACCCCCAGGCCCGGTCCATTGCCGCCACCGCCATCCATGGCCGCGTCAGTTTGGCGGGGGAGGCTGCAAAAGCCGTACGCCCCGATGACACGGTATTCATTTACGCCACCTTGCCGGACGCCCGCATGCCGCTGGCGATCTTGCGCATCCGGGCCAGCGAACTGCCTTATTCTTACATCCTCGATGACCGTCAGGCGATGAACCCTCAGGCGCGGCTGTCCATGGCCGAGCGTGTGGTGGTGCGGGCCAGGGTGTCGCGTTCCGGGCAGGTCCAGGCCCAGGCCGATGACTGGGGGGCCGAGCAAGCCGATGTCAAACCGGGCACCCGGGGCGTGAATCTGGTGGTGCAAAAGCCTTTGCAGTCGCTATCGCGTCCGTGACTTTTATCAATGTCACATAAAAGATTCATATTTCCCCTTTAAGATTCTTTACTTGTCGATTTTGTTGATTTTTTGATGCACAATACTGGTGTGCAGGAAACACTACTTATTCAGACTGTTCTGGTTTACGCCCTACCAGTTCTCTTCGCCATCACTTTGCATGAGGCGGCGCATGGATACGCGGCCCGTTTTTTGGGTGACTCGACTGCCTATGAACAAGGTCGTGTGACGCTGAACCCCTGGCCGCACATCGATTGGCTGGGGACGGTGCTCATGCCTGTGGCTTTGTACCTGGCCACGTCCGGGGCCTTTTTGTTCGGTTATGCCAAACCCGTGCCGGTCAATTGGGGCCGTTTGCGCCATCCCAAGCGCGACATGATCTGGGTGGCCCTGGCCGGCCCCGGCATCAACCTGTTGCAAGGCTTGGTCTGGGCCGTGGCTTGGTTGTTGTGCGTGACCTGGGGGGTGGAGGAACGCTTCTTCCACGAAGTCTGTCGCGCCGGGGTGCTGACAAATGTCGTCATGTTTGCCTTCAACCTGTTTCCTTTGCCGCCCCTGGATGGCGGGCGGGTCCTGACCGGCCTGTTGCCATGGCGGCAGGCCATGGTTTTTGCCCGGCTGGAACCCTATGGTTTTTTCATCGTCATGGGCTTGGTGGTGCTGGGTTGGGTCAACACCATCTGGATGCAACCGGTCATGGGTTGGACCTTTTCCTTCATTGACGGTGTGTTGTCGCCTTTGAAATATTTGCTGAAATGAGCCCAAAAGAACGCGTTCTCTCTGGCATGCGCCCCACGGGGGCCTTGCATTTGGGGCACTATCATGGCGCGCTCAAAAATTGGGTGCGCCTGCAATCGATGCATGAGTGCTACTACTTTGTGGCCGACTGGCACGCACTCACCACCCACTATGAAAACCGGGAAGTGATCGAAAAAAACGTCTACGAGATGGTGATCGACTGGTTGGCGGCCGGGCTGAACCCCGACGAGTGCACCATTTTTTTGCAAAGCCGCATCCCCGAGCATGCCGAATTGTTCACCCTGTTGGCCATGGGGACTCCTTTAGGATGGCTAGAGCGAGTGCCCACTTACAAAGATCAGCAAGAAAAATTGAAAGACAAGGATCTGTCGACCTACGGATTTTTGGGTTATCCATTGCTGCAGGCGGCCGATATCCTGATCTATCGGGCGCAGTATGTGCCGGTGGGCGAAGATCAGGCCAGCCACGTCGAATTGACGCGCGAGGCCGCCCGACGTTTCAATCATTTGTACGGTCGCGAGCCTGACTTCGAGCAGAAGGTTCAACAGAGTCTGGCCAAATTGCCCAAAGAAAGTGCCAAGCGCCTGGAGAAATCGCGCCGTCAGTATCAGGAAACGGGTGATGTCAAAGCGTTTGAAGGGGCCATGGCCTACATCGCCCAAGCGCCTGAACTGGACTCGAGCGACCGGGAACGATTGTCAGGTCACTTCAAAGGCACGGGCAAGTCGGTGCTGACCGAGCCGCAAGTGCTGTTGACCCAAGCCAGTCGCTTGCCTGGCCTGGATGGGGCCAAGATGAGCAAAAGCTACAACAACGCCATTGCGATACGCGAGGATAAGGCGAGCCTGGAGGCCAAGGTGCGGCGCATGCCGACTGACCCGGCCCGGGTCAAACGCAGCGATGCCGGTGACCCCGAACGATGCCCTGTCTGGGAATTTCACAAGGTTTATTCCGGCCCGGACGTCAGGCAATGGGTAGAGACGGGTTGTCGCTCTGCGGGCATCGGCTGTCTCGATTGCAAACAGCCGGTCATCGACGCCATGCTGGCCGAACAGCAACCCATGCTTGAGCGCGCCGAACCCTATATCCGTCACCCTGCGCGGGTGCGCGAGATCGTGGACGCGGGGACCACTCGCGCCCGCAAAACCGCCCAAGCCACCATGGTGGAGGTGAGGGCAGCCATGGGACTCAATTATTGAAGAGGAGTAACAACATGAGTTTATTTGTGATTGACGACCATCCCCTGGTGCGACAAGCCATCGGCATGTTGCTGCGGCGTTTGCGCCCATCGTCCAAAGTAGTCGAGTTGGAAAAACTCAGCGAACTACAGGCCGCCATCATCAAAAATGGTGAGCCTGAATTGTTCGTGCTCGACCTGCTGCTGCCCGGGGTCAAGGGGGCCAGCGCGGTCAGTGACATCAAGGCGATGTATGCCGATGTGCCTTTGGTGGTGTTGTCGGCCATGCCGGCCGGTGAAGCCGAGGGCACCTGCATCGAGGCCGGCGCCGACCTCTATCTCGAGAAAGCGGCCCCGCCCAACGAAATCACTGCGGCCATTCAGGGCCTGCTGGCGGCCGACCCGGCGTTTGATGAAGACGCCGGTCCGACGACCGAAACCAAGCTCTCGAAGCGCCAGAAGCAACTGATTCTCATGCTCGATCGCGGCATGAGCAACCGCGATATCGCGGCCGAACTCGACATCAGCGAGCACACCGTCAAAGTGCACTTGTGGCGTCTGTTCCGCCGCCTGGGTGTGAAAAGCCGCACCCAGACACTGCATTACGCCCGCACCCACGGCTTGTTGATGAGCTGATCAGCCCAGGCCCAGGCGACCCAGGTCGCCTGCGCCCAGGCGCACCACCACGGGGTCTTCGCCCATTCCCATGGGGCTGAGGTCGATCACGCTGGTGGGTAAACGAGGACATGGGCCGGCATCGAGCACGCCGCCCACGTCGTGTTGCAGCTGTTGCCGGATTTCTTCGGCGTCATTCAAGGGCTCGGTCGCACCCGCCGGGATGAGCGTGGTGGCCAGCAGCGGCGCCTCGTGCAAGGCCAGCAAGGCCGACAGGGCCCGATGTTCCGGCACCCGCAAGCCGATGGTTTTGCGTTGTGGGTGACTGACGCGGCGCGGGACTTCCCGGGTGGCTTCAAGTAAAAAAGTGTATGGGCCTGGCGTGCCCAGTTTCAGCAAGCGGAATTGCCGGTTGTCGACCCGCGCGTACTGCGCCAGCTCACCCAGATCACGGCACAGCAAGGTCAGGTGATGTTTCTCATCCACGCCCCGGATTCGGCGCAGGCGGTCGGCAGCCGACTTGTCGTCGAGGTGGCACACCAAGGCAAAGCTTGAATCGGTCGGCACCGCCAACACTTGGCCTTGTTGCAGGGCGGCGACCGCCTGACGCAAGAGCCGGGGCTGTGGATTGTCCGGGTGAACCTGCCAGAGTTGGGCCATGGTCGGGGCTCAGTGGACCCGATTGGCCAGCAAGTCCCAAACTGGTGTGAGATGACCGGGCAGCCAAGGCAGGGCCCCCAGGTCGGTGTGGCTTTCCTGCGGGCTGTGAAAGTCGCTGCCGCGTGAAGCTGCCAGGCCGAATTCAACCGCCATATCGGCGTAGATGACGTATTCGGCGGTGCTGTGACTGCCCGTCACCACCTCAACCGCTTGACCGCCATGCGATTTGAATTCCGAGAACAGGGCGAATTCCTCGTTGGCGGTGAAGCCATAACGACCAGGGTGCGCGATCACCGCCACGCCCTGCGAGTCAACAATCCAGCGCACTGCATCTTTCAAACTGGCCCATCGGTGCGGCACAAAGCCGGGCTTGCCCTCGGTCAGAAAGCGGCGAAATACTTCGGAAGTGTCCTGGCAGACTTTGCTCTCGACCAAAAAGCGGGCGAAGTGGGTGCGGGAAATCAAATCGGGGTTGCCCGCGTATTTCAGGGCGCCTTCATAAGCCCCCTTGATGCCGACCTGCGCCAACTGATCGGCCATTTCCTGGGCCCGTTGGTCACGCCCGCCCCTGGTGCGCGCCAAACCCTCGCGCAGCACAGGGCTGTGGGCATCAAAGCCAAGGCCGACGATATGCACGGTTTTATGGGCAAAGCTCACAGAAATTTCAGTGCCGGTCAGGTAGGGCAGCTGCAAGGCACGCGCCGCATCCATGGCCCGTTGTTGTCCCCCGATCTCATCGTGATCGGTCAGGGCCCACAGTTCCACGCCTTGCTGCTTGGCGCGGGCAGCGAGGGCTTCAGGGGTCAGGGTGCCATCCGAAATCACGGAATGGCAATGCAGATCGGCGTTGAGAATGCTCACGCTGACGATTGTAGGGTCAGTGGCTTGAACGCGCAGAATGCCTGATTTATGCCGACGCCTCGATCTGGATTTGCAAACTCTCCCGGCCCTGCCAACGGTTGATCTGGGGCCGGTAAAGCAGCGTGGCCCGTTCCGGCAGAGGTTCGGTGCGTCCGAACCAAATGCCATCGACCTCGGTGCGGCCAAGGCTCAACTTCAGTTTGAGGTGTTTGCTGCCCACCAGGCGCTGTGACACGACATGCCATGGCGCGTGAAACTGTGGGGCAGCGAAACCCGCGCCCCAGACTTGCTCTTCCATGGACTTGAAACTGGACGCCGACCAATCGTCAGCGCTCAACTCGCCATCGCTCACCCGGGTCAGGCTCAGATCTTCGGGCGCGAGCCATGATTGCGCCAGAGCGGCCAGAGCGCGTTCGAATTCGGCCAGATGTGCCGCCCGCAAGGTACAACCGGCCGCCATCGCATGCCCGCCAAATTGGGTGATCCATTGCGGGTGCTGTTTGGTCAAGGCATCGAGCGCATCGCGCAAATGAAACCCGGGGATGGACCGCCCCGAGCCCTTGAGCAAGCCGCTGTCCCCATGGGCGGGCGCGAAGACGATAGTGGGTCGGTGGTATTGGTCTTTCAAACGCCCGGCCAAAATGCCGATCACGCCTTCGTGGAAACCGGGGTCAAACAAGCACAATGCACTGGATGTGGGGGCCCGCGCCGGCAAGTGGCCCATGAGCGACAAGGCCTGCTCGCGCATCTCGTCTTCGATCTGGCGGCGGTCCCGATTGATTTCATCCAGAGCCTGCGCATGGGCCAGAGCCTGTACCGGGTCGTCGCTCAGCAGGCACTCGATGCCCAGCCCCATATTGGCCAAGCGGCCTGCGGCATTGATTCTTGGCCCCAAAGCAAAACCCAAGTCCTGACTTTGCGCCCAGCTGGCGGCGCGTCCACTGACCTCCAACAGGGCCCGCATGCCCGCTGGCATGGCCCCACGTCGAATGCGCTCCAGCCCCAGGTGTACCAAGCGCCGATTGTTGGCGTCGAGCGGGACCACATCGGCCACCGTGCCCAGGGCCACCAAAGGCAACAGGGTGTCCAGGCGGGGTTCGGCCTGATCGGCAAAATGGCCTTGCTGGCGCAGCCAGCTGCGGGTGGCCAACAGCACATAAAACATGACCCCCACGCCCGCCAAGTGCTTGCTGTCAAAGTCGCATCCGGCCTGGTTGGGGTTGACCAAGGCATCGGCATCGGGCAACTCGGGGCCTGGCAAGTGGTGGTCGGTCACCAGCACCCGCAATCCAAGCTGGCGGGCCCGGCGCACCCCCTCGACGCTGGCAATGCCATTGTCGACCGTCACCAAAAGGCTGGCCCCGGTGTCATGCACCCGCTGGGCCAAAGCGGGGGTCAGACCGTAGCCGTCGTGACGACGGTCAGGCACGATGAATGAGGTTCTGGAGAGGCCCATCGCACGCAAGCCACGGACAGCCACCGCGCAGGCGGTGGCGCCATCGCAATCGTAATCGGCCACGATGCACACCGCGCTCTGGTCGCGCACCGCCTGACCCAGCAATTGCGCCGCCTGTTCTATCCCCTTGAGCTTGGACGGCGGCAACAGCAGATGGGCCGACATGAGGGCCTCGTCGGCTTGGGTCACGCCTCTGGCCGCCAGCAAGCGGGCCATCAGATCGCTCAAACCGGCCGCGCGCAATGCGGCCCGGGGCCCTTCGGGGACCGGGCGTTCAGTCCAGGTCATGGCTGGCTATCTCCAAACGCAGGGGCCGCCAACGCCGAACCCATTTTTGCCAGATCGAGGCCTCGTCGGTGCGCCACAGGCTGGCCCGCTCATCGCTGGCCCACAATAATGCGGCCCTGGATGGCGGCTCGGTGCCAGCCATCGGCTGCAAGCGTTTCAACACCCCGGCCAAAGCCGGGGTCAGGTGGCCTGTGCCACTGAACCAAACCGAGTTGATGGGCATCGATGCCTGTTGCAGCGAAGGATGGTGATAAAACCACATTTGTAACTCGCTTTGCAGCCGCCGCAAGGTGTCTGATGCCGGTAAAAACCCGGCCACGGGGCGGCCCAGCACCTTCTCCAGGCTGGCGGTGGGCAAGGCTTGCACGGCCTCGCCACACACCCAGGCCCGATGGGGGTCCAGTCGATGCAGGGTCAGGCCATCGCTGGCGATGAATTCAGCCAATTCGCCCCACAGCCGATCGAGCGAGTCCGCGTCCGGCCATTGCGGCGCCATGGCCCATACCTGACCGTTGCGGACATGCCAATGCAACAAATGCATTTCAGCCCAAGGGCCGGCCCCATGCCCGGCTTGGCGGGCACCCCACTCGGCCCAAGGGAAGAGCCCATCCGGCGTCGCCTCGCCCGCCAGATCGCTCAAGGCGGCCTCCAGGGCTGTGCCCAGACGGTCGACCGGCACTTGCCATTGCCCCAGAGACCGGGCCTTTTGCAACCAGGCTGGCCGCTGGTCCGCTTCTGCGGCAAAATCACCCCCGGCAATGCGGTACAGCCAAAGCGTTTCATTCGAGTCCATGACCGGATTGTCCGACATCATGGACGATGCACGTGTCAGCCCCCCACCGAGACCCCAGACAGATTCGCCCCATGACCTTTCCCATTCCATTTGAGTTGCGCATCGGTTGGCGGCATTTACGCACCAGCAGGGGCGGACGTCGCAATCGTTTCATTTCTTTCATCTCCGGGGTATCCATGCTGGGCATCGCCTTGGGCGTGGCCGCGTTGATCATCGTCTTGAGCGTGATGAATGGTTTTCAGAAAGAGGTGCGCGACCGCATGCTGGCGGTGGTCTCGCACCTGGAGGTGTACAGCGTCGATGGCTCGGGCCTGGCCGATTTGCACAACCTCGAGCAGCCTTTGGCCCGCCATTCAGAAGTTCGGGGCTGGGCCCCTTTTGTGGTCGCGCAGGCCCTGCTGGCACGCGGAGAGGACATGCGTGGGGCGGTGGTCCGGGGCATAGATCCCGAACAGGAAGCCCAAGTGTCTGAGCTGGTGGCGCAGTGGACGCCCGCGCAAAAGGCAGCCCTGCAAGCCGGTCGTTTCGGGGTGATCCTCGGGCATGAACTGGCGCGACAGATGGGCGTGCGGGTCGGCGATGTCGTGACCCTGATTGCCCCTTCCGGACAGGTCACGCCGGCCGGTGTCATGCCCCGTTTGCGGCAGCTGGAGGTGTTGGGCTTGCTGGATTCAGGGCATTACGAGTTCGATGCCAGTTTGGCCTTGATGCACCTGGCCGATGCCCAGAAAATGTTTCGCACTGAAGGCCCCATGGGCCTGCGCGTCAAACTCTCCGACGCCCAATTGGCCCCCCGAATCGCCAGTGAATTGGCCCTTGAACTGGGCCCGGGCTACCGGGCGCGCGACTGGACCCAGCAAAACCGCAACTGGTTTGCCGCCGTCCAGATCGAAAAACGGATGATGTTCATCATCCTGACCCTGATCGTCGCGGTGGCTGCATTCAACCTGGTCACTACCCTGGTCATGACCGTGACCGAAAAACGCGCCGACATCGCCATCTTGCGCACCCTGGGAGCCACACCCGCATCTATCCTGTGGGTGTTCGTCACGCAAGGGGCCTTGTCGGGTTTGGCCGGTACGCTCAGTGGCACCGTGTTGGGGCTGGTGGTTGCCTTTCATCTCGACACGCTGGTGCCTGCCATCGAGCGGGGCTTGGGCTTGCGTTTTTTGCCTCAAGACATCTACCTCATCAGCCACATGCCCAGTGATCCGCAAAGCGCCGACATCGTGCCTGTGGTGCTGGTGGCGCTGTTGCTTTCCTTGTTGGCCACCCTCTACCCCAGCTGGCGCGCCAGTCGGGTTGAACCGGCGGAGGCGCTGCGCCATGAGTGAATGGATCTTGCAGGCCGAAGGCCTGCACAAACGCTACCGCCAGGGCCCCCTGGATGTGTCTGTGTTGCAGTCGGTCGACCTGGAGGTCAGGCGTGGCGAGTCACTCGCCATCGTCGGTGCTTCGGGTTCGGGCAAAAGCAGTTTGCTTCACCTTCTGGCCGGTCTGGACACCCCTGACCAGGGCCGCGTGAGCTGGTCGGGTCAAGACCTGAGGCAATGGAATCTGGCCGAGTTAGGGCGCCAGCGCAACCATCACCTCGGTTTTGTCTTTCAGTTTCATCACCTCTTGCCAGAGTTTCACGCCCTGGACAATGTCGCCATGCCCCTGTGGATACGTCGCCAGAATGTCGAGCAATCTGCGGCCATGGCCCGGCAGGCGCTCGATCAAGTCGGCCTGGGCGCACGCTGGCAACACCGTCCCTCAGAGTTGTCTGGCGGTGAGCGTCAGCGTGTGGCCTTGGCGCGGGCCATGGTGACCCGCCCCCCCTGCCTGTTGGCCGACGAGCCCACCGGCAACCTTGATCGCGCCACAGCCGATGAAATGTTCAAGCTCCTGCTGGCCTTGTGTCTAAGCCATGCCACCGCGCTGGTCATGGTGACCCACGACGAGTCTTTGGCCGCACGCTGCGATCGGGTCATGAGGTTGCAGCAAGGGCGATTGGTGGCAGCATGACGGGTGGGGGCATGATCGACACCCATTGTCACCTCGACGCGCCCGAATTCGAAGCCGATCGCGACGCCGTCAGGCAATCGGCCCGGCTGCAGGGCGTGGCCTATTGTGTGCTTCCTGCGGTTGAGCCGGCCCATTGGGATGGCGTGGCCGCTCTGGCCCGCCACCATCAAGATGTCTATGCGCTGGGCGTGCATCCTTTGTACGTGACCCGTGCGCAAGAGTCTGATGCGAACCGCCTGGAAGACCGTTTGAGCGCGGCCATGCACGATCCGGCCTTGGTGGCGGTAGGCGAGATCGGTCTGGATGGCTTTGACGGTCACCCTGATATGAACCTTCAGCTGTGGTGGTTGCGTCGGCAACTGGCCATGGCGCGCGAGCTCGGATTACCCGTCATCTTGCACGTTCGCCGAGCTGTGGACGCGGTGTTGCGCGAATTGCGGCGTTGCCCCGTGGTCGGTGGCATTGCCCACGCATTCAATGGCAGCCAGCCACAAGCCCAGGCCTTCATCGATATGAACTTTGCCCTGGGTTTCGGCGGAGCCCTCACTTTCGAGCGCGCTTTGCAACTGCGCCGTTTGGCCACGCAACTGCCCCTGAGTGCACTGGTCCTGGAAACCGATGCGCCCGACATTGCGCCCCAATGGATCTACAAAACCGCGGCCCAGCGCGCCCAAGGCCATGCGCAGGGCCGCAACAGCCCGGCCGAGTTGCCTCGCATCGCCCAACACCTGGCCGCCTTGCGGGATCTGCCCACAGACGAATTGACACACGCCTGTGCCGCCAATGCGCGGCGTGTCTTGCGTTGGCCCGCGGGCCACTGAATGATGAACCGCTCATCCAAACCCGCTTTGCCATCGGTGCAATTTTCTGACCATGGTCAGATCCGCTACCTGCACCTGGACTCGCCTTGGGTACAAGGTTCCATGCGCATCGATGACCCCTTTGGCATCCACCTCGAATATGTTCAGCGCATGATGGCGGGGCTGCTGTATGTGCCTTTGCATGAGGTGCCGTCCATGCATGTCATGCAATTGGGTTTGGGTGCCGCCGCCCTGACCAAGTTCTGCCACAAGCACCTGCGCTGCCGCACCACCGCCATCGAAATCAACCCGCAAGTGGTGGCGGCGTGCCGCCTGTGGTTCAAATTACCGCCCGACAGCGACCGCTTGTCCGTCGTGCTGGGTGATGCCGAAGAAGTGGCGGCGCACCCCCATTGGCGGCATCAGATCGATCTCTTGCATGTCGATTTGTATGACCACGAGGCGGCGTCTCCGGTGCTCGACAGCCCGGCGTTTTACGGCCATTGTCGGCAATTGCTGACCGACGTCGGCGTCATGGCCGTCAACCTGTTCGGGCGCAGCATGAGCTTTCAGCGCAGCCTGCGTCACATCACGGAGGCCTTCTCAGACCAGGCCGTGTGGGTTTTCAAGCCCACCCGCGAAGGCAACACCGTGGTGTTGGCCCTGCGCACGCCAGCCCGGCCCACCAGAAACCAATTGGCTTCTCAGGCGGCCCTGATTGAAGAAAAATGGCCTTCTTTGCCCGCCGCCCGATGGGTGCGCGCCCTCTCGCCTGTGTCTTGAATGTGACAGGCAGGTAAGTGAAACCCGCAATCCCTTTAAGTTTTCTGACA
The DNA here is from genome assembly GCA_041159205.1 of Pseudomonadota bacterium. Classification (GTDB taxonomy): domain Bacteria; phylum Pseudomonadota; class Gammaproteobacteria; order Burkholderiales; family Burkholderiaceae_C; genus Limnohabitans. The sequence continues at coordinate 23,489 of JBEAZY010000039.1, forward strand.
GTCATAATCCGCAGGTTCAACTGGTTTCGAGGAGATGGCTTGTGAAAATCAAAAGTCAAAAAGACTTTCTTTCGGGATTGATGTTTTTGGTGGTGGGCGGCATATTCGCCTGGGGAGCCACCAATTACTCCATAGGCACCGGGGCCCGCATGGGGCCGGGTTACTTCCCCCTCTTGCTGGGGGTGCTGCTGGCCATTCTGGGCGCAGTCATTCTGATGGGCTCACTCATCGTTGAAACCCCGGACGGCGACAAAGTCAGCCAGATCGCCTGGAGGCCGCTGTGCTACATCCTGGGGGCCAACCTGGTGTTCGGCCTCTTGTTGGGCGGATTGCCCTCCATCGGCCTGCCGTCCTTCGGGCTGATCGTGTCCATCTTCGCGCTCATCATCATCGCCAGCAAAGCCGGCGATGAATTTCATTGGAAATCGGTCCTGATGCTGGCGGCCGTTTTGTCTGTGGGCAGTTATCTGGCTTTCATCGCCTTGCTGAAACTGCAAATGCCGGTCTGGCCCACTTTCCTGGTCGGTTAAGGAGTTTTCATGGATCTCATCACCAACCTCTCGATCGGCTTTGGCGTCGCATTCACGCCGATCAATCTGGCTTACGCCTTCCTGGGCTGCTTGTTGGGCACGCTGATTGGCGTCTTGCCCGGCGTGGGCCCCATCGCCACCATCGCCATGCTGCTGCCCGCAACCTATGCTTTGCCCCCGGTCTCGGCGCTGATCATGTTGGCCGGTATTTACTACGGTGCCCAGTATGGCGGCTCAACCACCGCCATTTTGGTCAACTTGCCGGGTGAGTCGTCATCCGTTGTGACCACCCTGGACGGTTACCAGATGGCCCGCAAGGGCCGTGCGGGCCCGGCCTTGGCCGCTGCTGGCCTGGGTTCGTTTTTTGCAGGCTGCGTCGGCACGCTGATTCTGGCCGCTTTTGCCCCCCCGCTGACTGAGCTGGCGTTCAAGTTCGGACCGGCCGAATATTTCTCTCTCATGGTCCTGGGCCTGATTGGCGCCATTGTGCTGGCCTCCGGTTCACTGGTCAAAGCCATCGCCATGATCATTTTGGGCCTGTTGTTGGGCTTGATCGGTACCGACGTCAATTCGGGCGTGGCTCGCTACAGCATGGATATCCCCGAACTGACCGATGGCATCGGTTTCGTCACCATCGCCATGGGCGTGTTCGGTTACGGTGAGATCATCTCCAACCTGTCTCGCCCGGCTGATCAGCGCGAGGTATTCACCTCCAAGGTGCAGGGTTTGTTCCCCACCATGGAGGACTTCAAACGCATGATCCCGGCGGTCATTCGTGGCACCACCTTGGGTTCGCTGTTGGGCGTGTTGCCGGGCGGCGGTGCCTTGCTGGCCGCATTTGCCGCTTACACCATCGAGAAGAAAACCAAGCTCAAGCCGGGCGAAGTGCCGTTTGGTCAGGGCAATATCCGTGGTGTTGCTGCCCCTGAGTCGGCCAACAACTCGGGTGCGCAGACTTCTTTCATCCCTCTGCTGACCCTGGGCATCCCGCCCAATGCCGTGATGGCGCTGATGGTGGGGGCCATGACCATCCACAACATCCAGCCCGGGCCGCAGGTCATGACCAGCAACCCGCAATTGTTCTGGGGCCTGATCGCCTCGATGTGGATCGGTAACCTGATGCTGGTCATCTTGAACCTGCCCCTGATCGGCATGTGGATCAAGCTGCTCACCGTGCCCTATCGCTTCCTGTTCCCGGCCATTGTGCTGTTCTGTGCGATTGGCGTTTACTCGACCAACAACAACACCTTCGACATCTGGATGGTGGCGGCCTTCGGTTTGATCGGCTATCTGTTCCTCAAGCTCGGGTGTGAACCGGCACCACTGTTGTTGGGCTTCATCCTCGGCCCGATGATGGAAGAGAACCTGCGTCGTGCACTGCTGCTCTCGCGGGGTGACTGGTCGGTGTTCGTCACCCGCCCGTTGTCGGGGGGCTTGCTGG
>JBEAZY010000040.1:0-2827 GCA_041159205.1 Pseudomonadota bacterium
TGGTTGGCCCTGCCCAAAGATTTTTGGGCCAAAAACGGCAAAAGCGTGGAGAGTTGGCAATCGGGTGGGCAAACCTATTACCGCATCAGCGGCCCCGTGGTACCCGACTTGCACATCAATCAGTTTGTTTATCTCGAATCACCGGGCGAACCCAGCCTTTACGCCCGGGTGACAGAGATTCGCGGCAAAACTGCCGTGCTGCGCACCCTGAAAGACTACAGCCACGCCAAAAACTCGATCTGGGGCGTGTCGGCACGCAATCGCGAACAAAACTTCGCCCTCAACCTGTTGATGGACCCTGACATCGACTTTGTGACCCTGACCGGTACGGCCGGCACGGGCAAGACTCTGATGGCGCTGGCCAGCGGTCTGACCCAGGTTCTGGATGACCGCCGTTACACCGAAATCATCGTCACACGTGCCACCGTCAGCGTCGGCGAGGACATCGGCTTTTTACCTGGCACGGAAGAAGAGAAGATGGGGCCCTGGATGGGCGCCCTGGATGACAACCTGGAAGTGCTGGGCAAAACCGAAACCAGTGCCGGTGAATGGGGGCGCGCCGCCACCAACGAACTCATACGCAGCAAAATTCGAATCAAGAGCATGAATTTCATGCGCGGGCGCACTTTTCTGAACAAGTACGTGATCATCGACGAGGCTCAAAACCTCACGCCCAAACAGATCAAAACACTGATCACGCGTGCCGGTCCGGGCACGAAGATCATTTGCATGGGTAATTTGGCGCAAATTGACACCCCCTATCTGACCGAAGGGTCATCCGGCCTGACCTTCGCGGTCGACAAATTCAAAGGCTGGCCACACGGAGGTCATATCACACTGGCAAGGGGGGAACGTTCGCGTCTGGCCGATTTTGCCAGCGATGCCCTTTAATCACGGGCCGTGTGATGGTCAGAATTCAGCGCCGCCGCTGGCGAGCGACTCGAACTTGGTGATGGGTTTAAGGAAGGCCAGTTTCACGGTGCCGGTCGGGCCATTGCGCTGCTTGCCGATGATGACTTCGGCCACCCCCGGCTCTTTGCTGTCCTTGTTGTAATAGTCGTCGCGATAAATGAACATAATGACATCAGCGTCTTGTTCAATGGCGCCCGACTCACGCAAATCGCTCATCATGGGGCGTTTGTCGGTGCGTTGTTCTACGCTGCGATTGAGCTGGGACAGGGCGATCACCGGACACTGCAACTCTTTGGCCAACATCTTGAGACCACGCGAAATTTCGCCAATTTCGGTGGCGCGGTTTTCACCGTCTGAAGAGCTGCCGCTCATGAGCTGCAAATAATCGACCACGATGAGTCCCAATTTGCCGCATTGGCGGGCCAGGCGCCGGGCATTGGCGCGCAACTCACTGGGCGTCAGCCCCGGGGTCTCATCAATGTGCAATGACACCATGCGCAGCTTCTCGATGGACTCGGTCAAGCGGGGCCATTCGTCGGGATTGAGTTTTCCGGTGCGCAATCGACTCTGATCGATCCGGCCGATCGAACCAACGATGCGGATGGCCAATTGAGAGGCCCCCATTTCCATGGAGAAGACCGCAACCGGCAGCCCTTCATTCAGGGCCACATGCTCCGCAATGTTGATGGCCAAGGCTGTTTTACCCATGCTGGGGCGTGCCGCCAATACGATCAGATCGCCAGGCTGCAAACCGGAGGTCATGCGATCAAAGTCATAAAAGCCCGTGGGTACGCCTGTGATGTCGTTCGGGTTTTGCGACATCTCCTCCACTCGGTCAAGCAACTCGACCACCAGCGAGTCCATCGACTGAAAGCCCTGCTTCATGCGCGAGCCCTCTTCACCGATGCTGAAGATTTTTTGCTCGGCCTCGTCCAGAATTTGGGCCACCTGACGTCCCTGGGTGTTAAAGGCAGTGGTGGCGATTTCGTCGCTGGCGCTGACGAGTTTGCGCAAAATGGAGCGCTCACGAACGATTTCCGCATAGCGCCGGATATTGGTGGCACTGGGGACGTATTGGGCCAGCGAGTTCAGATAACCCAGACCACCGACCTCCTGAGCCCTGCCCAAAGATTGCAGGTGCTCATAGACCGTGATGACATCGGCCGGACGGCTGCTGTTGATCAGGCCCGAAATGGCCCCAAACACCAGTCGGTGCTCATAGCGGTAAAAATCGTGCTCGGTGAGCATATCGCCTACCCGATCCCAGGCACTGTTGTCCAACAACAGACCGCCAATCACGCTGGCCTCGGCCTCCAGCGAGTGCGGGGGAATGCGCAGTTGCGCGACCTCGGGGTCATGCAACAGGGGATCATCGGTGGAAAATTCAGCAGCCATGGCAAATCAGTGGAGTCACCCATCTTAACCACCCGCACCGCTGTTGTCATGGGACAAAGCTGTGGATAAGGGGTTGGCAAGCTGTGATCGTCGGTGCATAAAAAAAGGACCCCGCAGGGTCCGTGATGGGGACTGCAAGGGCCGACCTCGGCCCTTAGTCCATCAGGCGGTTTCGCCGTACACCGAAATGGTGATGTCCACCGTGACATCGGTGTGCAGGGCCACACTGACGCTGGAGTCACCCACAACCTTGATCGGTCCATTGGGCATCCGCACCTGGGCTTTTTGCACGGCAAAACCTTGCTTGGTCAACTCTTCGGCGATGTCGAAATTGGTCACCGAGCCGAACAGACGCCCATCCACGCCAGCCTTCTGGGTCAATTTGAGGGTGGTCCCAGAGAGTTTCTCGCCTTGGGCCTGAGCAGCGGCCAGTTTTTCGGCTGCTTCTTTTTCAAGTTCGACGCGACGCGCTTCGAACTCGGGGATGGCGGCTTGGGGGGCACGGCGTGCACGCCCGGAG
>JBEAZY010000041.1:0-3571 GCA_041159205.1 Pseudomonadota bacterium
CCAGGTCGCCATCGCGAACCGAATAGGGCAGATTGCCCACATACAACTTGTTGCCCATGAAAGGGACTCCTCAGAGACAAAAAAACAAAGCGACGGGAGTCCGAGGGAGCCTCGCACACAAGTTGCGGGGGCACGAAACAAACCGATCACCGAAAAAACCTGACCCGTTTTCACTCGGAAAACATGCCAAGTGTCAATCATTATGGTTCACGACCCCCGAAAACACCCCCATGTTTTTACCAATCTGATCGACTTAAGGCATAAAAACCACGGATTTACGGGTTTTTCATGAGAAGACGCTCTAAAAAACCTCACCAATCGCTCTCGCGATCAGGGGTGGCCCCGATTTTGTGCAGGCTGAGGTCAGCGCCCATGAATTCCTGTTCGGCGTCCAGCTTCAGGCCGCCACATGCCAGCCGCACCCCGCCATAGACGACCCAGCCGCCCAGCAGGGCCCAAACCACGCCCAGGCTGGTGCCCAAAGCCTGGGCCTGAAAGGACACGCCACCCATGCCGCCCAGGGCCTGTTGGCCAAAAATGCCGGCCGCCAGTCCGCCCCAGGTGCCGCACAACCCATGCAGGGGCCAGACCCCCAGCACATCGTCGATCTTCCAGCGGTTTTGCGTCAGGGTGAACATGAAGACAAACAGGCCGCCGGCGATCGCGCCGGTGACCAGGGCCCCCATCGGGTGCATGAGATCAGAGCCGGCGCACACCGCCACCAGGCCCGCCAGGGGCCCGTTGTGCACAAAGCCCGGGTCGTTGCGGCCCAGAATCAGCGCCGCCAGCGTGCCGCCCACCATGGCCATGAGCGAATTGACGGCCACCAGGCCGGAGACTTTGTCCAGCGTTTGCGCGCTCATGACATTGAAGCCAAACCAGCCCACCATCAGAATCCAGGCCCCCAGCGCGAGAAACGGGATGTTGGAGGGCGGATGCACCGACATGCCGCCGTTGCGGCGGTAGCGGTTGTGGCGCGCGCCCAGCAGCAACACGGCGGGCAAGGCGATCCAGCCGCCCATGGCGTGTACCACCACCGAGCCGGCAAAGTCGTGGAACTCTTCGCCCGTGCTGGCTTTCAGCCAAGCTTGAAAGCCGAAATGCTGGTTCCAGGCGATGCCCTCGAAAAACGGATAGACCAAGCCGACGATGAGGGCCGTGGCCAGCAGCTGCGGGTAAAACCGCGCCCGCTCGGCGATGCCGCCCGACACGATGGCTGGAATGGCGGCGGCGAAAGTGAGCAGGAAAAAGAACTTGACCAGGTCGTAGCCGTTGCGGGCCGCCAGTTCTTCGGCGCTGACCATGAAGTGCGTGCCATAGGCCACGCCATAGCCCACCAGAAAATACACCACGGTGGACAGGCTGAAGTCGACCAGGATTTTGACCAGGGCATTGACCTGATTCTTTTTGCGCACCGTGCCCAACTCCAAAAACGCGAAGCCTGCGTGCATGGCCAGCACCATGATGGCGCCCAGCAGAATGAACAAGGCATCTGCGCCCTGTTTTAGTGCATCCATTGTGTTTCCTTGAGGTTTTTGATTTTTTTTGGTGCATAAATACAAGCTGCACCGTGCCTGCACCAGTTTTAAGCAAAAAGCGCACCAAAAAAGAGGTCAAGGGTAAATACTGCACTCTTTTGGAAGCGCCGGACTTGTCAGCACAAGGCCTCAGGCATAAAGTGAAGACACCATCCACCAACCCAGGGGTCCATATGGAACGTCGCCAATTCATTGCGCACAGTGGCATTGCAGGGGTCATCGCAGCGGGTTCAGCCCCCGCCTTTGCGCAGGGGATGCCAGAGGTTCGATGGCGCTTGACCTCGAGCTTTCCCAAGTCACTCGACACGCTGTATGGTGCGGCGGAGAACGTGGCCAAGCGCGTGAGCGATGCGACCGGGGGCAAGTTTCAGATCCGCACATTCGCGGCCGGCGAGATCGTGCCCGGCCTGCAGGTGCTCGATGCGGTGCAAAACGCGTCGGTTGAGGCCGGCCAGACGGCCATGTACTATTACTTTGGCAAAAACCCCGCCTTCTCTTTTGCCACTTGCATTCCTTTCGGGATGAATGCGCGCCAGCAAAACGCCTGGTGGTATTACGGTGGCGGCAATGAGCTCTACAACGACTTTTTGAAAGCGTACAACTGCTACGCGATCTGTTACGGCAACACCGGCACGCAGATGGGTGGCTGGTTCAGAAAAGAAATCAAAACCCTGGCGGATTTGAAGGGGCTAAAGTTTCGCGTCGGCGGCGTGGCCGGCACGGTGTTGTCTCGCCTGGGTGTGGTGCCGCAGCAGATCGCGGCGGGTGATATTTACCCTGCGCTGGAAAAAGGCACGATCGATGCCGCCGAATGGATCGGGCCCTACGACGATGAAAAGCTGGGTTTCTCCAAAGTGGCCAAGTATTACTACACGCCCGGCTGGTGGGAGGGCAATTCTTCCGGGCACATGATCGTGAACCTGAAGGCCTGGGAAGAGCTGCCCAAGGATTATCAAAACATCTTTGCCGCCGCTTGTGGTGAATCAAACGCCATGGCCATGGCCAAGTACGACCACGTGAACCCGGGGGCCTTGCGCCGACTGATCGCCGGTGGGGCGCAATTGCGCTCGTTTCCGCGCCCGGTCATGGATGCGTGCTACCAGGCCGCCCAAGAGCAATACGCCGAGTGGGCGGCCAAGGTGCCCGAGTTCAACACCATGTACAACCACTACACCAAGTATTTGGCCGATGAGCTGGCCTGGTTCAGGGTGGCCGAGGGCACGTACGACAACTACATGAGCAGCGTGGGGCAAAACGCCAAGCGCAAAGGCTGATTTTTTGCTTTAAACCACACATCCGCGCGCCCATGGTCGCGCGCGGGTGCGTGGGCGTGTATATTGGGCTGGCTGTGCCCGCCGGGCGGCCCTGATGTGGTTGGGTTGCGCCCACCTCGGATCCCCTTTGGTGAACAGGAAACCCATCATGCCTTTGCAGCTTTATATCGGTAACAAAAATTATTCGTCGTGGTCCATGCGCCCGTGGGTGCTGATGCGCCAGGCCGGCATTGATTTTGAAGAGGTGATGGTGCGGTTTGACTCGTTTGAGCCCGACTCGACATTCAAGGCCACGATGAAAGCAGTGAGCCCGGTGGGCAAGGTGCCGGTGCTGGTCGATGGTGAGGTGACGGTTTGGGACACGCTGGCGATCGCTGAATACCTGGCCGAAAAATTTCCTGAACGGGCCTTGTGGCCAGCCAAGCCCGCAGACCGTGCCCGGGCGCGCAGCATTTGCGCCGAAATGCACAGCGGCTTTGGTGCGCTGCGCAGCCAATGCCCGATGAACATTGAAGCCCGGCTGCCGGAAGTGGGCCAACGCGTCATGCAAGAGCCAGATGTGGTGGCCGACCTGCAAAGGTTGACGGCCGTGTGGACCGAGCTGCTCGATCAACACGGCGGCCCCATGTTGTTTGGTTCGTTCACCATTGCCGATGCGTTTTTTGCACCGGTGGCGATGCGCGTGAACACCTATGCGCTGCCCCTGGCCCCCAAAGCCCGCGAGTATGTGCAAAACCTGTCGGCGCTGAGTGCGGTGCA
>JBEAZY010000042.1:0-6141 GCA_041159205.1 Pseudomonadota bacterium
TTCGCCTCGGTCGAGTACATCATGCGCGATGTGCCCTGGGGTTGGCTGATTCGCTACATGCACTCGACCGGCGCCTCGGCCTTCTTCATCGTCGTGTACATGCACATGTTCCGTGGCCTCATTTACGGCTCGTACCGCAAGCCGCGCGAACTGGTCTGGATTTTTGGTTGCGCCATTTTCCTGTGCCTCATGGCCGAAGCCTTCATGGGCTACCTCCTGCCCTGGGGTCAAATGTCATACTGGGGCGCCCAGGTGATCGTGAACCTGTTCGCCGCCATCCCCTTCGTGGGCCCCGACCTGGCCCTGTTGATCCGTGGCGACTATGTGGTGTCTGACGCCACCCTCAACCGCTTCTTCAGCTTCCACGTCATCGCGGTGCCCCTGGTTCTGCTGGGCCTGGTGGTGGCCCACATCATCGCCTTGCACGAGGTCGGCTCGAACAACCCCGACGGCGTTGAGATCAAGGCCCACAAAGACGCCCAGGGCCGCCCGGTGGACGGCATCCCCTTCCACCCGTATTACACCGTTCACGACATTTTGGGCGTCAGCGGCTTCCTGTTGGTGTTCAGCGCGATTGTGTTCTTCGCCCCCGAATTTGGCGGCTACTTCCTCGAATACAACAACTTCATCCCGGCCGACCCGCTCAAGACCCCCCCGCACATCGCGCCGGTCTGGTACTTCACGCCCTTCTACTCGATGCTGCGTGCCATCACCTCCGAGATGATGTATGCCCTGATCTTCTGCGTGCTGGCGGCTGCCGTGCTGGGTGTCACCAAGGCCCGTTTGAGCGGTTTGCTCAAAGGCGCGGTCATCGGTGGTGCCGTCGTGCTGGTCGCCCTGATGCTCTCGATCGACGCCAAATTCTGGGGCGTGGTCGTCATGGGTGGCGCGGTCATCATCCTGTTTTTCCTGCCCTGGCTCGATCACTGCCCGGTCAGATCGATCCGTTATCGCCCCGACTGGCACAAATACCTGTACGGTATTTTTGTGATCAATTTCGTCATCCTGGCCTACCTGGGCGTGCAACCCCCTTCGCCCATCGGTGAGCGCGTCTCGCAGGTCGGCACCCTGTTTTATTTCGGCTTCTTCCTGCTCATGCCCTGGTGGAGCCGTCTGGGTCAGTGCAAACCGGTGCCCGACCGCGTCACCTTTGCCCCCCACTGAGCCCGGAGTTTGAAGCCATGAAAAAAATCATCCTCAGCCTTCTCCTCTCCTGCGGCCTGTGGGCCGGTGTGGCCCAAGCTTCCGGCGGCGACACCATCCCCTGGGACAAAGCACCCAACAAGACCAACGATTTGGGCGCTTTGCAAAATGGGGCCAAATTGTTCGTCAACCATTGCCTCAACTGTCACTCTGCGGCTTTCATGCGATTCAATCGCCTCAAAGACATCGGGCTGACTGAGCAACAAATCAAAGACAACCTGCTGTTCACCACCGATAAAGTCGGTGAGACCATGAAGGCCAACATCAATCCGGCGCAAGCGAAAGAGTGGTTCGGTGCCAACCCCCCCGACCTCACCGTGATTGCCCGTTCGCGCTCCGGCCATGGCGGCACCGGTGCCGATTACCTCTACACCTACTTGCGCACCTACTACCGCGACGAAAGCAAGGCCACCGGTTGGAACAACCTGGCCTTCCCCAATGTGGGCATGCCGCATGTGTTGTACGAACTGCAAGGCGAGCGCCGTCCGGTGTTCGAGACGGTCCAAGCGCATGGCCACGAAACCCATGTGCTCAAAGGGTGGGAGCAAATCAAGCCCGGCACCCTCAGCCCCAAACAGTACGACGAGGCTGTCGCCGATCTGGTCAATTACATGCAGTGGATGGCCGAGCCCGCCCAAAACACCCGCGTGCGCGTGGGGGTGTGGGTCATGTTGTTTTTGCTCGGATTCATGGTCCTGGCCTGGCGTCTCAACGCCAGCTTCTGGAAAGACGTCCGCTGAAGCGGCGTCCGCATCTCTCTTTTACCGGTCGGAATGTGTGCGCGACACACGCTCCGGCCGTCTTTGTTGATAGGAGCCTGATCTTATGATGGTGCTTTACTCCGGGACCACCTGCCCGTTTTCTCATCGCTGCCGTTTTGTCCTGTTCGAGAAGGGCATGGACTTCGAAATTCGCGACGTCGACCTGTACAACAAGCCGGAAGACATCGGCGTCATGAACCCCTATGGCCAGGTGCCCATCCTGGTCGAGCGCGACCTGATCCTGTACGAGTCCAACATCATCAATGAGTACATCGACGAGCGTTTCCCCCACCCCCAGCTCATGCCCGGTGACCCGGTGGATCGAGCCCGGGTGCGTTTGTTTCTGCTCAACTTCGAAAAAGAACTCTTCACCCACGTCTCTTTGCTCGAAACCCGCCACGCCAAAGGCCTCGAGAAGCCGATGGAGAAGGCCCGCTCGCACATCCGCGATCGCCTCACCCAGTTGGCCCCCGTGTTCCTGAAGAACAAATTCATGCTGGGCGACAACTTCTCCATGCTCGACGTGGCCATTGCCCCCTTGCTGTGGCGTCTGGACCATTACGGCATCGAATTGTCGAAAAACGCCGCCCCCCTGCTCAAGTACGCCGAGCGCATCTTCTCCCGCCCGGCCTACATCGAGGCGCTCACGCCCTCGGAAAAAGTCATGCGCAAGTGAAGGGCAGGGCATGGACGCCAGCAATGTGCCTTCCACCCGCCCGTATTTGATCAGGGCCTTGTTCGAGTGGTGTACCGACTCGGGCTACACCCCCTATCTGGCGGTGCTGGCCGATGAAAAAGTGCAAGTGCCGCGCGAGTTCGTGAAAAACGGCGAGATAGTGCTCAACATCCACCCCGACGCCACCAGTGGCCTCGAGCTGGGCAACGAATGGATCGAATTCAAAGCCCGCTTCAACGGGGTGGCCCGTGACATCATGGTGCCTGTCGATCATGTGCTCGCGATCTATGCCCGCGAAAATGGACAGGGCATGGCATTTCCGACCCCGCTGCCACCGGTGGGCGGCCCCACCGATCAGCCCGATGACGGCGACCCCAAACCCCCCAGTCCTTCCCCGCAAAGCCCTCGCCCCACACTCACCCGAATCAAGTAGTTAAAATACTTGGCTTAGCCCCCGTAGCATGAAGGTCGTGCAGTTGATTTGTAATCATCAGGTAGCGGTTCGATTCCGTTCGGGGGCACCACATTCCATCCAGTACCCAGGACTTTTTCATGAGCAACCCGCGTCAAGCCGCCCACCCCATTAACCCGATGTTCACCAACCGCTGGTCGCCTCGCGCCCTGACCGGCGAGGCCATCACCCGCGAACAGTTGTTCACGGTGCTCGAAGCCGCCCGTTGGGCCCCTTCAGCCTACAACTACCAACCCTGGCGCTTCATTTACGCCCTGCGCGACACCGCCCAGTGGACCCCCATTTTCAACGGCCTGAAGGAAGGCAATCGCAGCTGGGTCAAAGACGCTTCGGCCCTGGTGGTGCTGGCCTCGGCCAAAAACGCCCAGTTCCCGGGCGCCGCCGCCCCCGGCCCCAACGCCTGGCATTCCTTTGACACGGGCGCCGCCTGGCTCAGCATGGCCTTGCAGGCCATGCACATGGGTCTGGTCGCCCACGCATTGGCCGGTTTCGAGCCCGATCAGATCCGTGCCGCCACCGCTCTGCCCGACGACTACGCCATCGATGCCGTGATCGTCATTGGCAAGCAAGGCGACAAGTCCAAATTGCCCGAGATGTTCCAGCAGCGTGAAGCCCCGAACGACCGCCGCCCTCTCGCGCAGAGCGCCATGGAAGGCCGCTTCAGCGCCTGATCGGCTTGGGTTTCCATCCCGCCAAAGCGCCCTTCGGGGCGCTTTTTAGTGGGTGCTTACTGTTTTTTTTCGCTGGGTGTTCTGGCGCAACGAAAGCCGATGTAGACCACTGAAAAGTGGGCGTCCTTGAAGGCCTGGTGATCGACGCGCATGGGTTCGGCGCCGTACCACCAAGATCCGCCCCGGGTGCGCTTGCTGCTGCCCGGGCCGGGTGGGTCATCGACCCATTCCCAGGCATTGGCCCCCATGTCAAACAGACCGTTCACGCCGGCCAGCGTGCGACCGGCCAGCGCCGGCCCCAAGCCCCGCCACAGTTTGGCCCCGTGCGCTTGCGAGCGGTCTGGACCACAGTCGCCCAGGCACTGTGCGCCTTGCGGACTGTGTCCCGTGGGGTAAGCGTAGGTCTGCCCGCGCTGAAAGGGTGCCGCAGGGGCGGTGCGCATCTCGGTGTAGGCGGCCTGCACCCACTGCGCATCGGTGGGCAGCTGGCCTCCTGCCCAGCGGCAAAAAGCCTGCGCTTCGGCGTAGTTCACATGCACGGCGGGCCACAAATCGTGGCTGTCTTTGCCGCCCAACGGGGTGCGCCAGTTCCAACCCGGATGTCGTGCCCATCCCGACTCGTACACATGGCCGGCACCATCGCGTTCGGCCTGGGTCACGGTGCCGGTGGCCGCCACAAAACGGGCAAACTGGCCGACTGTGGTCTCGGTTCGGGCCATCTCAAAACCATCCAACGCCACCCAATCGATCCGGGCCGGGTTGACTTGGGCGGCCGCGCCCATGCATGCGACGGCTGCCGTCATCGCCACCGCCTTCAACCTTTGTTTTGTCATTTCTGCAACACCTTCACCACAATGCGCTCCACCGGCCAGCCTTTGCTGCGCACATGGGCCGCCAGCGCAGGCGTCCATTGTCTGATTTTGGCGGCAGCGGCACTGTGACTCACCAAAAGCGTCCATTCGCCGTTCTCCAAGGGGCCGCTATCGACCAATGACAGCAAAGCAGGGGGCAGTACAGACGCCAACTGGGCCAGGCATTGCTGCGCTTCGCGCGCCTGGCGCAGCAACGGGGCCAGCACGCCAGACCCCATGGCAGCTTGCGCGGCACTGACCGCACGGCCCCGCGAGCCCGCCCGGGCACGCGGCACCGCGCTGTAGCCCAGGGCCTGCAACTCTTTCAGGCTACGCTGGCGCGTCGCCTCCCCCGCCGTTTCTGGCTGAGTGGCAGGGGCGGGCTTGGGGGCCGGGCGTGGTGGCTGGGTCATGCCCCGCATTATGGGGGCGTTGGCAGTTAAAATCAGCGGTTTGAACCCAACCACCGGGCACGCATGGCCTTCAAACTTTTGACTCAAATTTTTGGCAGTCGCAACGATCGACTGCTCAAGCAATATCGCAAGATCGTCGAGCGCATCAACGCACTAGAGACGTCTTTCGAATCGCTCAGCGACGAGGCATTGCGCGCCAAAACGGCCGAGTTCCAGCAGCGTGTGGCCCAGGGGGCCAGCCTGGACGATTTGCTCCCTGAGGCCTTTGCCGTGGTGCGTGAGGGCTCCAAACGCGTCATGAAAATGCGCCATTTCGACGTTCAGTTGATCGGTGGCATCGCCCTGCACCAAGGCAAGATCGCCGAAATGCGCACGGGGGAGGGCAAAACCCTGACCGCCACCCTGGCGGTGTACCTCAATGCCTTGACCGGTACCGGCGTTCATGTGGTCACGGTCAACGATTACCTGGCCCAGCGCGATGCCCAGTGGATGGGGCGCCTCTACAACTTCCTTGGGCTGTCGGTGGGCATCAACCTGCCGCAAATGTCGCGCGAAGACAAGCAGGCTGCCTATCGCAGCGACATCACCTACGGCACCAACAACGAATATGGCTTTGACTACCTGCGCGACAACATGGTCTACGACCCGGCCGACCGGGTGCAGCGGCAGTTGGCCTATGCCATCGTCGACGAGGTGGACTCGATCCTCATCGACGAGGCCCGTACCCCCCTCATCATCAGCGGGCAGGCCGAGGACCACACCGCCTTGTACGTCGCCATCAACCAGATCGTGCCCAGCCTGACACGCCAGGAAGGCGAGGCCGACCCGCGCACCGGTGAGGGCGTCATCATGCCCGGAGATTTCACCGTCGATGAAAAATCGCATCAGGTTTACCTGACCGAGCAGGGGCACGAGAACGCCGAACGCCTGCTCTCGCTGGCCGGGCTGCTGCCCGAAGGGGCCTCTCTGTATGACCCTTCGCACATCACCCTCATGCATCATCTGTATGCATCGCTGCGGGCGCGCCACCTCTACCACCGTGACCAACACTATGTGGTGCAAAACAACGAAGTGGTCATCGTTGACGAGTTCAC
>JBEAZY010000043.1:0-9668 GCA_041159205.1 Pseudomonadota bacterium
GGCGCCCTGCTTCGTTGGATTTCTTGCAGAGATCTTCGGATATCTGCTGCGAAATCCGCCTTGCATGGCATCCCGATTTTGGGCGCCACTTGCACGCAGCGAGTTTTGCAGGACTTCCTTAAAAACTATGCGCACCATGGGCCCCAAACCCCAAAATGTATTGCAGCGTCAGGCTTTGCCCCGCAGGTCGCCCAAACACCGCCTCGGCCCCCGGGTTGGCGGCGCTTTGCCGGGCCGCCTGCACGCGCCAGATTTGGCGGTGGCTGGGTTTATAAGCCAGCATCAGGCTGGTTTCGCGCAACTGCCCGGGGTTGACCTCCAACTCGCCCGAATGCAGGGCCACGGCGTTCACCTTCAGGCGGTCAAAACGGGCACCCGTTTCCCATTCCCGCACAAAGCGCCAGACCAGCCCCAGGCTTTGCCCGGCATGCCCCGCCCCCACCCCCATCGAGGGCAGGGCTTTTTTGGCCTGCGTCCATTCCCAGACCGCCCGCAGCTGTTGTTGCGAGGCGTTGCCATGCGGGGCCCATTTCCAGACCAGGTCACTCACCCACATCTCGCGCGCGCTAAAACCGGCCCCGTGCTCATGCCCGCCCGCCTCGGCCTCGACCATGCCTGCGGGCACCGCTTCGCGAGAATTGAGCACTCGCGACAAACCCCATTGCCAGCTGTGTGCCACCCCCCAGTCGTTGCCCACCTTCAGGTTGTAGGTGCTCACCCGCCCGCCCTGCAAGGCATTGGGCACCCAGCGGCGACCACTCAGCGACTCGACCCCCAGGCGCAGAAAAAAAGGTGTCGGCGCGGTCCAGTTCACCCGCACCCCATCGTCGACCCAGTGCCCGCCAAAGAAGGCGCGATGCACCAAGCCGCGCTCGGCGAAATCATCGGCATGCGGGTGTATCTCATTCCAATACCCCACCTGCGGGGCAAACCGCCCCACCCGCGCCTGCCAGCCCAACGGCAACTGGCGGGTCTGCACCCAGGCGTTCTCCCAATGGGTTTCCAGTTTTTTGTCATCGGTGTGAAAGGCCCCGATCACCTCGGCGCTGAACCACTCGCCCAGCGGCCCGCGCAGCAACACATCGCTATGGCCCAGCCCCGGGCCCTTGTCCCGGCTGGCCAGTTCGGGCTTGGCCGAAGTCACCGCCGTGTCCAGCACCAGCCCCGCCTGCCAATCGGCAAAGACCGATTGGGCGCCGGCCCAGCCGCACCACAGTACCCCCAGCACCCCGATCCAATGTCTCATAGGCCTCTCCCTGACTCCCATGCCATAATGATAATGCAATATCAATAGTAACACGACCCATTTCGAGTTAATCTATGCGCATGGAACGCCACACCCGACAAAGATCGGCCATCCGCGACGCCTTGCACTCTGCCGCGCGGCCCCTGTTGCCGCAAGAGTTGCATGATCTGGCCCAACAGGTCATCCCGGGCCTCAGCCTGGCCACCGTTTACCGCAACCTCAAATCCATGGTCGAGGAGGGCGAGGCCAGAACCGTCAATCTGCCCGGCGACAACACCCGCTTTGAGCGCAGCCACGCCCACCACCATCACCACTTCCAATGCCGAGCCTGCCAGTCGGTGTTTGACATCCATGAATGTCCCGGCGAGCTGACCCACCTGGCCCCGCAAGGTTTCATCGTCCAGGACCATGACCTCACCCTATATGGTTTTTGCGCGCCCTGTGCCCAAAACCGTGGCTTACAGGCAAAATTGACAGTATGAACAAGGAGAACCTGAGCATGAAAAAAACCACTCTACTGGGCTGGGTCTTGGGCTTGGCCCTGATGACGGGCGCCTCGGCGCAAAACATCTCCATCGCCACCGGCGGCACCGGCGGCGTTTACTACCCTTACGGCGGCGGTCTGGCCTCGGTGCTGTCCAAAAACCTGCCGGGCGTGGCCGCCACGGCCGAGGTCACCGGCGGCTCGGTGGACAACCTCAAACTGGTGGGCTCGGGCAAGCCCTATATCGCCTTTGCCATGTCGGATGCCGCCCAAGACGCCTACAAGGGCGAAGACAAATTCAAAAGCGGCAAAGTGCCCCTGCGCACCCTGGCCGTGCTCTACCCCAACCGCATGCATGTGGTCAGCATCGAGGGTCGTGGTGTGAGCAAATTCGCCGACCTCAAGGGCAAGCGCGTCTCCACCGGCTCGCCTGGCAGCGCCACCGAAGTGATGGCTTTTCGCCTGATCGAAGCCGCCGGACTGGACAAAGACAAAGACCTCAAGCGTGAACGCCTGGGCGTGGCCGAATCGGTCAACGCCATCAAAGACGGCAAGATCGACGCCTTCTTCTGGGTCGGCGGACTGCCCACAGCGGCCGTCACCGACCTGGCCAACACCCCTGGCGTCAAAATCAAAATGGTCGACCACGCCGATGCGGTGGCCGCGATGAACCGCAAATACGGCAATCTGTATGTGGAAGACACCATCCCCAAGGACATGTACAAGGGCATGGACCAAGACAACAAGCAGGCCACGGTCATGAACATCCTGGTGGTGCATGAAAGCATGGACGAAAAGACCGCATACAACATTGTCAAAACCATGTTTGACAAGCGCGACGACCTCATCGCCGCCCACAAAGAGGCGACCAACCTGCGCCTTGATGGCCAAAAGCAGGCCGCCACCCCGATCCCTTTCCACCCGGGTGCCGCCCGCTTCTACGCTGAAAAAGGCGTCAAGCTCAACTGATGAACGCGCCGCTCACCCCGTCGCAGCCGGGCACTGCGTCGGGCCTGGAAGTCAGCGCCGAGTCGCTGGCCAAAGCCGAGTCATACATTGAAGCCGAAGAGGGCGCCGCGCATAAATTGCGGGGTGCCCTTGCCGTCTTGATCACCGTCCTGGCCGTGGCCATGTCGGTGTTTCATCTCTACACGGCCTATGCCATCGTCCCGACCCAAACCTTGCGCCCCCTGCATGTGGCCATGGTGCTGGTGCTGACCTTTTTGATGTTCCCGGTGGCGGCGCGCTATCGGCACCGCATCATGTTGTGGGATTGGCTGGCGGTGCTGCTGTCTTTGGCCGTGGTTTGGTACCTGATCCAGGGTGGCGATGATTTCACCGACCGCAACACCATGCCCGAGGCCCTCGATATTTTCTTTGGCATCGCGCTCATCGCCCTGATCCTCGAGGCCATGCGCCGCACCAACGGTTGGGTCATGCCGGTGGTGACGCTGGGCTTCATCGCCTATGCCCTGCTGGGCCCCTATTTGCCCGCCCCCTGGACCCACAAAGGCTACGAGGTGGGCCGTCTGGTGGGGGTGCTGTACATGACCCTCGAGGGCATCTATGGCACCGCCGTCGATGTGTCCTCTTCGCTCATCATCCTCTTCACCATCTTCGGCGCGTTTTTGCAGTTCTCGGGCGCCGGCAAGTTCTACATCGACTTCTCATTCGCCGCCATGGGTGGCAAGCCCACCGGCGCGGGCCGCACCGTGGTCTTGGCTTCTTTCTTGTTGGGCGGCCCCTCGGGTTCAGGCGTGGCCACCACCGTCACACTGGGTGCGGTCGCCTACCCCATGCTGGCCAAAGTGGGCTACGAGCGCAATGCCGCCGGCGGTTTGCTGTCGGCGGGCGGGCTGGGCGCCATCATTTCCCCCCCAGTGCTGGGCGCGGCGGCGTTCTTGATCGCCGAATTCCTCAAGATCTCTTACCTCGATGTGCTGCTCATGGCCATCATCCCGACCGGGCTCTTTTACCTGGCCCTGTTCCTCATGGTCGAGATCGACGCGCGCAAATACGCCATGGGCCGGGGCAGCTTTGACCCGGTTGATTCACTGTGGAACCTCACGCGCAAATACTGGTTCCACTTTTTGTCGCTGGTCTCCATCGTGGTCTTCATGATGATGGGTTTCTCGCCGGTCATGTCCGTGTTTTGGGCCACCATCGTCTCGGGCTTGACCAGCTTGCTGCGCTCGGACACCACCTTGCTGCCTTACAGCCTGCTGGGCCGTGGTGACGGCAGCCCCTGGTTGCAGCGTTTTTGGCAGTCAGGCCTGATCAAGGCACTGGAAAACGGCTCCGTCGGGGTATTGAATGTCGGCGCGACCTGTGCCGGTGCGGGCATCATCGTGGGCGTGGTCACGCTCACCGGACTGGGCCTGAAGTTCAGCGGCATCGTGATCGACTACGCCGCCGGCTCGCTCTTTTTGACGGCGCTCTACACCGCTTTGGTGGTCTGGATCGTTGGCCTGGCCGTACCGGTGACGGCGTCCTACATCATCTGCGCCGTGATCGCCGCCCCCGCCCTCACCAAGCTGGGGGTGCCTGAATACGCGGCCCACATGTTCATCTTCTACTATGCGGTGCTCTCGGAAGTGTCGCCACCCACCGCCTTGTCGCCCTTTGCGGCGGCAGCCATCACCGGTGGTGACCCTTACAAGACGACCCTGCAGTGCTGGAAATACACCCTGCCGGCCTTTCTGGTGCCCTTCATGTTCGTGCTCGACCCCAGCGGGCAAGGCCTGTTGCTGATGGGCTCGACCAAGGGGCTGGCTGCGGCCGACACCTGGTCGATCGTCACGGTCTCCTTGACTGCGGCCATCGGCATAGCCGCCCTCGCGGTCGGCTTCCAAGGCTGGGCCTGGCTCAAGACCACCGGCTTCGAACGCGTGGTCTTTCTTGTGGCCGGTTTTGCGCTGGTTTACCCCGGCACCGTGGCCGATGTGGTGGGCTTTGGCGGTGTGATCGTCGGTTTGCTCTCGCAATGGCTGCGCGCCCGTCGGGCCTCGCCCCCGACCACTGACAACGGCCTCTGACACCGGCCCCCGGCTCAGCCCAGCTGGGCCTTGGCTTGTTCGGCCTTGGCCAGCTCGGCCTTCAATGCAAATTCGGCGCGCAAGGCTTTTAACTTTTCACGCGGGTCCTCTTTCACCGTCGCCGCATCAAGCTGCATTTCGGCAATAAAGCGGCTAGGCAGGCTGCTGACCATTTCGCGCCCCTTTTTGCGCTTGCGCGTATAGCTCACGCTCAGGCTGCGCTGCGCGCGTGTGATGCCCACATACATCAGACGCCGTTCCTCTTCCAGACGCCCGGCAAACTGCTCATCCACTTCGCGCTCAGCCTCATCGCCCCCGGCTTTGCGGCTCGCCTCTTTGTGAAACGGCAACACGCCGTCATTCACGCCCACCAGCATCACATGCGGCCATTCCAGTCCCTTGGCCGCGTGCAGGGTCGAGAGCGTCACCACGTTCTGGTCGGCCTCGCGCTCGCTCAGGGTCGAGAGCAGCGACACCGTCTGTATCACTTCCATCAGCGATTGTTTGCGCGTGGCGATCTGCGCCCCGGCCATGTCTTCCACCTGCCCGCCGCAACGCTGCGCCATCCAGCCGATGAAGTCTTGCACATTCGACCACCGGGCATCGGCCAGCTTCGGGCTTTCTTCCTGCTCACGCAAATAGGTCTCGTAGCCGATGTCTTGCAACCAGTCTTGCAGAAAACGGCTGGCATCCTCTTCCCCTTCGGTGTGGCGGGCCCGGTACTCGAGGTCGTTGACTGTGCGGCCAAACTCTTGCAGGCTGTGCAAGGCGCGAGCGCTCAGCACGCTGGGCAGGCTGTGGCTGAAGAGCGCCTCGAACAAGCTCAGTTTGTGCGGGTTGGCAAAGGTGCCCAAGCTTTGCAGTGTCTGGTGCCCGATGCCGCGCTTCGGGGTGGTGGCGGCGCGCACAAAGGCCGGGTCATCGTCGTTGTTGGCGATCAGGCGCAACCAGGCGCACAGGTCGCGTATTTCGGCGCGATCAAAAAAGCTTTGCCCGCCCGACACCTTGTACGGAATTTGAGCCTTGCGCAAGGCCTGCTCCAGCACCCGGGCCTGGTGGTTGGCCCTGTACAGCACGGCAAAGTCTTTCCATTCCAGCGCTGCACTCGTGCCCTGACCGGCGCGCAGCGACTGAATGCGGGCCACCACGCGTTCGGCCTCGTGTTCCTCATGGTCACAGTCGACCACCCGCACCGGCTCGCCCTCGCCCAGTTCCGAGAACAAAGTTTTCGGGAACAACTTGGGGTTGGGCGCTATCACATGGTTGGCGGCGCGCAAAATCGCGCTGGTCGAGCGGTAGTTCTGCTCCAGCTTGACCACTTTGAGTTGCGGAAAATCTTGCGGCAGCCGACGCAGATTGTCCAGCGTTGCCCCGCGCCAGCCATAGATCGACTGGTCATCGTCGCCCACCGCCGTCAGGCGCGCGTCGCTGCGCCCGGCCTGATCCACCAGCAGTTTGAGCAATTCGTACTGGGTGGCGTTGGTGTCCTGGTATTCATCCACCAGCACATGGCCCATCTGGGCCTGCCAGCGCTCGCGCACCTCGGGGTGGTCGCGCAGCAACTTCAGAGGCAGCCCGATCAAGTCGTCAAAGTCCACGCTCTGATAAGCACTCAGGCGCTCTTCAAAGCGCGCCATGATGCGCGCCACCAGTGCATCCTCGTCGGTTTGGGCTTGCGCCGCAGCGGCCGCAGCATCCAGCCCCATGTTTTTCCACTTCGAGATCGTCCACTGCCACTGGCGCGCGGTCGCCGTGTCGGTGGTGCCGCCCGCGTCTTTGAGCAAGCCCAGCACGTCATCGCTGTCCAGAATGCTGAACTGCGCCTTCAGGCCGACCGACTGGCCGTCCTGGCGCAACATGCGCACCCCCAAAGAGTGAAAGGTGCAGATCAATACTTTTTGCGCCTCACGCCCCACCAGGCCCTTGGCGCGCTCGCGCATTTCGGCGGC
The DNA here is from genome assembly GCA_041159205.1 of Pseudomonadota bacterium. Lineage (GTDB taxonomy): Bacteria > Pseudomonadota > Gammaproteobacteria > Burkholderiales > Burkholderiaceae_C > Limnohabitans. Next base: position 6,715 of record JBEAZY010000043.1, read on the forward strand.
GGCTTTGTTGGTGAAGGTGATGGCCGCGATGCGCTCGGGCGCCAGGCCGGTTTGAATCAGACGGGCAATCTTGTGCGTGATCACCCGCGTCTTGCCCGAACCCGCGCCGGCCAACACCAGACTGGGGCCATGCAGATGGTTCACCGCCTCTTGCTGGGCCAAATTCAAACCGGATGACATGCGTTCATTTCTCTGGCAAAGGGGGCGATCATAGTCCCCTGCAAGACCCGTGGCCGGGCCCGGGCGCCTGTGCGCGGGCAAAATGTCGCCATGCTGGAAGTTTTGACCGTCACATTCCCGTTTTTCGCCCTGGTGCTGGCCGGGTATGCGGCGGCCATGCGGCGCATGCTGCCCATCGAGGCCATCCCGGGGCTGAACACCTTTGTCCTTTATTTCGCTTTGCCCTGCATGCTGTTTCGTTTCGGGGCCAGCACTCCACTGGACAAACTGCTGGACGCACCCCTCTTTCTCACCTACCTGGGCTGTGCCCTGCTGTTGCTGGCGTTTTCACTGGCCGGCAGTCTGAATCGCCGCATCCGTTGGAACGATGGGGCTTTCGGTGCTTTGGTGGCGGTGTTTCCCAATACCGGTTTCATGGGGGTGCCCTTGTTGGTGGCTTTGCTCGGTTCGGCGGCGGCCGGCCCCGCCATCGTCACCCTGACCATCGATCTGGTCATCACCACCTCTTTGTGCATCGCCCTCTCGCGCCTGGACGCTGCGGGCAGCCATGGGGCCAGCGTGGCGGCCCGCAACGCCTTCAAAGGCATGTTGCTCAACCCCATGCCCTGGGCCATCGGCGTTGGCGCGCTCACCTCGGGGCTGCAATTGCAATGGCCCGAACCTGCGCTCAAAACCATCGGCCTGCTGGCCGATGCCGCATCACCCGCCGCCTTGTTCACGCTGGGCACGGTGCTGGCGCGCTCCACCTTGCGCCACCGTCAGGCCTTACTGGCCGACCCGCAACACACACGCGCCCCTTGGGGCGATCATGGCAAGGTGGTCCTCATCAAATTACTGCTCCACCCTTTGCTGGTTCTGCTGGTGGGCAGCGCAGTGGTCAACTTCGGCATCGGGCTCGATTTGTTCGCCTTGCATGTGGCGGTGCTGGTGGCTGCCTTGCCCAGCGCCAGCAATGTGGTCATGCTGGCCGAACGCTTTGGCGCCGACAGTGGCCGCATCGCGCGCATCGTGCTCGAAACCACGGTCTTTTCTTTCCTCACCTTCTCGGCCATCGTGACCTGGCTCAAATAGAGCGCCGGGCCGTCATGCGGCCAACCGGATCATCCCGGTTCAAATCAACTGCGGGTCGATGTCTATGGCCCAACGCAACAAACGCCGGTGCCGGCTGCGTGTGTCGTGCAGGGCGGGGGTCCAGGCCGTCAAAAACTGTTGCAAGGCCGCCCGGCTGGGTGACTCAAGCAGCATTTGCGCACGCTCTGCATTGGCCACTTTTTGCATCGTCATGGGCACCGCCGGGTACAGCGTCACGTGCGCAGCGGCCATGGCCAAACCCTGCTCCCGTGCTTGCATCAGGAAAGCCAGGGCCTCTTCCAGTTGCCGCGCCTCGGCCCGCACCAGCGCCTGGTGCATGAACGGGGGCATACCGGCCAGCTCGCGTTCCTGCAACTGCAGTGCCGCAAAGCCGGGGTAATCGTGTCGTCGCAAAGCGGCAAACAAAGGGTGCTCGGGCTGCCGTGTTTGCACCCACACTTCGGCCCGGCGCTGTGGCGCGTCGCCAACCGCCCGCCCGGCCCGCCCGGCGGCTTGCAGCAACAAGGCAAACAAGCGTTCGGGGGCACGGAAATCGACCGAGTACAAGGCCCCGTCCGGGTCCGCCACCACCACCATCCCGACCCGCTTGAAATCATGGCCCTTGGCGATCATCTGGGTGCCCACCAGCACATCCACCTCACCCGCATGCACTTGCGCCAATTGCCGCTCCAGGCTGCCCTTCAAACGGGTGCTGTCTGCGTCCAGCCGCATCACCCCATAAGGCCGTCCGCCGGGGTGAGACCCTTGCGCCAGCCATTCGGTCAAAAATTCGTGCAACTGCTCGGTGCCCCGCCCTTGCCAGCTCAAGTCCGCGTGGTCACACGACGGGCAGCGCCTGGGGGCGCGATGCGTCAAGCCACAGTGGTGGCAACGCAGCGTGCGATCTTCCCGGTGAAACACCCGATAGGCACTGCATTGCGGACACGCGCTCTTCCAGTCGCACTCGGTGCACCACAACACAGGCGCCCAACCGCGCCGATTCAATAACACCATGACTTGCTCGCCCGCATCGATGCGCGCCCGCATGGCATCGAGCAGCAAAGGCGCAAACAAAGTGCCTTTGGGCATCAACCGCATGTCCACGCACCGGATGTCGGGCTGCACCGAAAGCCCGACCCGGCTGGGCATCACCAGACGCACATAGCGACCGCCCGCGTCATCACCCATGGGCGGTCGACTTTGGTGCCAACTCTCCAGGCTGGGCGTGGCCGAGCCCAGAATCACCTCTGTGCCCTCCAGATGGCCCCGGTACACCGCCAGGTCGCGGGCCGAATAACGCGCCCCGTCCTGTTGTTTGTAACTGGGGTCATGTTCCTCATCCACCACAATCAGGCGCAAACCCGGCATCGATGCAAACACCGCCAGGCGGGTGCCCAACACGATCCGTGCCCGGCCCAGATGGGCCGCCAGCCAGGCTTTCAGGCGCTGGGCGGGGGTCATGGCGCTGTGCATGCTGACCACACAGCCCGGCCCATACAGAGGTTCAAAGCGGCCCCGCACCCGCGCCTCGAGCTGAGGCGTCAAATTGATCTCGGGCACCATGATCAGCGCCTGCGCTAGGGCATCGGCTTCCAACACCGCCTGCATGCGCCGCAAATACACCTCGGTCTTGCCGCTGCCCGTGGCGCCATACAACAGGTGGGTGCGCCCACCCGCTGGCGACCGGGCCAAAGCGGCCAATA
>JBEAZY010000044.1:0-18249 GCA_041159205.1 Pseudomonadota bacterium
CCAAAGTACCAGCGCACCACGTCCTCGGGTTTTTCGTAGCTCGAGGCGATTTCGTCCACATGGGCCTTGATCTGTTCCATGGTGGCACTGAGTTGATTGGCGCGGACCAGTTCCGCCACGACCAGTCCCATGCGCACACGCTGTTCGGCTTGGGGGCGGAAGAGGTCATCGGGGATGGGGGCTTTGTCGGCGTCTTTGATGCCGCGCTGCTTCAGGTCTTCGCGTGCGCCTTGAACCAGGCGGTCAATCTCGGCTTGCACAATGGATTGGGGCAAATCAAGCTCGGCCTTGGCCACCAGGGCGTCAAGGGCGGCTTGTTTGTTGCGGGCCATCAAGCGGGATTTGACTTCGCGCGACAGGTTTTTTTCGATGTCATCGCGCAGGGCCTGCACCGTGGCACCGGCGACCCCCAAAGATTTGGCCAACTCGTCGCTGAGTTCAGGCAAATGGCTGGCTTCGATTTTTTTCACGGTCACCAAAAAGTCGGCCGTCTTGCCGGCCACGTCTCGGCCATGGTAGTCGGCCGGAAAAGCCAGCGGGAAGGTTTTGGACTCACCCACCTTGAGGCCACGCACGGCATTTTCAAATTCGGGCAGCATTTGGCCTTCGCCTATGATGAAGTTGAAATCGCTGGCCTGACCACCCTGAAACAGTTCGCCGTCGATCTTGCCTTCAAAGTCCACCTGGACACGGTCGCCATCGGCGGCGGCGGCGTCGAGGGCGCGCTGCGCAAAAGAGCGGCGCTGTTTGCGCAAAATATCGATGGTCTTGTCGATGGCCTCACTGCTGACCGTGGTTTGCGCGCGCTCGATTTCAAGCGTGGCCAGTTCGGGTAATTTGACCTCAGGGTAGACCTCAAAAATGGCATCGAAAGCCAGTTGACCTTCGGGAGCTTGGTCTTTTTCGCTGATTCGGGGCTGCCCGGCGACGCGCAAATTGGCTTCGTTGGCGGCTTGGGCAAAGGCTTCGCCGACTTTGTCGTTCATGACCTCGTAATGCACCGAGTAGCCATAGCGCTGGGCCACGATGTTCATGGGCACTTTGCCGGGCCGAAAGCCGTCGATCTTGACTTGGCGCGCCAACCGTTTGAGGCGCTCATTGACTTCATTTTGAATCAGCTCGGCATTGACGGTCAGGGTCATTTTACGTTCGAGCTTTTCTAGGGTTTCGACGGTCACGGTCATTTGATTTCTCCGGTCTTGGGGCCGCAGCCTGGGCTGCGAATAAAAATGAGGGTCTGGTGCGCGGGGGGGGACTCGAACCCCCACACCATTGCTGGCGTCAGGACCTAAACCTGGTGCGTCTACCAATTTCGCCACCCGCGCAAGCAAAAGAGCCTCGGGAGGCATTTAGACAGACCCCCCCGAGGCTGCTTTGCGGAAGCTGGCATTTTACCCTGAATTGCCTGCCCTTTTGACCTTGAACCATGCCGCATACATGGCTGGCAGGGCCAACAGGGTCAGCACCGTGGCCACGATCAAGCCACCCATGATGGCCACCGCCATCGGGCCCCAGAACACGCTGCGCGACAGGGGGATCATGGCCAGCACGGCGGCTGCGGCTGTGAGCACGATGGGGCGGAGTCGGCGCACGGCGGCCTCGATGATGGCCTGTCGGTCAGGCACCCCGCGAGCCCGGTCCTGCTCGATTTGGTCGATCAAAATCACCGAGTTGCGCTGGATCATGCCCATCAGGGCAATCACGCCCAGCAAAGCCACAAAGCCAAAGGGGCGATTGAGCACCAGCAAGGCGGCCGCCACACCTGCAATGCCCATGGGGCCGGTCAGGAAAACCAGCATCGCGCGGCTAAAGCTGTGCAGTTGCAGCATCAACAGTGTGAAGACGATGAAAAGCATCAGCGGCACACCGGCCGCAATCGAACTGGAGCCCTTGGCGCTTTCTTCCACTGCGCCGGCGACCTCGATCCGGTAATCGGTCCAACCTTTGTCCATCCATTGCGCTTGCAGGGCCTTGAGCGCCGGCATCAATTGCTGGGTCACGGTGGCACCTTGCAGACCATCAACGATATCGCTTTGTACCGTGATGGCGTATTGGCGATTTTCACGCCAGACCACACCGGGTTCGAAATCGGCCCGGGGTTGAGCGATTTGGCTCAAGGCGATGGCCTTGCCAGAAGTACTGGGCACATAGGTGGAGGTCAGGTCATTCAGCCGAGAGCGTTCATCGGCCCGGCCACGCACCACGATGTCGATCAATCGGTCTCCCTCCCGGTACTGACCGACGGTGGTGCCGCTGGCCCACAAACGCAAGGCCAGGGCCACAGACTGGCTGGACACCCCGAGTGCGCGTGCTTTGTCCTGATCGATGTCCAGGCGCAACGTTTTGACAAATTCGTTCCAGTTGTCATTGACCCCCCGGGTATTGGGGTTTTGGCGCATGACCTCTTTGACCTCGTCCGCCCTGAGTCGCAAGGCTTGCGGTTCAACCCCGACCACCCGGAATTGCACCGGATATGGCACAGGCGGTCCATTGGGCAGCAGTTTCACCCGCCCACGGACCTCCGGGAACTCAGTGGACAACAAGGCAGGCAAGGCCTGCCGCAGACGCTCGCGCGCCTGGAGATCGGTGGGCAGGACGATGAACTGACTGACGTTGGATTGAGGAAAAATCTGGTCGAGTGGCAGGTAAAAGCGAGGCACGCCAGAACCCACCCAGGTGGTGACGCTGACCACGCCCGGGGCCTGCATCAGGCGTTGCTCCAGGCGACGGCTGACCTCGGCGTTGTAGGCCATCGAAGCCCCTTCCGGCAACCAGGTGTCGATCAGGATTTCCGGGCGGCTTGAATCAGGGAAAAATTGCTGCTGCACGCGACCCATGCCGATTAAACCCAACACCAAGGTCAACACTGTCAAGGCAATGGTCAGCCAGCGATGATCGACGCACCAACTGACCCAGGCCCGAAACCGGGTGTAGAACGGGGTATCGAACAACTCATGCGGCGCTTCAGACCCGGACCGGTGCGGGTCGCGCAGCAACCAGTGTCCAATCAGGGGCACAAAAAAAACCGACACCCACCAGCTCAACAACAAAGCCAGCACTGTCACCGCAAAGATGGCAAAGGTGTATTCACCGGTGACAGATTTGGCCAGACCGATGGGCACAAAGCCTGCTGCCGTGATCAGTGTGCCGGTCAACATCGGCATGGCCGTGACCTCGTAGGCGAAAGTGGCCGCCCGGAATCGGTCATAGCCCTCTTCCATCTTGCGCACCATCATCTCGACGGCAATGATCGCGTCATCCACCAGCAAGCCCAGGGCAATGATCAAAGAGCCCAGTGAGATCTTGTGCAATCCTATGCCCCAGATGTTCATCGCCATGAAGGTCATGGCCAGAACCAGGGGGATGGTGATGCCCACCACCAAGCCCGGGCGCAAATCAACTCGCCAACCCCAGCGCCCGCCACGCTTCAAGCCCAAAGACAGGATGCTGACCAACAAAACAATCACCACCGCCTCGATCAAGACCCGAACAAACTCGGACACCGATGTCGCCACGGCCCGGGGTTGATCCTGGATCTGCACCAAGGTTACACCCGCAGGCAATTTGGACTGAATGTCTTTAATGGCGATTTGCAGGGCGTGGCCCAAAGCGATGATGTCGCCCCCTTTGGCCATGGAAATGCCCAGGGCAATCACGGCCTGTCCCTGGTGCGAGACCAAGGTTTGGGGCGGATCAATGGGGCCACGCCAAACACGGGCGATGTCACCCAAACGCAGCTGCGCCGCACCATTGGCACGCAGTGGCATGGCACGAAGTTCTTCGGGCGAGCGGAATACACCGCTCACACGCAAGGCCACTTGATCGTGGGTGCTTTGCAAGATGCCCGCCGGTTCCAACGCGTTTTGTTGCCCCAGCTGCGACAACACGGCATTGAGGTCCAGCCCGTACTGAGCCAAACGAGCGGGCGAGAGGTCGATGTAGATTTTCTCGGCTTGATCGCCGTACAACTCGACCTTGGCCACATCGCTTACTCGCAACAGTTGCTGGCGGACCGATTCGGCCAGATCCTTTTGCTCGGGCGGGCTGAAACCGGGCGCTTGCAAGGCGTAAATCACGCCATAGACATCACCAAATTCATCGTTAAAAAATGGCCCTTGCACCCCCACCGGGAGGTTTTGTCGAATGTCGCCCACTTTTTTGCGCACGGTGTACCAGACATCGGACACATCGCGCGGTGGCGATGAGTCTTTGAGCTGAAAAAGGATCAGCGTTTCACCGGGCTTGGAATAGCTGCGGATTTTGTCGGCGTAGGGCACCTCTTGCAAGGTGCGCTCAATTTTGTCAGTGACTTGTTCGGCCATCTGGCTTGCGGTCGCACCCGGCCAGTAAGCCCGGATCACCATGGCGCGAAAAGTGAATGGCGGGTCTTCGTCTTGCCCCAACTGAAAATACGAAGTGACCCCAAAGACCAGCAACACCACCATCAGATAGCGAACCAGTGCGGGGTGGCGCAGCGCCCAACCGGAGAGATTGAAACGGCCTTCGGCGCCCGTTTTGGCGCTCATGGTCGCGTCCCCGGGGTAGCTTGCGCATCGGCCGGGTCAGGCACCGGGTTCTTACCCACATAAGGGGTCACTTTCTGTCCCGGGGTCAAGGCATGCCCGCCGGCCGCCACCACCTGTTGCCCTGCGCTCAAGCCGGAAGACACCAGCACTCGATCACCCTGATAGCCCTGCACCTGAACCGCTACCGGTTGCACCTGTTGCTGAACCGGGTCGTACACCCAGACACTGGCTTGCCCTTTGACTTGCAGGACGGCACTGGTGGGCAAGGCCACGCCCGAGGCAGTGGAAGAGTTCGATTCTCCGCGCCAGACCCTTGCCGTTTGCCCCAAAGCCCAATCCTGATTGGCGGGCAAATCAATGCGAACCAGATAACTGCGGGTTTGCGGGTCGGCACTGGCCGAGACCTCGCGCAGGCGGGCACTCACCCGCTCAGTTTCACCCCACCGCGTCACCTGTACGGTCTGCCCCACCTTCCATGACGCCACCTGGTCTTCGCTGACCCAGGCTTGAACCTCGCGCGGCCCATCCCATGCCACTCGAAGCACTGGAGCGCCAGCAGTCAACACCTGACCCGGTTCGGCCTCCAGACCGGTGACCACACCGGCTTGGGGGGCGATCAATTGCGCATAGCTTGCCTGATTGAGCAGCAAGTCGGCCTGGGCCTGGGCCTGCTCAAACTGGGCCTGGGCTGAGCGCCAACCCGCCTGTCTGCGGTCCCACTCAGCCGGCCCGATGAAGCCCTGCTTCCACAACACCTCGAAACGTTGCAGCTCAGTGGCGGCCAGGTCACGCTGAATTCGGGCATTGAGCAATTGCGCTTGGGCCGCCTGGCTGTTCAGGCCGGCATCCTGCGGGTCCAGTTGGGCCAGCAGCTGCCCCGCCTTGAATCGTTGCCCCAACTCGATCGATCGTTGGGTCAGCAAACCGCCAATGCGAAACGATAAACGGGTTTCGTACCGGGCTCGCACTTCTGCCGCCCAGCCGGCAGCCGATGCGCCATCGGTACTTTGGGCCGTGACCAGTTTGACCGACCGGACAGGTTCAGGGGGCGGGGCCGAGGGGGAGCAAGCCCATACCCACGGGAGGGCGGCCAGCGCAAGGGCAAGTGTTTTATTCATGACGATCAAATTAATAACCAACTGGTCATTAATTTACCACGATTTCGCTGCGTTCACACTGCCCACGCCCGCCAAGACAACCAACCCCAAAGACATCCCAGGTCGAAACATCCCCGACAATCTGAGACATGCCCATGACCGCACTCGACCCCAAGCTTCAGGCCAAACCCACATGGGCCCCGCTGTTGCAGCAGGTGGCGCGCTCTTTTGCGCTGAGCGTGCGGGTTTTACCCGACGTCCTGAGACGGCCCGTGGCCTTGGGCTATCTGCTGGCACGAGCGAGTGACAGCATCGCCGACTCTATAGACCACCTCAGCAGCGATGGGTCAAGCACCGATCTGCGTCTGCAGGCGCTCAACGAGTTGCACCGCGCCATCCAGACCGTGGCTGCGGGAGAAGCGCCTCCCTTGGCCCTGCAGGCCACCATGCAGTGCCTGGAAGGGGTGCCTGAGGCAGCAGAACGGGCATTGCTGCGCCGACTGCCAGACTGTTTGCTGGGTTTATCGCATTTGAGCCAAGACGACCGCCGACTGTTGGCCAGGGTCTGCGACACCATCATCTCGGGCCAACAACTGGATTTGAACCGTTTTGGCGGCGGGCCAACGACACTCAGGGCCCTGGACGATGAGGCGCAGTACAACGATTACACCTGGCGCGTGGCAGGCTGCGTGGGCCTGTTCTGGACCGATCTGGCCGAAGCCCATGTGCCCGATTGGCGCCAAGCAGATCTGGCGGCCATGCAAGAGGCCGGCTGCCGCTACGGCATGGGACTGCAAAGGCTGAACTTGTTGCGCGACAGTGCCCATGACTTGGCCCAGGGACGATGCTACTGGCCCCGATCACAACTGGCTCTGGTGGGTCTCGATGCCTCAAAACTGGCGCTGGCGGTGGCCGGGCGTGACGCCGCCGTATTGGCTCAGATGGCGCCGTGCCTGAACGACTCGATGGACAAAATCCGCAGCGATCTGACACTCGGACTGGCCTATGCCTTGGCCGTGCGACCATGGCGCCTGCGGCTGGCCAGCGCCCTGCCCGCCCTGATCGGTCTGCGCACCTTGCAGGCCCTGGAGCGTGCGGGACCGATGGCATTGACCGAACCTGTGAAAGTGCCACGGGCCTGGGTGCGGGGTTTGCTGATGCGTTTGTGTTTGGGGGGGTTGACCACCCCGGGTCTGAGGGCCTTGGGGCGTGCATTGGGTGTCAATCGCCCAATCGATTTGTCTGGGCGCAGGGATGGGACAATGGCCTCATGACACCGCAAGAATATGTCCAACAAAAGGCCGCCGCTTCAGGCAGCAGCTTTTACTATGCTTTTTTGTTTTTGCCTCCCGCCCGGCGTCAGGCCATCACAGCGTTTTACGCCTTTTGCCGCGAAGTGGACGATGTGGTGGACGAGGTCAGTGAGCCCGAGGTGGCGCAAGCCAAACTGGCTTGGTGGCGGCAGGAGGTCATCCAAGCCTTTTCGGGACAAGCTCAACATCCGGTGATGCAGGCACTCATGCCGGGCGCCCGGGCTTTTGGGCTGGATGCGTCGCAACTGCTGTCGGTCATAGAAGGCTGCCAGATGGACCTGAGCCAAACCCGCTACCTGGATCGACCGGCACTGGAAGGCTATGCCCATTTGGTCGCGGGCGTGGTGGGCGAGGTGTCGGCGCGCATTTTCGGTCAGACCGACCCGGCCACCACGGCCTACGCGCACCGCCTGGGATTGGCATTTCAGTGGACCAATATCTTGCGCGATGTGGGTGAAGACGCGCTGCGCGGTCGCATTTATTTGCCCATCGATGACCTGCAACGCCACGATGTTCGGGCGCATGAAATTTTGAATCGGGTGGACTCCGAGCGGTTTCAGCGTTTGATGTCCGAATTGTGCGCCTACACGCACAGCCTTTACGATCAGGCGCTGTCGCTGCTGCCGGCGGCAGACCGGCAAGCACAAAAGCCGGGGCTGATGATGTGCAGCATCTACCGCACGTTGCTGGTCGAAATGGCGCGGGCCGGATTTCCGGTGCTGCGCGAGCGGGTGGCACTGACGCCGCTGAGAAAATTCTGGCTGGCCTGGAAAATGCAAGCCTTGGGCCGCTTTTGATCCCATCAGCCCCGTTCTGAGGCCAGCCAGCGTTGGAATTGCGCCAGATCCGACACGCTGGCTGGGGCCTCCCCGGCCTGATCCCACGCCCGCCCCTGTCGATTGAGCCAGATGCAAGCCAAGCCCGCATTGCGCGCACCCCAGGCGTCGAGGTGGGCATCATCGCCGATGTGCAAAACCTGATGCGGCTGTAAACCCGCCAAACGCACCGCGTGCAGGTAGATGTCAGGCTGCGGTTTGGCGTGGCCCAGCTTAGGGGCGTTCACGGCATGGTCAAAAAAACGGCCCAAGCCCACACGTACCACATCGGCGGTGCCGTTCGTCACCGCCAGCAAGGGGTAGCGACCATGCAGATATTCAAGCAATGGCAAAGCGTCGGGATACAACTCAACCCTTTGCCGCTCGGCGTGAAAGACCTCAAAAGCGGGGGTCGCCAATTCGGCGGGCTCTGCGGCCTGGACCAAGAGGCGACGTATGGCCTCGGTGCGCAAGGCCGCCAGATCGTGAGGGGGGCCGGACCAATCGGCCTGTACTTGGGTGCGGATCTGCCTCAAGACCTCCGGGTTCGAGCCTAATCGGAAGGCCGCCGGGGCGTGCGACTGCAGCCAGCTTTGCAAGGCCCGTTCAGCACGCTCTATGATGGGCCAGACCGGCCAGAGGGTGTCATCCAGGTCCAGGGATATTGCGCGAATCGGAGATAAATCGACCATAGGTGGGCGAGAATAGCATCATGCTCAAGCCACGCTTTGCCCCAGAACCGCCTTTTTCGCATGGCAGCGCCCCCAAGATCGGGGTCTTGCTGTGTAATTTGGGCACGCCCGATGCCCCGACGGCGTCCGCCCTGCGCCCCTACCTGGCCGAGTTTTTGGGCGATCCCCGGGTGGTGGAAATTCCCCGCCTGCTTTGGCTGCTGATTTTGCACGGCATCATCTTGCGTGTTCGGCCAGCCAAATCAGCCCACAAATACGCCAGCATCTGGACCCCCGAGGGCTCGCCCTTGAAGGTTCATACCGAGCAACAGGCTGCCGGGCTGCAAAGTCGTTTCGACGCCGCCGGGGCCCATGTATTGGTGCGCAGCGCCATGACCTACGGCCAACCGGCCATCGGTGCGGTGCTCGATGAGATGCGCCAATCGGGCGTCACGCGCGTGCTGGTCTTGCCCGCTTACCCGCAATACTCGGGCACCACCACAGCCGCTGTGTTTGACCGGATCCACCAGTGGTCTTTGCGCACCCGAATGTTGCCGGAATGGCGTTTTGTCAACCGCTATCACGACGACGCCGCTTACATCGGGGCCCTGGCGCGAACGGTTCGCGCACACTGGTCCACCCATGGTCAGGCCGGCACGCTGGTGATGAGTTTCCACGGCGTCCCCGAGCGCACCCTGATGCAAGGTGACCCCTACCACTGCGAGTGCCACAAAACCGCGCGCCTGCTGGCCGAGGAACTAGGCTTGGGCAAAGAACAGTATCGCGTCACATTCCAGTCGCGCTTTGGCAAAGCCAAATGGTTAGAGCCCTACACGGAACCCACGGTCCGCGAGTTGGCCCGATCGGGCACCGAGCGGGTCGATGTGATTTGTCCGGGATTCACCAGCGACTGCCTGGAAACCCTGGAGGAAATCGCCATGGAAGTGCGCGCCGCTTTCATGGAAGAAGGCGGGCGCGAGTTCCACTACATCCCTTGCCTGAATGCACAGAGCGAATGGCTCGATGCCTTGCACGCACTGACCCTGAACCACATGCAGGGTTGGCCCATCGATGGGACCGACGAAAAGTCTTTGCAGGCCAGTCGCAAGGCGGCGTTGGCTCTTGGGGCCAAAGACTGAACGGACGACTGAACTGACTTTGGCTTTAGCGCTCGCCCAGCGACTGACTGAGGGTTTTGACCACCGGTTTGAGCAGGTACTGCAGCACAGTGCGCTCACCGGTCTTGACCTCGATGGTGGCGGTCATGCCAGGTTGAATGTCCAGGTTTTCATCGGGGCGCCCGCTGAACTTGCGTCCGACCGTTCTCACTTGGGCTCGGTAGTACGGCGTTTCACCCTGCTTGAGGTCTTCGCTCAAGGTATCGGCGCTGATGTACATCAGCTTGCCCGGCAAATCGCCATAAATGGTGTAGTCGTAGGCGTCGATCTTGACCCGCACTTCCTGGCCGATTTTGAGGAAAGCAATGTCTGACGGCGAGACCTTGGCCTGAATCAGCAGGTCATCCTCAGAGGGCACGATTTGCATGACCTCTTCACCCGGGCGAATCACGCCGCCGATGGTCGTCACACGCACGTTTTTGACCACCCCTTTGAGAGGCGCACGCAATTCGGTCCATTCGAGCTGGTTTTTGCGCTGGGCCATGTTCTGTTCAACAGAGGCCAGATCTTCCTGGGCTTTGTTCAACTCAGACTGGGCATCCTGAAAGTACTTGTTGCGCTTGTTGGTGATTTGGCTCTTGAGTTCCGTGACTTGGCGCTGCAGCCGCAAGACTTCGGTTTTGCTGACATCGCCGCTCTTCAGCAGAGGCTCTGTCATGCTCAGTTCCTCCTGTGCCAGCCGCACCAAATCCTGGATGGAGGCAATCTCTTCACGCAGGGCGGCACGGCGTTTCATATAGAGGTCGGTCTGGCTGGTGCGAAATTCGGGGTAAGCATCCAGCGCCTTGGGGTAACTGATCGGTTTCTCAAACACCTCGGCTTGCAAGCGCACCACCGTGGCCATCAAGGCCGCATATTTGGCCCTCGATTCGAGATAGCTGGCTTCGGATCGGGTTTTTTCAAAACGCATCAACAACTGGCCGGCCTCAACAGTGGCGCCTTCATGCACCAAAAGGCTCTCGATGGTGCCGCCGTCTTGCGATTGGATGATCTGCGTCTTGCTGCTGGGGATCACGGCACCTGTGGCCCGGGTGACTTGGTCCAGCTTGGCCCAATGGGCCCAAAGTCCAAAAGCACCCATGACCAGGAAACTGAGCCAAACCACAGCCCTTAAACCGGCAATGCGCAAGCTGACGGAACCATCACGCCGTCCAGCGACTTTAGAGCCGCTTTGCAAAAACCAAAAGAATTTCATGATGAGACAGTCACAGTCTGAGAGGTTGTGCCGGGGTTCTGGGCGGGTTCCGCCACAGTCTTCTGTGGTTGGGCCGCAGCCTGGCGCAAACGATTGAGCACTTCGTCACGTGGCCCGTCGATCACAATGCGTCCACGGTCCACCACGATGATGCGCTGCACCAGGGGAAGGAAGTTGGGCTTGTGGGTGACAATGACCAGCGTAGAGTCGGGTTTGACCTCCTGAAACAAATGGGTCATGACCCGGACTTCCGTCTGTGCGTCCATGGAGGCCGTGGGTTCGTCGAGCAACATCATGCTGGGTTGAGCCAACAACAGTCGGGTCAGGCCCACCAATTGGCGCTGTCCGCCAGAAAGTCCTTTGCCACCTTCGGTGATTTCCAACTCCAATCCCTTGGGGTGTTGCTGGATGATCTGATCCAAACCGGTCATGGCGGCCGCCTTAAGGATCTGCGAGTCGCTGGGCAAAGGCAAACCCAGGATCAGGTTGTCACGCAGGGTGCCTTGGAACAATCGGATGTCTTGAGGCAAATAGCCCACATGCTCGCGCACAAATTCCGGGGCCAGTTGCGTGACATCGATTTTGTCGAGGTAAACCGTGCCCTGAGTGGGCTTGAAGAGGCCGGACATGATCTTGATCAAGGTACTCTTGCCAGACCCCACCGTGCCCAAAATGGCCACTCGCTCGCCAGGTCGAATCTGCAAAGAGGGCACATCCAGAGCGGCCCGGTCTTTAGAGTAAGCAAAGATGATTTTTTCCAGTTCCAGATGCCCCTGACAACGCTCGGGCACCACCAGACGCACGCCAGGATCGCGCTCACTGGGCAAGGCCATGATGGCGTCCAAACCTTTCAGGGCAATTTGGGCGTGTTTCCACTGAACAATTAGGCCGGGGATCTGGGCCAAGGGATTAAGGGCCCGACCGCTGATGATGGTACAGGCAATCAAGCCGCCCATGGTGAGGTTGCCTTGGGTAATGCTGTACGCGCCCACCACCACCATGCCCACGTAGGACACCTGCTGCAAGGATTGGGTAATGCCTGCAGACAAAGTCGACAGCATGCGCATTTTGATTTCGCTTTGCGCGATGGTGGCCACCAGATGGCGCCAGCGGTCGAGCAATTTCCATTCGCCGTTACTGGCTTTGATGGACTCGATGCCATCGATGGCCTCGATCAACACCCCGTTCTTGCGGTTGCTCTCCTCCATGTGCAAATGGGTGTACTTTTCAATCGGGGAACGGAAAGACAGGCCTATCAGTATGGCAATAGGAACCACCACCAGAGGCACCAAGGCCACCATCGGTGAAATCATGGCGATCACACCCACAAACACCAATGCGAATGGCACATCGGCCAGCACGAACAATGTCGAGGAAGTCATGAAACTGCGAACCGACTCAAAATGCCTGATTTGAGAGGCGAACGTTCCGACTGTTCTAGGGCGCGCGTCCATGCGGATGTTCAGGGCCTTGGCAAAAAAGATGGCCGACAGTTCCTGATCGATGACCTTGCAGGCACGCTCGACGATGTGCGCCCTGACCTCTTTGAGCAGCAACTCGAGGGCAATCGCGATCGCCACCCCGATGGTCAACACGATCAAAGTGTCATAACCCTTGGTGGGAACCACACGGTCATAGACCTGCATGGTATAGAGCGCAGACACCAAACCAATGATGCTGGCCAACGTGGTGGCAAAAATGGCATCAATGAAAGGGCTGCGGTAATGGCGCACCGTGAAGGCAAACCACTCGGCAGCGGTCTGCGGCAATTCCTCGTCAGATTGGGCTTCGGCACCCACGCGCAACATCAGGACGCGGCCTTGGGCGATTTTTTCGGCTGCCACTTCCTGACTGGTGCCGTCGGGCAACTCGGCATTGAGGGGGCCATGGCTGAGTCTGCCGCGCAACAACAGCACCTGACTCTCGTCGTCGGCCACCCAAATCACCGGGAAGTCGCCTCGCTCTATGTCTTTCAGGTCTTTCTCGTGGTGGATGCCTGAGGGAAAACTGGCCACCCACAACTCTTGGGCCCGGCGCCAACGCGGCAAATCGGCCATGGCCACCCCGTCTGCCGTCTGATCCATCATGCCGTAGCGGTGGGCCGGTACGGAGTGGCCCAGTAACGCGGCCAAACGCGAAAGCAATTGGGCCAGATCAGGGTCTTGGTAGTAATTGGGGGCGCTCACCTGTGTTTCGGTTTGCGCCGGGTTCGAGGTTTCATTCATGAATGTAGCCAAATTCCTGCGGAGTAATGTCACCCGACAACAACATCAGGCGCACCTGACTTTGTTGCAAGGCAACCTGTAAATCGATCAACCCATAAGCCGCCTGCGTCATTTCACGCTGGGCATTGAGCACTTCCACCCATGTTCTGCGTCCCACCTGGTACTGCCGCAGATACGATGCGACCACCTCGGAGGTGCCATCCAGCAGGGTTCTGGCCGGCTTCAACTGTGTTTGAGCAGATTCGATATCGGCCAGAGAAGAAAGAACCTGATTGCGCAGATTGCGCTCCAGAGTCAGAAGTTCCTGTTTGACGGCGTCTTGCTTCATGGCCGCCGCATTGCGGTTGGACAAAGCACTCAGGCCCGCGCCGGGCTGAAACTGCAGGCTCACATACGCCGAGTTATGCTGATAACTGTTGGGGTACAAACCACCCCAGACATGCTGATAGCCAGCCACGACTGAAGGCAAGGCTTGAGACTTCACCACGTCCATCTGGTGCATGGCCGAGTCAACTTGGTGCATCAATTTATTGCGCTGCCCCGAGAAATCAAATGTTTTTTGCACCAAGGCTTCCACCGAGGGGTTGGGCATGTAATTCAGTTGCCTGGGGGCACTGACCCGCGAGACACTCAGGCCGGTCCATTGCTCCAGAGACAAGCGGGCCGTGTCCATGGCCTTTTGAATCTGTATACGTTCGGTGATGGCTTGCTGCAAACGGGCATTGGCCAGCACATCGTCGGCCATGGGGCTGACTTCAGACTTCACCCTGCGCCCGATTAGATCGGCCAATTTCTGGTGCTCGCGCACGTTTTCGTTGGCCACCACCATGCGCATCTGCATCCGCAGAAAATCAAAAAAAGAGGTAGAGACCTGCACCATGGCGTTGGTCTGGGCGTCCAGCACGGCCGACAAAGCCGCCCGCTCGTTGGCCTCGCTCACCTGGATCTGCCCTGTAATTCGTCCGCCAGTCCACAGGGGTTGCTCAACTTTGGTCAGACTCTGGGTGCGGTTGTTGGGTGCCAGCGCCTGGGTGGTGATCGATGGAAACCGACCCCATTTGGCACTTTCAACGTCGTACCCCGCCCCTTCATACTGACTTCGAGCCTGCAAAACAGAAGGATGGGTGTTGGCCGCCGACTGAAGCACTTCGGTCAACCGTGTCTGGGCCCATAAGACAGGGGTACAAGTCAGTAGCCCGCACGCAACTGAAAATGATCGCAAAAATGTCATTCATCTATGATAACTGAAAAATCAAAAAAAACTATAAAGTTATATTTAACGGACAATAATTGATATTTATATTAATACCATATTAAATATAAATTATTCAAAAAACGTCATCTTTCGGCGGCTTTTGCTTTCTCAGCCGAGCCCCCATGATGTACAACACGATGGACAGCGGCAACACACCGTAAAGCATAAAAGTGAACATGGCCCCCAGCCAGGTGCCATCAGGGTGCATGACTTCGGCCACGGCCATCATCAGCACGACATAGATCCAGGCAATGGCGACAAGGTACATGATCAGATCATGCTCTCGCCATTGCGAATGCGATGCAAGCTGCCCAAGTCCAGCGTCCAGACGATGCCGTCACCTATCTGCCCCGTGCTGCTGGCGTCAATGATGGCTTGCCGGATGACTGGCACCATTTCTTCATCGGCGATGACCGTGACCATGATCTTTGGGGTGTAGTCGGTCAAGTCTTCCTTGACCGTGCGCTTTTGCGCATGGGCGGGAGCGGTGAACCCTTCTGCTTTGGTGAATGTGAGGCCGGGGAAGTTGGGGATTTGTCGCAAGGCCTCCCGCAGCTGGGGCAAGCGCTGCGGGCGAACGATGGCGCGTATTTCTTTCATCATCTCTGCATATGTCCTTTCAGGCCTCGATGGGTTGTTCCTCAAACCAGCGGTAAAGCACCGGCACGAGCAACAAAGTCAATGGTGTCGATGAGAAAAGCCCGCCAATCACCACCAGTGCCAAGGGCCGAGTCACTTCAGAACCCGGTCCGGTGGAAAACAACATCGGAATCAAGGCCAACAGCGCCACCATCGCCGTCATCATCACAGGTCTGAAGCGATGCGTGCAGCCCTCCAGGATGGCCCGATCCGTGTTAAGGCCATTTTCTCTCTGTTGGCGAATGAAGCTGACCAAAACCACCCCGTTGAGCACGGCAATCCCCCATAGGTTAATGAAGCCAACCGCCGCAGGCACGCTAAGGTATTCACCACTCAAGCCCAAACCCACCACACCGCCAATGGCCGCCAGTGGCAACACCGTGATCACCAGGGCCGCATAGCGCAGCGAGCCAAAAAGCATGAAAAGCAAGAAGAAAATCGCACCGATGGTCAATGGAATGATGATGGCCAAGGTGGCGGTGGCGCGCTCAAGGTTCTCAAACTGCCCCCCCCAGGCCAAGGCATACGCTGAGGGAAGTTGGATCTGACGCTCAACCCGGGCCCGGGCCTCGGCCACAAAGCCACCCAGGTCTCTGCCTTGGACGTTGACCCCGATGACCAGTCGACGTCGCCCCCCCTCCCGACTGATCTGGGCCGGGCCGTCAGCCAATTGGATGTGACTGATGTCTTTCAAGGCGACGATGGAGCCGTTGGGCGCGCGCAAGATCAGGTTGCCTATATCTTGCACACTGTTGCGATCACGGCTGGGTAGCCGCACCACGGCATCAAATTTTCGTTCGCCCTCGAACACCTCGGTGGCCACCTTGCCCTGCACGGCGATCTCGATCAGATCATTGACCTCTTGTACATTCAGACCGAAACGCGCGATGGCCCCACGGTCGATCTGGATCGTCAAGTATTCCTGACCGCTGACGCGCTCGACTCGCAAGTCATTGGCGCCAGGGGTGGACATGAGGATGGCCGCAATTTCGTCACCTATGCGCCGCAGCTGGTCCAGGTCGTCGCCAAACACTTTGACCGCGACTTGCGATCGGACACCCGACACCATCTCATCAACCCGTGCTGCAATGGGCTGACTGATTGCTATCTCAACACCAGGCAAAAATTTCAGTTTATCGCGAATTTCGTCGGCGATGTCCTGCTGGGTGAAGCCGTTGCGCCATTGATCGCGAGGCTTGAGTTTCACAATGGGGTCAGATTCATGGGGTTGACCGGGGTCTGACGCCGACTCGCCTCGTCCGAGGCGAGACACCACCATGGCCACCTCAGGCACGGTCTTGATGGCCGCCATGGCCTGCGTCTCCATCTTCACCGATTCTTCGATAGAGATTTTGGGCACTCGAACAATCACCGGGGTGATCGAGCCCTCTTGCATGGTCGGAATGAAGGCGGTCCCCAGAAAAGGGACCCAGGCAAAGCTGCCGAATAAAGCCACCAGTGCGATGCCCAACACCCGTCTCGGATGATCCAGAGACCATGACAACATGCGAAGGTACGGGGTTTTAAGAAGGCGCAATAACCAGGTGTCGTGTTCCGCCCCGCCTTTGAGGACATAACTACACAGCACAGGGCTCATGGTGAAACTCAACACCAAAGAAAGGCTCAGGGCTATGGCGATGGTCAACGCCAAGGGCGCGAACATTTTGCCCTCCATGCCCTGCAAACTGAGCAGAGGCAGGAAAACCAGAATGATGATGCCAACACCATAAAGCACCGGTTTACCCACCTCGGTGGTGGAGTCGAGAATGACCCGCCATTTCGACTTGCCCTGAGCAGCCGCCTCACCCAAGCGGGCAAAGGCATTCTCCACCACGACCACCGCGCCATCGACCATGAGACCGATGGCGATGGCCAACCCGCCCAATGACATGAGGTTGGCACTCAAACCGATTCGGTTCATGGCCAAAAAGGTGAGCAATGGGGTGAGCACCAATGTGGCGACCACGATCAGGCTGGAGCGGACATCGCCCAAAAAAATAAAAAGAATGGCGATCACCAGCACAATGCCTTCGGCCAAGACCTTGGCCACGGTCTGCATGGCGGTATTGACCAATTCGCTTCGATCATAAAAAGGCACGATCTGCAAGCCCTCAGGGAGCATGCCTTTTTGGTTGATCTCATCCACTCGCTGCTTGATGCGTCCGACGATTTCGCGGGCATTGCCGCCGCGTATCATCTGCACGATGCCCGCTACCGCTTCGGTCTGACCGTCTTTGATGATCGCCCCCTGGCGAACTTCCGAGCCGAACCTGACCTCGGCCACGTCCTTGATCAAAACCGGCGTGCCCTGAAATGCTTTCAGTGCAATGTTTCCTATGTCATCCAGAGAACTGATCAGACCCACACCGCGGATCAAGTATTGTTCGGCCAATGCGGGCAGGACACCCCCGGAGGAATTGGCGTTGTTCTGCGCCACGGCGGTATACACGTCTTTGATGCTCAGGCCATAGTACCGCAGACGATCCGGGTTAACTTTGACTTGGTATTGGCGTGCGTAGCCCCCTTGGGTGTTGATTTCGGCGACCCCGGGGATGGATCGCAACATGGGTCGCACCACCCAATCTTGTATCTCCCGCCGCTGACGCAACTCGTCCTCGGACAAGGGTCGCAAACGACCCTCTGGCCCCCGGTCTTTGGGGTGTTCCAGTGTGTATTGGTAAATTTCCCCCAAGCCGGTTGAGACGGGTCCGAGCACCGGCGTGACACCGGCGGGCATCCTTTGAGTGGCTTCAATCAAGCGTTCGAGCACCAATTGGCGAGCAAAGTAGACATCGGTTTTGTCGGTGAACACCAGCGTGACCAGGGAAACACCATTGCGATTGAGAGATCGCATCTCCACCAAACCCGGCAATCCGGTCATGGAGATCTCAATAGGCACAGTGATGAAACGTTCTACCTCGGTGGGTGGGCGACCTGGCGCTTCGGTGGCCACCTGCACCTGCACATTGGTGACATCGGGGAACGCATCCACCGAAAGCTTTCTAACCGCCAACACCCCCGCGATCAGCAGGGCCACGCAAACAACCAGCATCAAAACCCGTTGTTGCAGTGACCAGCGAACCACCGCCGAAATCATCGGGAATCCCCGGTGGAAGTCAGCACCTGCTGGTTGCGCAAATTGTTCAAATGAAAAGCCCCATCAGAGATGATGACCATCCCGGGCTCCAGGCCTGACTTGACGGGTCGGAATGGTCCCATGAGCGGCTCCAGGTCCACCGGTGTCAAGCGGTAAATGCCAGGTTGCACTTGAACAAACACATGGTCGTGATCGTTTTCACGAACCACCGAAGCCTCAGGCACTACCGGCATTTGTC
>JBEAZY010000045.1:0-12149 GCA_041159205.1 Pseudomonadota bacterium
AGGCCTGCCAGGGCATGGCTGCAGACGATGGCGACACAAACGGCCAGCACGGGCCAGGCGGTCGATTTCATCGACACGCCGATGCCGGCGATGATGTTGGTGGCGTGACCGGTGGTCGAGGCCTGGGCCACATGCTTGACCGGACCATAGTCGGTGCCGGTGTAGTACTCGGTGATCCACACCAGGGCGGCGGTCAGCACCAGGCCGACGACACAGGCGCCAAAGAGCGCCATGCGCGACCCGGACGCCTGAATGGCGTTATCGGGCATCAGGGTCCAGGTGACGCCGGCAAAGGCGATCAGGCTGAGGACACCGGCCACGATCAGGCCCTTGTACAGGGCAGGCATGACGTTTTTCATGCCCGGGCTGGCCTTGACAAAGAAGCAGCCGATGATCGAGGCGATGATCGACACGCCACCCAGGGCCAGCGGGTACATGACCGCCTCGATGGGGGCCGCAGCCACCATCAGAGCGCCCAGCACCATGGTGGCGATCAGGGTCACGGCGTAGGTCTCGAACAGGTCGGCTGCCATCCCGGCACAATCGCCCACGTTGTCGCCCACGTTGTCGGCGATCACGGCGGGGTTGCGGGGGTCATCTTCGGGAATGCCCGCTTCCACCTTGCCCACCAGATCGGCGCCGACGTCGGCACCCTTGGTGAAAATGCCACCGCCCAGGCGGGCAAAAATGGAAATCAGCGAAGAGCCAAAGGCCAGACCGATGAGCGGGTTGAGCAGATCGGCCAGGTTTTTATCGGGGGTCAGGTTGCCATTGCCCACCAGAAACCAGTAAAAACCACCCACGCCCAGCAGGCCCAGACCGACCACCAGCATGCCGGTGATGGCGCCGCCCTTGAACGCCACGTCCAGCGCGGGGGCAATGCCTCCGGTGGCGGCTTGGGCGGTGCGCACATTTGCGCGCACCGAGACATTCATGCCGATGAAGCCACAGGCCCCTGAGAGCACGGCACCAATCACGAAGCCTATGGCCGTGGTGGTGCCCAGAAAGAGGCCCATCAGAATGGCCAGCACGACACCGACCATGGCGATGGTGCGGTATTGACGTGCCAAATAAGCGGCCGCACCCTGTTGGATGGCCGCGGCGATTTCTTGCATGCGAGGGTTGCCCGCGTCCATGGCCAAAATGGACGAACGGGCCCAAAAGCCATAGATGACGGCGATGACGCCACAGGCCAAAGCCAGCATCAAGGCTGAGTTGCCAGACATAAAAATCTCCTTGTTTTGGTTTCTTCAGGTGAGGAGCGCATGCTCGGGGAAGTCCTGCCATACCCCATGCAGTCGCTCCTTGACTTGCGTTGCTTCCTCAGCCACCTTGAAGCTGATTGGCCAACCGGGCTAATTTAGCCTTTTTTCAAGGGCTTGAACCTAGGCGAAAGCCCCATGCAAGTAAAATAAGGGTTAATCCGTAATGGATAGTCTTCACTTTTTTGGATAGGTCCCCACATGTCTCTCGATGCCGTCACCCCTGGCAAGAATGCCCCGCATGAATTCAATGTCATCATTGAAATCCCGATGAACGCCGACCCCATCAAATACGAGGTGGACAAAGAAACCGGCGCCATATTCGTTGACCGTTTCATGAGCACGGCCATGCACTACCCCACCAATTACGGGTATGTGCCCAAGACGCTCAGTGGCGATGGCGACCCGGTCGACGTGCTGGTCATCACGCCGGTCCCCCTGATCCCCGGCGTGGTGGTCACCTGCCGTCCGATCGGCATTTTGAAGATGGAAGACGAAGCCGGGATGGATGCCAAGGTGCTGGCGGTGCCGACCGACAAGATTTTGTCCATCTACACCCAATGGCAAAAACCCGAAGACCTGAACCCGATGCGTCTGAACACCATCGCCCATTTCTTTGAGCACTACAAAGACCTGGAAAAGGGCAAGTGGGTCAAGGTCTTGGGCTGGGAAGGCCCCGAGGCCGCCCGCGCTGAGGTGAGCGAAGGCATGGAGGCCTACGCCAAGCAAAAGGCCTGATTGTTCAACCCCCTAGGGGTTAAGGCGCTGTATGCGAGGCCCGCACGGAAGTGCGGGCTTTGTATTTTGGCTCTTCCCCGTTAGCTAGGGATGATGACTTCACTCAATGAATCTCTGTCGTAAAAGGAGGCCGCCCTTTGTGACTTACTGATGCGTGGTGCCCAATCAAGGCCACCCACTCGCCCCAAGGAATTCCACCTGCAACCGCAAATCTTGCGCACTCCAATGGACTGCGGCCATCAACAAGGGTGTCTCACCCTCGCCTCAGCGGCGTGCGCTGCTCCAGGTCGTCCATATAGGAGGCCACGCCCTGACGCTCGCGCTGTAAAAAGTCCCCCACTGCCTGGGCAAACCCCGGGTGCGCGATGAAATGCGCGCTGGCCGTGGGCGTGGGCAGCAGGGCGCGCGACATCTTGTGCTCGCCTTGGGCCCCCCCCTCAAAACGGCTCACGCCGTGGCGCAGACACCATTCGATCGGTTGGTAGTAGCAGGCCTCGAAATGCAGGCAGTCGTGGCGCTCCAGCGCCCCCCAATAACGGCCGTAGGCCACGGCACCCGGCTGCCCCAAGCCTTGCACTGCAAGCAGGCTGCACGCGATGGCCTGGCCATGGCGGCGGGCCAGCAGCAAGACCCAATTCTGAGCCATGTCGCGGGCCATGCGGTCAAAAAAAGACCGGTTCAAATAGGGTGGGTTGCCGTGTTCGGCATAGGTTTGGGCATAACAACGGTAGAAAAAATCCCACTGGGCTGACCCGATGTCTGCGCCATGCAAAGCCACAAAGTCAATGCCCGCGTCGGCCACTTTGCGGCGCTCTTGCCTGATTTTTTTGCGTTTGTCCTGGCGCAGGGTCGTCAAAAACGATTCAAAGTCGTTCACCCCCGGGTTGTGCCAATGAAATTGCACGCCATCGCGGCGCATCAGACCCAGGCGGGCGGCACTCTTTAGGTCGGCCTCGTCCGACCACAGCAGATGCAAGGAAGAAGCCCCGGCTTCCTGGGTCAAATCAAGTGCCACTTGCAACAAGCGGTCACGCCACGGTTCGTCGCGGGCCAACAAGCGGGTGCCGGGCACCGGGGTGAAGGGCACACTGATGACCGCCTTGGGGAAATATTCCAGCCCGTGGCGCTCGTAGGCCTGCGCCCAGGCCCAGTCGAAAATGTATTCGCCATAAGAGTGGGTCTTGAAATACACGGGGCATGCCGCCATCAGTTGCCCGCCTTGGCGCAGCGCGATCAGTTGCAGCTGCCAACCGCGCTCCGGGCTGGCGCAGGCCGTCTCAGTCAGGGCCGACAGGTAAGCGTGGCGCATGAAGGGGGTGGGGGTGGCCTGGGTGGCGAGCAAGGCGTCCCACTCGGTCGCACCCAGGGTGTCCCAGTCGGTCATGACCTCGGTGAGATAATCGGCTTGCACTCCAAATCCTCCTTATGACGCTGCAAATTTGTGTCGCACAGCTGAACTATGTCGTGGGTGACATGGACGGCAATGCCCAAAAAATCATTGACCTCTCCCGCCAGGCCCATGCCCGTGGCGTGCGCCTGGTCCTCACCCCCGAATTGGCCTTGTGTGGTTACGCCGCCGAAGACCTGTTTTTGCGACCCTCGTTCATCGCCGCCTGCGATGATGCCCTAAGCCGCATCCGGCATGAGTTGGCCGACCTCAAAGACCTTGCGGTGGTGGTGGGGCATCCGGCCGGCGGCGGTCAGCGCTCGCGCTCGGTATCGGTCGCCCAACGGCACAACCGCGCCAGTGTATTGCGGGCCGGGGCGGTGGTGGCTCAGTATGACAAGCGCGAGTTGCCCAACTACCAGGTTTTTGACGAGCGGCGGTATTTTCAGCCGGGCCAACAGGCCCTGGTCTTTGAGCACGGCGGGGTTCGCTTGGGTTTGCTCATCTGTGAAGACGCCTGGTTCAAGCAGCCTGCCGCCGACTGTCAGGCTTTGGGGGCCGAATTGTTGCTGGTCATCAATGCCTCGCCTTTTCATGTGGGCAAGGGCAACGAGCGTGAGCTGGCCATGGCCGAGCGTTGCCGCCAGACGGGTCTGCCCCTGGTTTACGCCCATCTGGTGGGGGGGCAGGACGAAGTGGTGTTTGAAGGCAGATCTTTTGCCTTGGATGCGAGCGGGCAAGTTTGCGCCCGCGCTGCCAGTTTCAGTGAGCAAGCCTTTGACCTGAACTGGTCTATGGGGCGTTGTCGGGGGGAAGTGACCCCCGAGTCCACACTCGAGGCCGACCTCTGGCATGCCCTGGTGCTGGGGGTGCGCGACTACATCGGCAAAAACGCCTTTCCGGGCGCTTTGCTGGGGCTGTCGGGGGGGATCGACTCGGCCCTGGTGCTGGCCATCGCCGTCGATGCCTTGGGGGCCGACCGGGTGAGGGCAGTCATGATGCCATCCCCCTACACCGCCGACATCAGCTGGATCGACGCCCGCGACATGGCCGCCCGGATGCGGGTGCGCTATGACGAAATCTCCATCGTGCCCGAGTTCGAGGCCTTCCTGGCCTCACTCAAGGCCGAGTTTGATGGCCGGCCCATAGACACCACAGAAGAAAACATCCAGGCCCGCATCAGGGGCACGTTGCTGATGGCCTTGTCCAACAAGTTCGGCAGCATCGTGCTGACCACCGGTAACAAAAGCGAGATGTCCACCGGCTACTGCACTTTGTATGGCGACATGGCGGGAGGTTTTGCGGTGCTCAAGGACGTCGCCAAAACCATGGTGTTTCGTTTGGCACGCTGGCGCAACCTGCATGACCCCTACGGCACCGCCGAGGCACCCATCCCCGAGCGCATCATCACCCGCCCGCCCAGCGCCGAACTGCGCCCGGACCAGAAAGACCAGGACAGCCTGCCGCCCTACGAGGTGCTCGACGAGATCGTCTCCCGATATATGGAAGAAGACCAAAGCGTGGCCGAGATCATTGCCGCCGGGTTTGACCGCGCCGATGTCGAAAAAGTGACCCGGCTGATCCGCATCAACGAATACAAGCGCCGCCAGTCGCCGGTCGGCATTCGTGTGACTCACCGCAGTTTTGGCAAGGATTGGCGTTATCCTATGACCAATCGCTTTCGCGCCTGAGCGCATATTCTTTCAATTCCTGGGAACGATCGTCATGAAACAAATCACAGCCGTCATCAAGCCCTTCAAACTCGAAGAAGTTCGTGAGGCCCTGGCCGAATGCGGTGTCACTGGCCTGACCGTGACCGAGGTCAAGGGTTTTGGCCGTCAGAAAGGGCATACCGAGTTGTATCGGGGCGCCGAGTATGTGGTGGATTTCCTGCCCAAAGTCAAAGTGGAGGTGGTGGTTCGCTCGAGTGAGGTGGACACCTGTGTCGATGCCATCGTCCGTGCGGCACGCACCGGCAAGATCGGCGACGGCAAAATTTTTGTCACCCCGGTGGAGCGGGTGGTTCGCATCCGCACCGGCGAGCTCGACGATACCGCGATTTGATTTCAGGACTTCCCTAGATCTGATCCGCGCCGCAGGCATGCCCCAAGCCGGCGGCTTGAACCAGTTCGGTCAATAAGGCGGCGGGCTCTGAACCGACGCGGATCAAGCCCATTTGCCAGTCTGAGACAAAGCCCGATTCAGTGGCCTGACGCATGAAAGTCAGCATCGGGTCGTAATAGCCCCGGGTGTTGAGCAGGCCCACGGGTTTGTCGTGGAACCCCAATTGCCGCCAGGCCCACGCCTCAAAGAATTCTTCAAATGTGCCGATCCCGCCCGGCAGCGCCAAAAACGCATCGCCGCGTTCCATCATGATGCGTTTGCGCTCGTGCATGGTGTCGATCACGATCAGTTCTTCGCAACTGGTTCTGGCCCACTCGCGCTCGACCATGCTGCGCGGGATCACCCCCACCACCCGGGCCCCGGCCAAACTGGCGCTGTCGGCCAAAATGCCCATCAAGCCGTTATGGCCCCCGCCATAGACGAGTTGGCCACCGTGCGCCCCTATCCATAGCCCCACCTCTCGGGCGGCCTGGGCCGCGGCCGGATCGGTGCCGGTGCGTGAACCGCAATAGACACAGACAGAGAATGCGGGCGGGGTGTTCATGGGCGGGAGTTGATCAGGCGCGTACCGGCCCAGGCATCGTGCCAGAACTGTCGCTCGGGATGAAAACGGCTGAGGACGGCCCAAACCGCGATCCAGCCGAAGATCAGCACGCTGCCTGAGCCCAGGGGCAGATCGAGGGCCCAAATCAGTGCCAGAGAGGGGATGAACCAGACCCAGGAGAGCACATAACGCAGCAGGGCACGGCTTTGCGACACCGGCCCCCCATGCGCCTGAACGATGCGGATGTGCCAGGTTTTCATGGCCAGGGTCTGGCCCTTGTGCCAAAACCAGGTGAAATAAATGCCCAGCACCAGAAACAAAAACGCCTGCTGCCCCAAGCGGTTGTCCAGCGCATGGCGAGATTGACTGAGGGTGCTGAACAAGTAATCGGCCAAAAACACCACGCCAAACAGCAGCATGCCCTCGTAAAGCCAGCATGCCAGGCGGCGGCGCAGGCCGGGGGCCATATCAGCGGGGGACAAGGGGATCACCGGGCTGGCAGTCGGCTCAGGCGAGGTCATGGGCTGGCATGCCCCGGCACATTCAAGGGCAGCAAGGTGCGGGGGTGAATCTGGTCTGGATCGAGACGCAAGGCACTGAAACCCTGAGCGGGCGGGTTTTTGCTTTGCACAGTGACCGGGGGCGGGGTGATTTTGTGGGCAGGCACGGGCCGGACCGCGATGGCTGCCCCTTTCAGGGCTTGCGGCGCTTTGGGCGCCAGTTGTTGGCGCTCTTCTTCGCTGAGGGCCAGATAGGCTTCCCAACGGGCACGACGCTCATCGACACTGAGGGTTTGAGCCCGAGCGTACTCCAGCCGGGC
This sequence comes from Pseudomonadota bacterium, assembly GCA_041159205.1. GTDB lineage: Bacteria > Pseudomonadota > Gammaproteobacteria > Burkholderiales > Burkholderiaceae_C > Limnohabitans. The sequence continues at coordinate 6,876 of JBEAZY010000045.1, forward strand.
CTGAGCGCGTTCACGGGGTCCCAAACGCACCCATTCACGCATGCGTTCGTGCATTTTTTGTTGCTCCATCTCGGGCAAATCGTGGTAGTTGCGGGACACGGCCAACCACTTGCGTTTTTGCGCTTCGTTGATGGTGGGCCAGAGCTTTTTCAGGGGGGCGAGGGCGCTTTGCTGACGATCGCTCAGTTCCGCCCAGGCTGGCGATGTTTCGATGAGCGGTGCCTTGATGGCTTTTTCTGGGGGGGAGAGATCAGATTTCGGGGCTTGGGCGTGGGCGTTCAAGGCGAGGGCGAACAGCCACGCCAAGCGCCAGACCCAGCCCGCAGATTTCATTCGGGTTTGGCCTCACGCTCCGGTTCGCTGGCCATGGGCAAGGGCATTTTCAGAAAACGCAAGAAACCCGGATCGGTATAGGCCGAGGGGGGGAGATCGTCGGTCAGGAGGGCGGTGTCGATATCGGCCAGCTCGGTGGCGCGGCGCTCATCCTGAAAGTGCTTGATGGTCACCAGACCCACGACCAGCGCCAGCAGGGGCAGGGAAGACGCCAGCCAGCCCCATGGACGCAACATGTCCTGGCCACCGGCCAGGACCAGGCTGCCATTGGATTGGACCTGCGCCATGGGGGACAAGCGACGGGCGGCGACCGCCCGCACCCGGGCCGCCCGCAGACGCTCGGAAATGTCGTGGGCCACGGGCGCATCCAGGGTCGCCGCCAGACGGCGGGCCAGAAATTCGTGGGCAGGCGGCATCGATTCGGTGGTCTTCATGTTTGTATACCCTTGGCTTTCAATGCCTTGACCAATGCCGCAATGGCTCGGGAGCAGTGTGTTTTCACACTGCCCTCGGTACAGCCCATCACGGCGGCGGTTTCGGCAACATCCAGTTCCTCCCAATAACGCAGCAGGAAGGCTTCCCGTTGACGCATCGGCAACTTTTGTATCTCTTCTTCAATGACCCCTAGGGTTTCCCGGCTTTCCGTCCAGGCCTCACCGGATGGGGCCCAATGGTTAAGTTCCGGGTCTGCAATGGCGTCCAATGGTTCCAATTCTCCGTCGTCGTCGGCGCCTTGCAGGGCGCTGAAATTCACAAAAAACTGGGATCGGGTCTTCTGTCGCCTGAACCAATCGAGGGTGGAATTGGACAAAATCCTCTGGAACAGCATGGGCCACTCGGTCGAGGGCTTGTCGCCGTAATGTTCAGCCAGCTTCATCATGCTGTCTTGCACGATGTCCAAAGCGGCCTCTTCGTCGCGCACCTGGAACAGGCAACGCTTGAAGGCCCGCTTTTCGACGCTGGCTAGAAAATCGTTGAGTTCTTTGTCAGTGGCCACGGGTTGGGGGCGCAGTTCTATCCCGCACTGGGCTGGAATTATGTCATCAAAGGGCAGGATTTATTTCGCCACCCGGAACCGATCGGGTCAAAAAAAGTGCGACAATGGCTCCTTTGCACTTCAACAATTGAGCAAACGGGTCTGGGTCGGACGGCTTGCCGCTCCAATGGCCTCAGGTCCAAAGTTCCAACAGGGCCCCATAAGGGTTGCTGAAGGAGCACCCAAGGTTTTTCGCTGCCGAAATTCACAAAGGTTCATCATGGAAATCAACACCACCGAGCTGCAAAAAGCAGCCGCCGCCTCCCCCGATGCCAACGCCCCGGAATTGATGGGTGCCGACATCCTCATCAAAACCCTGCAAGCAGAGAACGTCAAGTACGTCTGGGGATATCCGGGAGGCGCTGCCCTTTACATCTACGACGCGATTTATCGCCAGGACAGCATTGAGCACATTCTGGTGCGCCATGAGCAAGCGGCCGTCCATGCCGCTGACGGCTATGCCCGCGCCACCGGCGATGTGGGCGTGGCCTTGGTCACTTCCGGGCCGGGCGTCACCAACGCCGTCACCGGCATTGCCACCGCCTACATGGACAGCATCCCCCTGATCGTGATCACCGGCCAGGTGCCGACCACCGCGATCGGCCTGGATGCCTTCCAGGAGTGCGATACCGTGGGCATCACGCGCCCCATCGTCAAGCACAACTTTCTGATCAAGGATGCGCGCGACATCCCCATGATCATGAAAAAAGCGTTCCACATCGCTCGCAGCGGTCGTCCGGGCCCGGTGGTGGTGGATCTGCCCAAGGACGTCTCGTTCAAAAAGGTGCCCTACCACGGCTACCCCGAAAAAATCGAGATGCGCTCTTATAACCCGGTGCTCAAGGGGCACGGCGGGCAAATCCGCAAAGCCCTGCAACTGTTGCTCAACGCCAAGCGCCCTTACATCTACACCGGGGGCGGTGTCTTGTTGAGCGAGGCCAGCGCCGAGCTGCGCACATTGGTCGACATGCTGGGCTACCCGGTCACCAACACGCTCATGGGCCTGGGGGCTTACCCGGCCACTGACCCCAAGTTTTTGGGCATGCTGGGCATGCATGGCACGATCGAGGCCAACAACACCATGCAAAACTGCGACGTGTTGCTGGCGGTCGGTGCCCGCTTTGATGACCGCGTGATCGGCAACCCCAAGCACTTCGCCCAAAACGAACGCAAGATCATCCACATCGACATCGATCCGTCCAGCATTTCCAAGCGGGTCAAGGTCGATGTGCCCATCGTCGGCGATGTCAAAGACGTGCTGACCGAGATGATCGGCATGATCCGCGAATCGGGCACCAAACCCAACGCAGCCGCATTGGCCGACTGGTGGAAAACCATCGAAGGCTGGCGTGGCCGCGACTGCCTCGGATACGACCGCGCCAACACCAGTGTGATCAAGCCCCAGTACGTGATCGAAACCCTCTGGAACATGACCCGCAACGACGATGTGTACATCACCTCCGATGTGGGACAACACCAGATGTGGGCGGCTCAGTATTACAAGTTCAACGAACCGCGCCGCTGGATCAACTCGGGCGGTTTGGGCACCATGGGCGTGGGCATTCCGTATGCCATGGGCATCAAACTGGCCAAGCCCGACAGTGAGGTATTTTGCGTCACCGGCGAAGGCTCGGTGCAAATGTGCATCCAGGAACTCTCCACCTGTCTGCAATACAACACCCCGATCAAGGTGCTGGCGCTGAACAACCGCTATTTGGGCATGGTGCGCCAATGGCAAGAGATCGAGTATTCGGGGCGCTACAGCCACAGTTACATGGATGCCCTGCCCAATTTTGTCAAACTGGCAGAAGCCTACGGGCATGTGGGCCTGCTGATTGAACGCCACGAAGACGTGGAACCGGCACTGCGAGAGGCGCGCAAGCTCAAAGACCGCACCGTGTTTTTGGACATCCGCACCGATCCGACCGAAAACGTCTTCCCCATGGTGCAAGCCGGCAAGGGCATCACCGAGATGTTGTTGGGCTCTGAAGACCTCTAAAGCCCGCCTCGTCACCCCCCTGAAGAATCTATGGCCCGCCAAGCCCTCCGATTACCGTCGGCGGGGGAGGGCGGCCAAAAGAGGAATCGAACATGAAACACATCATTTCCCTGTTGCTTGAAAACGAACCCGGAGCCCTGTCGCGCGTGGTGGGCCTGTTCTCGGCCCGTGGCTACAACATCGAGTCGCTCTCGGTCGCCCCGACCGAAGACGCCAGCCTGTCGCGCATGACCATTCTGACCACCGGGTCCGACGAAGTCATCGAGCAGATCACCAAACACCTCAACCGCCTGATCGAAGTGGTCAAGGTCGTAGACCTCACCGAGGGCGCTTACACCGAGCGCGAACTGATGATGGTGAAGGTCAGGGCGGTGGGCAAAGAGCGCGAAGAGATGAAGCGCATGGCCGATATTTTTCGCGGCCGCATCATCGATGTGACTGAAAAAAGTTACACCATTGAACTGACTGGCGATCAGTCCAAAAACGACGCATTCCTCATCGCCATCGACCGCAGCGCCATCCTGGAGACGGTGCGCACCGGTGTCTGTGGCATTGGGCGCGGCGAACGCATTTTGCGGGTCTGAGCCCCATTTCCAATTAACCCCCAAGGAGATCCCATGAAAGTGTTTTACGACAAAGACTGTGACCTGAGCGTCATCAAAGGCAAGACCGTGGCCATCATCGGCTATGGATCGCAGGGCCACGCTCACGCCCAGAACCTGAACGACAGCGGCGTCAAGGTCGTGGTTGGCCTGCGCAAGGGCGGCGCATCGTGGGACAAGGTCGGCAAAGCCGGCCTGACCGTGATGGAAGTCAACGATGCCGTCAAGGCCGCCGATGTGGTCATGATCCTGTTGCCCGATGAGCAGATTGGCGACGTCTATCGCGCCATCGAGCCGCACATCAAAAAAGGCGCATCGCTCGCCTTCGCCCACGGTTTTAACGTGCACTACAACCAGGTGGTGCCGCGCGATGACCTCGATGTGTGGATGGTGGCGCCCAAGGCCCCCGGCCATACCGTGCGTTCTACTTATGCCCAGGGTGGCGGTGTGCCCCATCTGGTGGCCGTGCACCAGGACCGCAGTGGTCGAGCCCGCGAAATGGCCCTGAGCTACGCCATGGCCAACGGCGGTGGCCGTGCCGGCATCATCGAGACCTCGTTCAAGGAAGAGACCGAAACCGACCTGTTTGGCGAGCAAACCGTGCTGTGCGGTGGCGCCGTCGAACTGATCAAGATGGGCTACGAAACCTTGGTCGAAGCCGGTTATGCCCCCGAGATGGCCTATTTCGAGTGTCTGCACGAACTCAAGCTGATCGTTGACCTGATTTACGAGGGCGGCATCGGTAATATGAACTACTCGATCTCGAACAACGCCGAGTACGGTGAGTACGTGACCGGTCCCGAGGTCATCAACGAAGGCTCGCGTGCAGCCATGCGCAACGCCCTCAAGCGCATTCAAAATGGCGAATACGCCAAGATGTTCATTCAGGAGGGGCGCCTGAACTACCCCAGCATGACGGCCCGCCGCCGCCTGACCGCCGAGCACTCGATTGAAGTGGTGGGTGGCCAGTTGCGTGCCATGATGCCCTGGATCGCCAAAAACAAGCTGGTCGACAAGACCCGCAACTGATGGCCGCAGCCCCGTGTAGTGGTCATTCACGGCGCCCCAGGGGCGCCGTTTTTTTATGGCCCCGGGAAGACCTACAATCAGGCGCATGAACGAACCCAGTACTGACGGCAGCGACGAGGCCCCGCGCAAGCCCCGCAAGGGCATCTATGTGTTGCCTAACCTGTTTACTTTGGCGGCCCTCTTCGGCGGCTTTTACGCCATTGTCATGGCCATGAATGAGCGCTTTGACCTTGCCGCCATCGGCGTGTTTTGTGCCATGGTGCTCGACAGTCTCG
>JBEAZY010000046.1:0-5839 GCA_041159205.1 Pseudomonadota bacterium
CCACGACCAAGGCATGAGTCTGCAGTTGGCCCGCATGCTCAAGCAGGCCGGTCAACCGGTGCCCGAGACCAAGCCGATTTTGGAAGTGAACCCTGAGCACGCGTTGCTGAAAAAGCTGGCGGCTGACGCCAACCCGAATTTCCACGATCTGGCGCACATTGTGTTTGACCAGGCGCTGCTGGCCGAGGGTGGCTTGCCCGAAGACCCGGCCGCCTATGTGAAGCGGGTCAACGCTTTGCTGGTTTGAGCGAGATCGGTGGGACGCATCGTTGAGGTGCGTCTGCCCGACGCGGTCTTACCAGCGGTAGACCAAACCCAAAGACAAGTTGGGCAATAATTTCAGCTTGTTGGCCGTGTCACGGGCTTTTTGAGCATCGGCATCGATGTCGGTCTGGGTGAGGGTGTACCCGTTATGCGTGCTGCCCACCAGACCGGGGGCGTTGACGTCGACATTGAAGTGCCCGAGGCTCAAGCCCAATTCGCTGTAAAACCCCAGACCGGGGTTTTCGGTTTTCTGGTGGCTGCCCCAGCCCAAACCCATATAAGGTGTCAAGGGTTGGTATTTGATCTGCATCTCCAACGTTTTGTCGGTGAGGTCAACCAGATTGCTATTGACATAAAAGGTACTTCTGCCCGAGGCATTCAGGCTGGATTTGATGTCGTTGTAATTGACCCCGCCAACCAGCCTGAACTTTCCATCGAAGGGGTACCAGTCGGCCAACAGGCTTAAGCGATGGGCCTTGATCGCGTACGGGCCGTTGAAGTCATCGGATGGCGTACGGTCTTCCCGTATGCTCAGTCCCGTGGCGTACTCGACTCGCCAATTCAAACCAGGTTGGACGGGTTTGGCGTAACCAAAATTGAACAGGGTCGGATACCCGGTGCCCACGTACACACTGTCTGCATTGGCCGGGCCTGCCACCCGCATGAGAGCGAAAATCAGCGCATTGACAGCCCCAAATCTGGTTTTTTTCATGGCCTGTCCTTGTAAATGGGCACATGAATAATATAACACTATTTATTATATATAACAATGTATTGAATATAAAATAATTGAATCGATTCGACGCAGCTTTATTGATTCTTTCGGGCCCTGGGCCACAAAAGCAAGCCGAACCCCAGCCCCCACAAGGGCCACAAGCCCCACTGCGCGACCCAACGGGCATAAAAGGTCGGTGGTCCCTCTCGTGCGCTGACTTGGCTTTGGAGCACAGTGCGCTGCCAGACCGGGGCCATGTCTTGCACCACCGCCCGATGATCGATGACGGCGGTGGTGCCGGTGTTGGTGACGCGCACCATGGGGCGTTGCAGTTCAAGCGTGCGCAAGCGCGAAATATTCAGGTGCTGGGCTTGCGCCACAGTGTCGCCAAACCAGGCGATGTTGCTGAAGTTGACCATCACATTCGGGCTGTCCTGGCCCGCCCATGAGCGCGCCAACTGTTCACCAAAGAGGTCTTCGTAGCAAATGTTGGGGGCCCAGCGCACGCCACCCCAGGCCCATGAGGGTTGCGGCGATGCCCCACGTTCAAACTCGCCCATCGGGATGCTCATGGCGCGCACAAACCAGGCAAAGCCCCAGGGGATGAACTCGCCAAAGGGCACCAGATGGTGCTTGTCGTAGCGGTAATCGGCTGAGTTGGCGTCCAGGCGGATGCCGGTCTGCCCGCCCCCCCAGGCCAAAACACTGTTGCCAAAGCTGTCCCGCTGCGGGTCACGCCATGGGGCGCCGACCATGACGGCACGGTCATCCGCCAGCGGGCGCAAGGCATGCCACCACTGAGGGGGCCAGAGATGGGTGGGCAGGACGATGGCGGTCTCTGGAGCCAGTATCAGGCCGGGACCGGCCTGCAGCATTTGTGCCAGATACCAGTCGGTGGCGCTGTCGCGTTGTTGATCGAATTTTTGGTCTTGCGGCACATTGCCTTGCAACAAGGTCAGGGGCACTCGGGACAGCTCTCGGGTGGTGTCGGGGGCGCGCCAGGGCTGGCTCAGGGCCAACAGCAGGGCCAGGGACATGACCCAGACACCACCGCGCATGAGCGGCGCAGGCCGGTGCCAGGCCAGCGTCAGGCCCATGGCGAGCGCAGCACTCAGCGCGCCCATGCCGTACACCCCCACCCATGGGGCCAGCACGGCCAGGGCCGAGTCCACATGGGCATAGCCCGCCTCGCGCGAGGGGAAGCCCGTGTTCCAGTCGGCACGCGCCAACTCGGCCAAGAGCCAGGACCCGGCAAAGGCCAGCACCGTCAGCGGTCGCTCACGGGATCGGCCACACGCCCAAGCCGCCACCCCCAGCGCGAAGGCCAAATACAAGGCCAGTGCCGCCTGCAAGGTCAGCACCGCCAGGGCCGCCAACGGGGCAGACAAGCCGCCGTAGTGATGCATGGAGATGTAGAGCCACCAGGTGGCAGCCACACCTTGGGCCGTGGCAAAGCACCAACCCAGCCAAGCCGCGTGGCGAGGGGTGTCGGCGCGCAAAAACAGGTGTGCCAGCACCACCAAGGCCAGCCACTGCAGGGCCCCCAGGGCTTGCCCGGTGCCGGGCCATGCCAAGGCCAAGGCGTGGGCCCCGCCGGCGAGCAGGGCCCAAACGGTCACGCGTGCGGGCCTCAGGCGAGAGGCCTGACCTTGAACCATTTCACCGACCCGGCGCGGGCCAACATGACTTCAAAACGCAGTCCATCGATGTCTAATCCTTCGCCCCGGTTGGGCACGCGGCCCATGCGGTGCGCGATCAGACCGCCGATGGTGTCCAATGCCTCTTCGTCCTCTTCGGTGGGCAAAGGCACGCCAAAGGCCTCGCGGACGCGGTCGATGCTGACATTGCCGGCCACCCTGAAACTGCGGTCGGCCAGATTGAAAATATCACCGCTCTCATGCTGGATGTCGAACTCGTCTTCGATGTCGCCCACGATCTCTTCTAGCACGTCTTCGATGGTGACCAGCCCGGCGATGCGCCCGAACTCGTCGACCACCATGGCCATGTGGTTGCGGTTGTGGCGGAAGTCGCGCAACAAATCGGTCAGGCGCTTGCTCTCGGGCACAAAGGTCACCGGGCGCAACAGAGCCCGGAGGTGAAACTCGGGTGCCCGTTGCAGCTTGAGCAGGTCTTTGGCCAGCATGATCCCAATGATGTTTTCGCGCTCTCCTTCGTAGACCGGGTAGCGTGAGTGGGCGATGTCGATCACCTGATGCAGAATCTCTTCCGCCGGGGCGGCGATGTCGATGAGGTCCATGCGCGGGGCGGCGATCATGACATCGCCGGCGGTCATGTCGGCGACGCGCAGTACGCCTTCGATCATGCCCCGGCTGTCGGCGCTGATGAGGGACCGCTCTTGCGCCTGGCTCAACATGCGCATCATTTCCTCGGCGGAGTCCGGCCCGGGATGGAGGAATTCGGTGATTTTTTGAATCAGGCTGCGCCGTTGTATGGCGTCAGCCCTGGTAGGGTGTGGTTCAGACACTGGGAGGTGCGTATAGAAGCCTGTTGGCGATACCCATAGGATAGCCCAAGTCGATGACATTCAGGATCCGGATTTGTGCCGCCCTTCGCGCACACCCTGACGGATCTCCTGGACCTGCGACACCACATCGATCACCTGCTTGATCTGTTCTTTGAGCGAGTAGTTCATGCGGCCATACTGGTCGTTGACCCAGTCTTCGAGTTCGCTTTCCATGTCGGCGGGCGGCAAGCGCAAATGGGCCTCGGTTTCGCTGCCATCGCGCTCGAGCGTAGCGCCGTGGCGTCGGGCTATGGCGAGCATGGGGGCGTTTTCGCTCAGGGCGTGGATGTAAAAGAGGCCCACACCCTCGTGCCGGGCGTGAATCATGGCGCGCTCAAAAAGCCGATGGCCCAAGCCCTTGCCGCGTGATTTTTTCCGCACCGACACCCCGAACTCGGCCCGCAGTCTGCCAGCCTCGATGCTGAGGTGCGCCATGGCCTCGAGGCGCAAAGCGATGTTGAAGATGCCGTAGATGTGGTCTTGTTCGAAATCCAGCCCGTGGACATAGCGTCCGATCTGCTCGTCGGTGGCCGGATACCCGAAACGCAAAAAGCGGTCCTCCCGATCAAGCTCCAGCAGGTGGGCCAGAATTTTGTCGCGATGTCGGCTGTCCAGGCTGACGATGGGCACGAGAACCTCCTGATGCTCGTGCTTGACCGCCAGGGCATGCGCAGGGTGACTCCACCAGTGCGTCAGGCCTTGGTGGGCAGTCTTGAGCAGGTTGCGCCAGAGGTTCATGGGTGTCTTGTCGGTTCGCGTTCATATTAAGGGTTAACCCGAAAGTAAAGTAGAGTCTGGCCTCTAATCCGCTTTGGATGACAATCAAGCCATGCAACCGTGGCCTTCACACATGACTTTTTTGCAGCGCGGGTGGTTGTCTTCCAACCATTTGCTGCTGCAAAACCCGAACGAAACCGTTTTGATCGACAGCGGATATGTATCGCATGCGCCACAAACCGTGGCCCTGATGCAGCAAGCCTTGCAAGGCCGCCCGCTGGATCGTTTGCTCAATACCCATTTGCACAGCGACCATTGCGGGGGCAATGCGGCCTTGAAGCAGGCGCACCCCGAGCTGCAGATCACCATTGCGCCGGGTTTGGCACCAGCAGTGGCCGCGTGGGATGCGCAGGCCTTGACGCATGCGCCGACAGGCCAGGATTGCCCGCCATTCATCTACGACGATTTGATGCGGCCTGGCTCAGAACTGATGCTGGCGGGTCAGCACTGGCAAGTTCATGCGGCCCCCGGACATGACCCGCATTCGGTGATTTTGTTTCAACCTGACACCCGGGTCTTGGTGTCTGCAGATGCGCTGTGGGAAAACGGGTTCGGGGTGGTGTTTCCAGAGATCGAAGGGGAAGATGGTTTCAGCGGGATTGCCCAGACCCTCGATTTGATTGAATCACTGCAAGCGCAATGGGTGGTGCCCGGTCACGGCGATCGATTTTCGGATGTGGCCGGGGCCCTGGGTCGCGCGCGCGCGCGCCTGGCGGCTTTTCGGGCACAGCCAGTGAAGCACGCCGGCCATGCGGCCAAGGTGTTGCTGAAGTTCAGATTGCTCGATTGGCAGCGCATCGGGGATGAGGCGCTGCTGCGTTGGGGTGAGGATTGTCTTTTTTTGCGGCTTTTACATCATCACCATTTTGAGGGTCAAAACCTGCATGAGTGGATACTGCGCTGCATGAATGAGCTGGTGCAGGCGGGCGCGGCCCACCGGGAAGGGCGCGAATGGGTCAATGCTTGATGCTTGGCAAAAAATAATTGGGGTCAGACCCCAATTAATGGTTGCTTTTTGGCGACAGACAAAAGAAAAGGCCCGTCTCATTCGAGACGGGCCTTTCCAGGCTGTAAGAGCCTGACGATGTCCTACTTTCACACGGGCATCCGCACTATCATCGGCGCTGAAGCGTTTCACTGTCCTGTTCGGGATGGGAAGGAGTGGTACCACTTCGCTATGGTCACCAGGCATAACTTGTCGACATTCAGGCCAGGGTCTGAACATCCAATTCATAGAGCAAATCAGCTTTAGGGTTTTTTGAATGCGTCACTTGGCACAACTTCCTTGGTCTACTGACCAAAGTTATAGGGTCAAGCCGCACGAGCAATTAGTACTGGTTAGCTTAACGCATTGCTGCGCTTCCACACCCAGCCTATCAACGTCCTGGTCTTGAACGACTCTTTAGGGGGCTCGGGGCCCCGGCAGATCTCATCTTGGAACGAGTTTCCCGCTTAGATGCTTTCAGCGGTTATCTCTTCCACACTTAGCTACTCGGCAATGCCACTGGCGTGACAACCGATACACCAGAGGTGTGTCCACTCCGGTCCTCTCGTACTAG
>JBEAZY010000047.1:0-9264 GCA_041159205.1 Pseudomonadota bacterium
GCAGGGTGATGCCCACCACCGCCGGGGTCTGGCTGGGGTCTATCCATTGGTGTTCAGGGCTGTAAAGGCGGTTCATGACAAAAAATCGATCAGGCTGACAATGGTCTGGATCATAGACGGATTGCTCATCGAGCGTAGGCCAAGTCTCTTAATGTCAAAGAGATTTCGGGGACGTAGGTGATGACCATCAGGCAACTAAGGACGACCAGCACAAATGGAACCAGTTGCGTGATGATGCGATCAAGTGAAATTTTGGCCACCGTGCAGGCGGCAAAAAGATTGACCCCAAAAGGCGGTGTGATCATTCCCAGTGCCAGATTAACCACCATAACCAGGCCAAAATGGACCGGATCGATTCCGAAATGCATCGCCACAGGGGCCAAAATCGGGGCCAATACGATGATGGCTGCACTCGTTTCAATGAACATGCCTATCAAAAACAATGCGGCATTGACGCCAAGTAAAAAATAATGGGGTGTTTGCAATACCTCTTGTAGCCAATGTCCTATCGCCTCTGGCACGCCTGCGCGGGTGATCATGAAGGCAAACAATCCGGCATTGGCAATGATGAACATGATGACTGCCGACGAAAGTACCGATTTGCGCAGGATGGGGAACAGGTCATGAATGCCGATTTCTCGGTATACCAGCATGCCGACGATCAAGGCATAAAAAACTGCGACTGCCGATGCTTCGGTGGGCGTGAATACACCGCCGTAAATGCCCCCCAAAATGATCACTGGCATCAACAAGGCCCAACCGGCCTGACGCGTGCCAGCCCACAAGCCCAGTCGTCCATCTCCGTCATTTTTTCCCCACCCTTTGAATTTGGCCCAAAGGTAGACAAACAACATCAAGGCTCCACCGATCAAAATGCCCGGGCCGAAACCGGCGATGAATAATTCGCCAATCGATACCTCTGCACTGACACCGTACAAAATCATGGGAATGGAAGGTGGAATGATGACACCGAGTTCTGCGCTGGCGGCCTGCAAAGCCGCCGCATATTGGGTCGGGTAGCCATGTTTGATTAGGGCAGGAATCAGAATCGCACCAATGGCGAAAGTGGTGGCCACCGAAGAGCCTGAAACGGCTGCAAATATCATGCAAGTCAGCACACAGGTCATAGGGAGTCCGCCCTGAACCCCGCCGACGATGCTTTTTGCAAACTCGACCAATCGACGCGAGATGCCGCCCGTTTCCATCAGATTGCCAGCCAGAATGAAAAAAGGAATGGCCGCCAGAGGAAATTTGTTGATGGAAGAGAACATCTCTTTGACCGACAAAAGCATATTGGCTTGGCTCACCTGAATGCCAACGACTGCCGACAAGCCGATCGACACTGCCACGGAAATGGTGAGCGCAAAGCACAAGACCATGGTCAGGATCATGGCGATACTCATTGTGCGGTCTCCAATTCTTCTCTGCGGGGATCAAGAAAGTTACCTATGATGCCGATCACACCAAAGGCAGCCCCCACGGGCATGGCCAAATAAGCCCAAAGCATGGAGACATCTTCCAGTCCGATGACGCTTTGCACTTTGCCGCGCTGGGCATAGTCCCAGCCCCACCACAAAATCACAACCATCAGCGAAAGAGAAGATAAAGCCACCAATGCGTCCAGTACGCGTTTGAAGCTTTTTGGACTGACACGATAGAGTACATCGACGCTGACCATGGCACCCAGACGAAACGCAGCAGGTATACCCATAAAAACCATCCAGATCAGGCTGAATCGGATCAGCACCTCTGTCCATTCGGCCGGGCGTTCGATGACAAAGCGAGTGATGATCTGAAACATGCCCAGCGTTGCCGCCAATGCCAGCATGAAACAGGCCACTGCAGTTGCAGCCCCCGTGGTTGCTTGTTCGAGTTTTAAAAAAGCTTGTTTCATGCGCGTGACAGATAAAAAACCCGCCAGCCAAGGCGGGTCAGAAGACGGTGAAGTCAGTGGTTATTTGAAGTTGCGAATGCGATCAATGTTGGCTTTGCCAAATTGCTTTTCAAATTCAGCATAGACCGGGGAAAGAGCAGAAACAAATTTGGCTTTGTCCACATTTTCGACCACCGACATGCCCTTGGAGCGCAATTCGGCCACGCCTTTGGCGTCGTCCTCATCCACTCGTGCCCGATTGGCTTTCACGGCGACTTTGGCAGCTTCCAGAAAGTGGCCTTTGTCTTCGGCGCTAAGTTTGTCAAAACTGCCTTTGTTCATCAGAAATATGGCGGGTGAGTAAACGTGGCCAGTCAGGGACAAATGTTTTTGAACCTGCTCGAATTTGGCCGCCATGATCACAGACAAGGGGTTTTCCTGCCCATCGACGGTGCCTTGTTGAAGGGCAGTGAATACCTCGGGGAAAGCCATCGGGGTTGTGATGATGCCAAAGCCTTTGTAGGCTGCCACGTGAACCGGGTTCTCCATGGTGCGCATTTTCAGGCCTTTGAGATCCTCGGGCGCATTCACTGCGCGTTTGCTGTTGGTCATGTGGCGCACGCCGTTTTCACCCCAGGCCAATGCTTTAAAACCCTTGGATTCAAATTGGCCGAGCAACTCTTGTCCAATCTGGCCGTCAAGAACTGCGCGGGCATGGGCCTTGTCTCTGAACAGGAAAGGGATGTCGAGAATTCGCGCTTCCGGTACAAAATTGGGAACTGGACCGGTAGAGCTGAAAGCAAGCTCTTGCGTACCCAACTGAACAGCTTCGATGGATTCGCGTTCACCGCCCAGTGAGCCCGAGTAAAAAGTCTGGATCTTGTAGCGGCCTTTGGTGCGGGTTTCAACTTCTTTGGCAAATGTGTCAATCGCAACACCTTGGTGCGAGTTCTGTGCCACAGAAATGCTGATCTTCATATTGGTTTGGGCCACGGCTGCCACAGAGCCCAAGCTCAGAGCCAACAACAAGGAGCGGGCGAAGAAAGAGATTTTCATGTTCAAAACTCCAGAAAATATAAGTGCCAGATTATCGTGGTGACTGTGCTTGCGACCCTTCGGGGTTTTCAGGGGGGTCAGCGACCCCGCACCGGCCCGGTCACGGCCTGGGGGTTATCGCGCATGTAGTCGCGAATCACCGTGTCAAAGTCAGGGTCGGCTTTCAGGCCCAAGCCCAGTGCCCGGGGCGATTCGACCCGGCCCGGCCAGCTGCGCACGATGCGCCGGATGTTCGCGTCGGGCGTCCAGTCGATCAGGTCGGCCACGGCTTTGCCCGCCACCCGCTCCAGCGCGGCGGCCATTTCGCCCACGGTGGTGACCAGGGCCGGCAGGTTGATGGCCGTGCGCGGCCCCCATTCGGCGTCACTCGACTGTCCCACACGCAGCAAGCCCTCGATGGTGCGGCCTGGCGAAGACAGGGCCACCTCGGTTTCGGGGGCCACCGGGCAGGCCCCCTTGAGACCTGCCAGTGGTTCGCGCACCATGCCGCTGAAGAAGCCAGAGGCGGCGCCGTTGGGTTTGCCGGGTCTGACGCTGACGGTCATCAGGCGTGCGGCTCGTCCACGAATGAATCCCTTGCGCGTGTAATCGGCCACCAATTGCTCGCCGATGAATTTTTGAATGCCGTAACTGGTTTGCGGGGTCGGCAGGGTCTCATCCGAGACGATCCAGGGGCCGCTGGGATAGGGGGCTTCGGCGGGCAGGCCAAACACGGCCAGCGAACTGGCAAACACGACCAGTGGTGTGGTGCCTAAAGACCTGCAGGCAGCCAGCAGGGCCTGGGTGGCGGCCAGGTTGCTGCGCATCCCCAGGTCAAAATCGGCTTCGCATTCGGCACTGACGGCCGCAGCCAGGTGGTACACCACATCGGTTCCCTGAGCCACTGCCGCCACTGCGTTGGGGCCTGGAGAAAGCAGTGAGTTGAGTTCCCCGACGCAGGCCTTGACCCGGGGGTCGGCCAGCAAATCGGCAGGGGGATTGATCTGATCAACCAGGGTCACTAGCTCGATGTTGCGGGGGGGCTGGCCATTGACCGAGAACTTCCCCTGTGACAATAAGGCACGCGCCAGGCGCGCCCCCAAAAAACCGGCTCCGCCGGTGATCACGATGCGCATGATGTCTCCTGGTGATTTACATGCCGGCGTAGTTGGGGCCGCCGCCGCCCTCGGGTGTGACCCAGACTATGTTCTGGCTGGGGTCTTTGATGTCGCAGGTCTTGCAATGCACGCAGTTTTGAGCATTGATCTGCAAGCGGTCGGCGCCGTCTTCGGCTTTGACAAATTCATAAACCCCGGCCGGGCAATAGCGGCTCTCTGGACCGCCGTATTGCGACAAATTCAGCGCCACGGGTACAGCGCTGTCCTTGAGCGTCAGGTGAGCGGGCTGGTTCTCTTCGTGGTTGGTGTTGCTGATGAACACGCTGGAGAGCCGGTCAAACGTCAAGCGACCATCGGGTTTAGGGTACTCGATGGGGGCGCACTGAGCAGCGGGCTTGAGGTTGACGTGATCGGGTTTGTCGCGGTGGATGGTCCAGGGAATGTGGCCGCGCAGCACAAACTGCTCGATGCCGGTCATCAGGGTCCCGACGCTGCGGCCTTTTTTGAACCACTGCTTGAAATTGCGGGCCTTGTTCAACTCGGTGTGCAACCAACTGTTCTCGAAAGCTTCGGGGTAGGCACTCAATTCGTCACCGCTGCGCCCCGCCACGATGGCGTCATAAGCGGCTTCGGCAGCTAGCATGCCGGTCTTGATGGCGGCATGGCTGCCCTTGATGCGGCTGGCATTCAGATAGCCGGCATCACAGCCCACCAATGCCCCGCCAGGGAACACGGTTTTGGGCAGGCTGAGCAGACCGCCGGCGGTGATGGCGCGCGCGCCATAGGCCAAACGTTTGCCTGCCGCCACACCGTGGGCGGCATCGCCCTCGAAGTACCAACGAATGTTCGGGTGGGTTTTAAAGCGCTGGAATTCTTCAAAGGGGCTCAGCCACGGATTTTGGTAATCGAGCCCCACGACGAAGCCGACCACCACTTTGTGATCGGCCATGTGGTACAGAAATGAACCGCCGTAGGTGGCGTCGTCCAGCGGCCAGCCCGCGCTGTGCAAGGCCAGTCCGGGCTGATGTCGCTTGGGGTCTATCTCCCACAACTCTTTGATGCCGATGCCGTAACTCTGCGGGTCTTTGCCCGCATCCAGCGCGAACTTGGTGATGAGTTGTTTGCCCAAGTGCCCGCGCGCACCTTCGGCAAAAATGGTGTACTTGGCGTGCAGCTCCATGCCCAGCTGGAAGTTTTCGGTGGGTTGGCCGTCTTTGCCCACCCCCATAT
The DNA here is from genome assembly GCA_041159205.1 of Pseudomonadota bacterium. Taxonomy (GTDB): domain Bacteria; phylum Pseudomonadota; class Gammaproteobacteria; order Burkholderiales; family Burkholderiaceae_C; genus Limnohabitans. Next base: position 5,257 of record JBEAZY010000047.1, read on the forward strand.
GGCCCGTGGCCACGCCTCTGACGCCACCGCGCTCGTCATACAGCACCTCGGCAGCAGCAAAGCCGGGGAAGATCTCGACACCCAGTGCCTCTGCCTGCTCGGCCATCCATCGGGTGACCTCGCCCAGGCTGACAATGTAGTTGCCGTGGTTGTCAAAGCAAGGCGGCAAAAAAAGATTGGGCACGCGTGTGCCGCCGGTCTCGCTCAAGAGCATGAAGGCGTCGTCGGTGACCGGCTGATGCAGGGGCGCGCCCCGTGCTTTCCAGTCGGGGAACAACTCGGTCAGGGCACGCGGGTCCATGATGGCGCCCGACAAAATATGGGCCCCGGGCTCAGAGCCTTTTTCCAGCACGACCACCGAAACATCCTGTCCTTTCTCGGCAGCCAGTTGTTTCAGACGGATGGCGGTCGACAGGCCCCCGGGGCCCGCACCCACAACCACCACATCGTATTCCATGGCTTCACGGGGGCCGAATTGCTGGAGTATTTCTGCTGGCGTCATGGCGGTCTGGTCATCGATGGAAATGCCCCATTTTATGCCGACCCGGGCTGAGTGTGGCTATGATCGGCACACAAGGAGAACATCATGGCCTATCAGATGGATTTGTCAGGACGCGTTGCGCTGGTCACGGGCGCTTCCAGCGGACTGGGTGCCCGGTTTGCCCAAACCCTGTCCCGGGCCGGGGCAGCCGTGGTTCTGGCCAGCCGAAGGCTGGATCGCCTGAAAGACCTGCGCAGCCACATCGAAGCCGAGGGCGGCAATGCCCATGTGGTCGAACTCGACGTCACAGACCCCCACCGGATCGCTGCTGCGGTGGCCCATGCCGAAAACGAGGTGGGTGCCATTGATATTTTGGTCAACAACTCGGGCGTCAGCACCACCCAGCGTTTGCTCGATGTAAAGCCCGAAGATTTCGATTTCATTTTCGACACCAACGTCCGTGGCGCTTTTTTTGTGGCCCAGGAGGTGGGGCGGCGCATGGTGGCGCGCGCCCGTGGCACGGCCCCCGGCACCTATGCCGGCGGTCGCATCATCAACATCGCTTCCATGGCCGGTTTGAAGGTGCTGCCCCAAATTGGCGCCTACTGCATGAGCAAGGCCGCAGTGATCCAGATGACCAAGGCCATGGCCATGGAGTGGGGGCGCTTTGGCATCAATGTCAACGCCATTTGCCCGGGGTACATCGACACTGAAATCAACCATCACCACTGGGAAACCGAGCAAGGCCAAAAGCTGATTGCCATGCTGCCGCGCAAAAGGGTCGGGCAAGCGCAAGACCTGGACGCCTTATTGGTCATGTTGGCCAGTGGCGAGAGTGGTTTCATCAACGGGGCCGTCATTGCCGCCGATGATGGCTTTGCCCTCTGAGAGGGAAACGCCTTAGGCCTGGGCCGTCTTGGACACCGCGTGCCACTGGTCGGCATGCGCTTGCAGCCAACGGTTGGCTCGCGCAGAGTCACCCCACTGATTGGGGTGAAAGTCGGGGCGGGTGTATGCCCAAAGGGGTTTCCAATAGCGCCGCACAAAACCGTGACGGCCCAGCACAAAGCGAAAAGCCGTGAGCCAGGTGCGCGGCTTGAAGAGGCTGCCATCGCGCCACAGGTTGTGCAGGGTTTGGCGTAGCGTGTCGGTCAGGAACTGAATCAGCACAAACCGATACCAGCGCATGCGCCATTCATGGTTGCCACCCAATCGGATGTAGAGGTCAAAGGCCACCGTTTTGTGTTCGGTCTCTTCGGCCGCATGCCAACGCCAAAGCGTGCGCAAGGGTTCTTGGGCATCGCGCAGCCAGTCCCCCGGGCCGTCGGTGTCGGCCAGGGTTTGATCACCAAAGACCGAGGTGAAATGCTCGAAAGCCGCCGTGATGGCCAGTTCGTGCATATAAGGGCGGCTGCTTTCTTTGAAATATTTTTCACGCCCCAATTTCAGACGGCGCTCAATGCGTGGTCCCCAATGGTTGACCATGCCTTGTCGCTCCAGTTCGGCGTTGTACAGGCCGTGCAAATGGCGGTGGGTGGCCTCCTGGCCGATGAATTCGCGGGCCAGTTGCTTGAGCGAGGCGTTTTCTGGGCTGTCGGGTAATGCGGCAGCCCCTGCGCGCACCGAGTCGATAAAGAATTGCTCACCCGCCGGGAAGCTGAAGGACAGGGCGTTGTAATAGGCGCTGGTGAATGGGTCACCCGTCCAGTGACGCTCGAAACCGGGTCGCAAATCGACCAGCAGGCGCCGCACGGTCAGGTGGGCGGCAGCCGGGGCGGGGGGGGTGGCAAGATCAGTCTTGGACAACAAAAAAGAACGACCGTGCTATTTTGGCAGACTGCATCCAACTGTCAAGCCTTGGGGGCTTTAGGCAGTCGGCCCATCAGGTAAAACTCGGGGTTGGGCATCATGCCGCTGAAACTGGCCATGCGGTTGGAGAGGCCAAAAAAAGCCGTGATGGCGGCAATGTCCCAGATGTCTTCATCGGTGAACCCGTGCGCATGCAATGCGGCAAAGTCGGCATCTTCGATTTGATCAGAGTGTTCGCAGACCTTGAGCGCAAAGTCGAGCATGGCACGCTGGCGCGGACTGATGTCGGCTTTGCGATAGTTGACCGACACCTGGTCGGCGACCAGGGGTTTTTTCTCGTAGATGCGCAATATCGCCCCATGGGCCACCACACAGTACAGGCAATGGTTGGCGGCGCTGGTCGCGGTCACGATCATTTCGCGCTCACCCTTGGTCAGACCGCTGTCACGGCCCACGGTTTCGGGGGTCATGAGCGCGTCGTGATAGGCAAAAAAGGCCCGCCATTCGGCAGGCCGACGGGCCAAGGCCAAAAACACATTGGGCACAAACCCGGCCTTTTCCTGTACCTCCAGCACACGCTGGCGGATGTCATCCGGCAAGTCTTTGATCTCGGGGGCGGGGTATCGGTTCATGGGGGTGCTCTTAATTCTTTCTGGCGGCCCAGTAAGTGGCCCCTTCGGGCCCGTAAAGCTCGGCATGCGGGGTGTTTTTGTCCAGTCGGAATTCGTCGCCGGGCTTGAGCTCCTGGGTCTCTTGGCCCACGGTCAGCCACATGTGGCCGGCAACCACCAATGCCCGCACCGAAAACGGGTGGATGTGCGATTCCTGCACGCTGTTGGGGCTCCAACTGCGCTCCAGGACTTCGTCGAAGCCCTCGGACAGGCGCTGGGCTCGGTATTCATCCAGGGTGGGCAACTGTGACATGGACATCTCCTTAAAATAATCTCGGTTCAAAGTGTTGTATCGTATCGGTTTTCCCTCATCCTTCACAGAGGAGTTCTGCGTGAACAAGATTTATCCATCGGCGGCCCAAGCCCTCCAGGACATTTTGGCCGATGGCCAGATGCTGGCCGTGGGCGGTTTTGGCCTGTGTGGCATCCCCGAAGCCCTGATCGACGCCGTGCGCGACAGCGGTGTGAAAAACCTGACCGTCATCTCGAACAACGCGGGAGTCGATGACTTTGGTCTGGGCAAACTGCTTCAGACCCGGCAAGTCAAGAAGATGATTTCCTCCTATGTGGGGGAGAACAAAGAGTTTGAGCGCCAATACCTGGCCGGTGAGCTCGAGCTGGAATTCACCCCGCAAGGCACCCTGGCCGAGAAACTTCGGGCGGGCGGTGCCGGCATACCCGCGTTCTTCACCAAAACCGGGGTCGGCACCATTGTGGCCGACGGCAAGGAATTGCGTGAATTCGACGGCGAAACCTATGTGATGGAGCGTGCGCTGGTGCCCGACATCGCCCTGGTCAAGGCCGACGTGGCAGACCGTTCGGGCAATTTGCGCTTTAACCTGACGGCGCGCAACTTCAACCCCGCCGCCGCCACCGCAGGCAAGATCTGCATTGTGGAAGTGGAGCGTATCGTCGAGACGGGCGAGATCGCCCCCGATGATGTGCATCTGCCCGGCATTTATGTGCACCGCATCGTGCACAACCCAACGCCCGAGAAGCGCATCGAAAAGCGCACCACGCGCGAGCGCAAAGTTTAAGGAGATCGAC
>JBEAZY010000048.1:0-9552 GCA_041159205.1 Pseudomonadota bacterium
GGCCGTTTGGAATACCCCCAAATCTACCCCCATTCGGGTCCGGCTGTGGTGGCGCCTTGGCGAACGTTCGCGGAAAGAAAAAAGGCCCGCTTCATAGGGAAGTCGGGCCTTTTCGGGTGGCCGGCGGGACGCTTTAGAACGTTGCCGAACGGATCTCTGGCGGAGAGAGCGGGATTCGAACCCGCGGTGGGCTATTAACCCACACACGCTTTCCAGGCGTGCGACTTAAACCACTCATCCATCTCTCCTGAAGCCGAAATTGTAGCAGTGAACCCCGTGCTTTCCAGTACACTTCGCCTTTTCGCGCCGTCCCACGGGGGTCTCGTCATGAAATTTCGCTTTCCCATCGTCATCATCGACGAAGACTACCGCTCTGAGAACACCTCGGGTCTGGGCATTCGCGCCCTGGCTCAGGCCATTGAGTCCGAGGGGTTTGAGGTGCTGGGGGTCACCAGCTATGGCGACCTGAGCCAGTTCGCCCAGCAGCAGTCGCGGGCCAGCACATTCATTCTGTCCATCGACGACGAGGAATTCACCCCCGGCCCCGATTTGGACCCGGCGGTGGTCAATTTGCGCGCCTTTATCGAAGAAGTGCGCCGCAAAAACGCCGATGTGCCCATCTATATTTATGGCGAGACCAAAACCAGCCAGCACTTGCCCAATGACATTTTGCGCGAGTTGCACGGTTTCATTCACATGTTCGAAGACACGCCCGAGTTCGTGGCGCGCCACATCATCCGTGAGGCCAAGAGCTATCTGGAAGGCCTGCAACCCCCGTTTTTTCGAGCCTTGCTCGATTATGCCGAAGACGGCTCGTATTCCTGGCACTGTCCGGGCCACTCGGGCGGGGTGGCTTTTCTGAAAAGCCCCATCGGCCAGATGTACCACCAGTTTTACGGTGAAAACATGCTGCGCGCCGACGTCTGTAACGCGGTCGAAGAGCTGGGCCAGTTGCTGGACCATAATGGTGCCATCGGTGAGAGCGAGCGCAACGCCGCCCGCATCTTCAACGCCGACCATTGCTTTTTCGTCACCAACGGCACCAGCACCTCCAACAAAATGGTCTGGCACCACGCCGTGGCCCCCGGTGACGTGGTGGTGGTTGACCGCAACTGCCACAAGTCAGTGCTGCACGCCATCATCATGACGGGCGCCGTGCCGGTGTTTTTAAAACCGACACGCAACCACTTTGGCATCATAGGGCCCATCCCCAAAAGCGAGTTCGAACCCGCCTCGATCCAGGCCAAGATCAAGGCCAATCCCTTGCTCAAAGGGGTGGATGCCAAAAAAGTCAAACCCCGCATCCTGACGCTGACCCAGTCCACCTACGACGGTGTGCTCTACAACACCGAGACCATCAAGCAAATGCTTGACGGCTACGTCGAAAACCTGCATTTTGACGAGGCCTGGCTGCCCCACGCGGCTTTTCATCCCTTTTACGGCACCTACCACGCCATGGGCAAAAAGCGCCACCGCCCGCAAAACACCATGGTGTACGCCACGCAGTCGATACACAAATTGCTTGCCGGCATCAGCCAGGCCAGCCATGTGCTGGTCCAAGACGCGCAAAAGCAAAAGCTCGATCGCCATCTCTTCAACGAAGCCTACCTGATGCACACCAGCACCAGCCCGCAGTACAGCATCATTGCCAGCTGCGATGTGGCCGCCGCCATGATGGAACCCCCGGGCGGCACGGCTTTGGTCGAGGAGAGCATTCAGGAGGCGCTCGACTTCCGTCGTGCCATGCGCAAGGTGGATCAGGAATATGGCCAGGACTGGTGGTTCAAGGTCTGGGGCCCTGAAAAGATTCCGGAAGAAGGCATCGGGCGCGCCGACAACTGGGTCTTGCACAACGACCCGCGCAAACGTTCGGGCAAGTGGCACGGTTTCGGTCAGCAACTGGCCGAAGACTTCAATATGCTCGACCCGATCAAGGCCACGATTGTCACGCCGGGCATGAACCTGGACGGCAAGTTTGATAAGACCGGCATCCCGGCGGCCATCGTCAGTAAGTTCCTGACCGAGCACGGGGTGGTGGTGGAAAAAACCGGCCTGTACAGTTTTTTCATCATGTTCACCATCGGCATCACCAAGGGCCGCTGGAACACGCTCTTGACCGCCTTGCAGCAGTTCAAAGACGATTACGCCAAAAACCAGCCGATGTGGCGCATCATGCCCGAGTTCTGCGCCAAGCACCCGCGCTACGAGCGCATGGGTTTGCGTGACCTGTGCCAGCATGTGCACCAGATGTATGCGCGCTATGACATCGCGCGACTGACCACCGAGATGTATTTGTCAGACCTGACCCCGGCCATGACACCCGCTGACGCTTACGCCCGCATCGCCCAACGCAAGACCGAAAGGGTCGCCATCGACGATCTGGAAGGCCGCATCACGGTCGGCCTGGTCACGCCGTATCCGCCCGGCATTCCGCTGCTTATCCCGGGCGAGGTGTTCAACAGAAAGATCGTCGACTACCTCAAATTTGCCCGCGAGTTCAATCAAAAATGCCCCGGGTTCGAGACCGACATCCACGGCTTGGTCGAGCTCGTCGACGAAGACGGCAAAAAGCAATATTTCGCCGACTGCGTGAAAAAGTAATTGCCGCTGATCACTCGGCGATGCCGCCGACCACTTGGCTGAAACCGCCGTCCACATAGGTGATTTCGGCCGTCACACCTGCCGCCAGGTCGCTGAGCAAAAAGGCGGCGACGTTGCCCACGTCTTCAATGGTCACATTGCGCCGAATCGGCGAGGCTGCGGCCACCACGCTCAGAATCTTGCCAAAGCCCTTGATGCCGCTGGCCGCCAGCGTCTTGATCGGTCCGGCGCTGATGCCGTTGGCGCGCAGGCCGCGGCCTTGGGCCCCCAGCGACTCAGCCAGATAGCGCACCGAAGCTTCAAGCGAGGCCTTGGCCAGGCCCATGGTGTTGTAGTTGGGCACCACGCGCAAGGCCCCCAGATAAGAGAGGGTCAGGACCGAGGCGTTGTCATTCAAATAGGGCAGGGCGGCTTTGGCCATGGCCGGGAAGCTGTAGGCGCTGATGTCATGGGCCACTTTGTAGCCCTCGCGTGACAGACCGTCCAGAAAGTCGCCCGCGATCGCTTCGCGCGGGGCAAAGCCTATGGCGTGGACAAAGCCATCGATCTTGGGCCAGTGAAGGGAGAGGTCTTTGAACAGCTTTTCAATTTGCTCGTCCGAGCCGACGTCGCAGTCAAACACCAACTCAGAGCCGAAATCAGCGGCGAACTCGGTGATGCGGTCCTTGAAGCGCTCGCCCACATAGCTAAAGGCCAGCTCAGCCCCCTGTTCGTGGCAGGCGCGGGCGATGCCATAGGCGATGGAGCGATTGGACAGCACGCCGGTGATCAGCAGTTTTTTCCCGGCCAAAAAGCCAGTCTTTGTCGTCATGGGTCATCTCCGTGCAAAAAATCAAGCAGAATTGTCGCATGCGCGAGAAAGTTCTGATCAAAACCGGGGAGGGGCACAGGGGCCGCACATGGGTGCTGGCCGCTTTCGTGCTGCACGCTTTCATCGGGCCCGCCTGGGCCGCGCACGCCTACGCCCAATTCGGCGACATCAAATACCCGCCCGACTTTGCCCATTTTGGCCACGTCAACCCCGATGCCCCCAAGGGCGGCGAGATGCGCCTGGTGTCCCCGACCCGCGCCTCCAGTTTTGACAAATACAACCCCTTCACGCTCAAGGGCACGGCCCCGCCGGGGCTGGGTTCGCTGGTTTTTGAGACGCTCTTGACCGGCAATTTCGACGAACCTACCACCGCTTACGGCTTGCTGGCCGAAGATGTGAGTTTGGCCCCCGACCGGCTCTCGGTCACATTTCGACTGCATCCATTGGCGAAATTTCACAACCGACAGCCGGTTCTGGCGGCCGATGTGAAGCACTCATTCGAGCAACTCACCAGCCCGCAGGCTGCACCGCAATTTCGAACCCTTTTTGCCGAAGTGGCCCGGGCCACCGTCCTCTCCGAACGGGAGGTGAGGTTTGACTTCAAACGCGTCAACCCCGAGTTGCCTCTCATTGTGGGGGGCATGCCGGTTTTTGCCAGGTCTTGGGGGGGGGGCAAATTGCTGGATCAGGTGGTCACCGACATCCCCATCGCCAGCGGCCCCTACAAAATCGGCCAGGTCGATTTCGGGCGCGACATCACCTACCAGCGCGACCCGCAATACTGGGCCCGCGATTTGCCGGTCAGGCGCGGCATGTTCAACTTCGACCGCATCACGTATCGACTCTACAAAGACAATACGGCGCAGCTGGAAGCCTTCAAGGCCGGAGAATTTGATTTCATTCAGGCTTTCATTGCCCGCGAGTGGGCCAGGGCCTACACCGGGCGTGCGTTTGATCGGGGCGAGTTGGTCAAACGCGAGTTGTCGCATGGGAATGCGGGCGACTTTCAGGGCTTTTTGCTCAACACCCGCTTGCCCAAGCTCAAAGACCCACGGGTGCGCGAAGCCTTGGGGCTGGCGATGGATTTCGAGTGGATGAACCGCCAACTCTTCTACAACGCTTACACCCGGGTGCGCGGCTATTTTGTCGGCAGCCCGTTTGAAGCCAAGGGGACGCCCCAAGCCGATGAATTGGCCCTGCTCGAACCCCTGCGGGCGCAGTTGCCCGCTGCGGTCTTTGAGCAGCCGGTGCCCATGCCACCCGTCACCTCGCTTGACCCTGCCTCCGGTCACACCCTGCGTGATCATTTGCGCCGCGCCCGTGACTTGCTGGCACAGGCGGGCTGGACCTATCGCGATGGCGCTTTGCGCAACGCCCAAGGGCAGCCCTTCACCCTCGAGTTTTTGGACAACTCGGGCAGCATGGCCCGGGTGGTCACCCCCCTGACCAAAAACCTCGAGAAGCTGGGCATTCGCGTTCAAGTGCGGGTGGTCGATTTTGCCGTGCTGCAAAAACGCCTGGATGTGTTTGACTTTGAAGTCATCAGCAACCGCACCGTGGGCAGCGAGGCCCCCGGCACCGAACTCTTGGAGCGATTCGGCAGCGCTTCCGCCCGCACCGAAGGTTCGGGAAATTTGATGGGCGTGGCCGACCCGGCCGTGGACGCTTTGTTGCAAAAGGTGATCTCTGCCCAGACCCGGCCACAGCTCAGCGCCGCCTTGCGCGCCCTTGATCGGGTGTTGCGCCACGGTCACTACGCCATTGCGCACTGGTACGGCAGCGTCCACCGGGTGGCTTGGCGGGCAGCGCGTTTTGCCCAGCCCGCCGCCATGCCCGTGTACTACCAGCCCGAAACCTGGGCCACCAGCAGCTGGTGGTCGCGAGAAATCAAGGGGCCCTGAACATGTGGTGGTACGTCCTTAAACGTCTTTTGCTCATGGTGCCGACCTTGTTCGGTGTCTTGCTCATTACTTTTGCGGTGGTGCAGTTTGTGCCCGGTGGCCCGGTCGAGCAGATGGTGGCCCAATTGCAAGGCCGTGACGCCGGCGGCGAGGGCAGCGCCAGCGGCGGTGCCGGTTATCGCGGGCGCCAGGGGGTCGACGCGGCCCGCATAGAGGAAATCAAAGCCCTTTATGGTTTTGACAAACCCGCCAGCGAGCGCTTTGTTCAAATGCTTGGGCAGTTTGCCCGTTTTGATTTGGGCAAAAGCTTTTACCAACCCAAAACCGTCTGGGAACTGGTGAAAGAAAAACTGCCGGTCTCCATCAGTCTGGGGCTGTGGACATTCCTGCTGAGTTATCTGATCTCTATCCCTCTGGGCATCGCCAAGGCGGTGCGCGCGGGCACCCGCTTTGACACCCTCAGCAGCCTGGTGGTTCTGGTCGGCTATGCGATACCCGGATTTGTCCTGGGTGTGGCCTTGCTGGTGATTTTCGGCGGTCAGTTGCAATGGTTTCCGCTGCGCGGTCTGACATCGCCCCATTGGGCCGAACTCAGCTGGGGTGCCAAGGTGGTCGACTACCTGTGGCACATCACCTTGCCGGTCACGGCCAGTGTGCTGGGGGCCTTTGCCGTCACCACCATGCTGACCAAAAATGCCTTTTTGGAAGAGATCCGAAAACAGTATGTCATCACCGCCAGGGCCAAGGGCTTGAGCGAGCGCAGGGTGCTGTATCGCCACGTCATGCGCAACGCCTTGATCCCGCTGGTGACGGGCTTCCCGGCTGCATTTGTCGGTGCTTTTTTCACCGGATCGCTCCTGATCGAAACCCTGTTCTCACTCGACGGCCTGGGTCTGCTGAGTTACGAGAGCGTCATGAAACGCGATTACCCGGTGGTGTTGGGCACGCTCTATCTGTTCACGCTCATCGGCCTGGCCACCAAACTCATCAGCGACCTCTGCTATGTGTGGGTGGACCCGCGCGTGAAATTCGATTGACCATGAGCAGCAGCCCCTCCCCATCCCGTCGCGCCTGGCAACGCTTTTGTCGCCACCGGCTGGGCTTGATCAGCCTGCTGTTGTTTGTGTCGCTGTTCGCGCTCAGCCTGGTGGCCGAGTTGATATCCAACGACAAACCCTTGTTGGTTCGATATCAGGGGCAGTGGCATGTGCCCATACTCAATAACCCGCCAGAGACTGCGTTCGGGGGTGATTTCCAAACACCCACCGATTACCTCGATCCTTTCATCCGGCAACAACTGGGACGCGACGGCAATTGGGCGATCTTCCCGATCAACCCCTATCACCACACCACACTGAATTATTTCGCCAAAGAGCCCAACCCGGCCCCCCCTTCGGCCGACAACTGGCTGGGCACCGACGACCGGGGCCGCGATGTGCTGGCGCGCTTGCTATACGGTTTTCGCATCTCGATCTGGTTTGCGCTGGCCCTGACCGTCACGGGCACGCTGTTGGGCATCTTGACGGGGGCGATACAGGGTTACTTCGGCGGTAAAACCGATTTGGGCATGCAGCGCCTGATCGAGATCTGGAGCGCCATGCCCGAGTTGTACCTGCTGATCATTTTCTCGGCGGTGTTTGAGCCCAGCGTCGCTTTGCTGCTGATTTTGCTCAGTCTGTTTGGGTGGATGGGCTTGTCTGACTATGTGCGTGCCGAGTTTTTGCGCAACCGACAGCTCGACTATGTGCGGGCCGCCCGGGCACTGGGGCTGGGGCCGTGGCAGATCATGTGGCGCCATGTCTTGCCCAACAGCCTCACACCGGTCGTCACGTTCTTGCCTTTTCGCATGAGCGCGGCCATTCTGGCCCTGACCAGCCTGGACTTTTTGGGCCTGGGTGTCCCTCCTGGCACCCCCAGCCTGGGCGAGATGCTGGCGCAGGGCAAAAACAACATCGATGCCTGGTGGATTTCGATGTCCACTTTTGTCCTGCTGGTGGTGACCTTGTTGTTGCTCACCTTCATGGGCGATGCCCTGCGCAATGCGCTCGACCCTCGCCTGCAAGACAGCGAGGTGTCGCCATGAACTTGCTCTCGGTCGAGCGTTTGCGCATCTCATTTGCCGGGCGCGAGGTGGTGCATGGCCTCGAGTTTTCGATGCAGGCCGAAGAAAAGTTGGCTTTGGTGGGCGAATCGGGCTCCGGCAAGTCGGTGTCTGCGCTCAGCCTGTTGCGGCTGGCGCAGGGTGCTCAGGTCAGTGGCCGCGCCCTGTGGCAAGGCGAAGACCTGCTCAAAATGCCGATGCCGCGCTTGCGCGGCGTGCGTGGCGGCGAAATCGCAATGATTTTTCAAGAGCCCATGACGGCCTTGAACCCGCTGTTCACGGTTGGCGATCAGATCGCCGAAGTGCTCGAGCTCAAATCGGGCTTGAGCCGTCAAAAGGCTTGGCTTGAGGCGGTGGCCTGGTTGGAGCGCACGGGTTTGCCCGAGCCGGCCATCAAAGCCCGGCAATACCCGCACCAGTTGTCGGGCGGGCAACGCCAGCGCGCCATGATCGCCATGGCGCTGGCAGGTCGCCCCAAACTCTTGCTGGCCGATGAGCCCACCACCGCATTGGATGTCTCTTTGCGCGGTCAGATGATGGATTTGTTGCGCGATTTGCAGCGCCGGCATGGCCTGGCCGTGCTGCTGATCACGCATGATTTGCCCATGGTGCGTCAATTTGCCGACCGCGTGCTGGTGATGGAGCAGGGCCATTGTGTCGAGGAAGGGCCGGTGTCGCAGGTTTTGAGTCGTCCGCGCCATGCCTACACCCAACGTTTGGTGCAAAGCCTGCCGGTGCGCGATGTGCGACCTGCCGGCGACGACCCGATACGCATTCAGGGGCAGGGGGTGTGTGTCGATTACGCGGTGCCCCAAAGTGGCTGGCGCGGCTGGTTCCGGCAGGGCCGCTTCAGGGCCCTGGAGGGGGTCGATTTTGAGGTTCGTCAGGGCCAAACCCTGGGGGTGGTGGGCGAGTCGGGGTCGGGCAAGTCGACCCTGGCCTTGGCCCTGCTGGGTTTGCACCCTCATGGAGGCCAATTGACCCTTTGGGGTCAGGGTTGGTCCCGGAACCAGTCGCTCAATCTGGGTTTGCGACGACGCATTCAGGTGGTGTTTCAAGACCCGTTTTCATCGTTGTCGCCGCGCATGACCGTGGGCGAGATCGTGACCGAGGGCCTGCGGGTGCACCACCCCGATTTGACCGATCTACAGCGACGTCAACGTGCTGGGTTCGTGTTGGCCGAGGTGGGCATGACCGAGGGCGCATTCCCGGGTCTGCTCGACCGCTATCCGCACGAATTCTCGGGGGGGCAGCGCCAGCGACTGGCCATCGCCCGGGCCCTGATCGTCGAGCCGGAAGTGCTGGTGCTCGATGAACCCACCAGCGCGCTGGATGTGTCGATTCAGAAACAGATCTTGGAACTTTTGCAAACATTGCAGAAAAACAGAGGTTTGTCCTATGTGCTGATCACGCACGATCTGGCGGTCGTTCAGGCCATGGCGCACCTTGTCATGGTTTTGCGCCATGGGCGGGTGGTCGAGCAAGGTGAGGCCCAGGCGGTGTTGTCAACGCCGCTAGAGGCCTACACACGAACTTTGATTCGTGCGTCTTTTCAGCCATAACCCTTTGCAAATCAACCATTTATGGGCTATAATCACGGCAAACGACCAAACGGGCGGGTTTCAACCGCCCGTTTTTTTTGGTCTGTGCCCATATTGACCCATGAGTTTTCAAGAACTGGCCCAACAAACCGCCCAAAGCCTGGGCTTTGAGCTGATCGAAATTGAACGATCGGCAGGGGGCTTGCTGCGCGTCACCATCGACTGGCCCTGGCAAGCCGGCCAGGCAGAGCGCTTTGTACAGGTTGAAGATTGTGAAAAGGTCACAAGGCAGTTGCAGTATGCGCTCGAGGTGGATGGGGTTGAATACCGCCGCCTCGAGGTTTCGTCACCCGGCATAGACCGCCCTTTGCGCGGCGAGTCTGACTTTCAGCGCTTCAGCGGGCAGATCATCGATCTGACCCTGCGCCAGCCCATGGGCGCAGCCGCCCAGGGCATGGTGTCTTCGCAGCGCAAGAAATTCAGGGGCCTGCTCGAAGCAGGTTCCGAGCCCGGCCATTGGCAAATCAGTTGGCGCGACGAACCGGCCACCAAACCGGGGGCCCGGGTCAGTCGCAAAAAAGAACCTGCGCCTTTGCA
>JBEAZY010000049.1:0-8734 GCA_041159205.1 Pseudomonadota bacterium
CGGGGGGCGACGCATCGTGCTGGCCACTAATGTGGCGGAAACCTCCCTGACCGTGCCGGGCATACGCCATGTGATCGATGTGGGCACGGCGCGGGTCAAACGCTACAGCATACGAAGCAAAGTCGAGCAACTGCAAATCGAGCCCATCAGTCAGGCGGCGGCCAATCAGCGGGCGGGGCGTTGCGGTCGGGTGGCTGACGGCATTTGCATCCGCTTGTATGAGGAATCCGATTTTCTGGCGCGACCCCGTTTTACCGACCCGGAAATCCTGCGCAGTTCTCTGGCGGGCGTGATTTTGCGCATGAAGTCTTTGGGCCTGGGAGATGTTGAGGCCTTTCCCTTCATAGACCCTCCTTCATCGCGTGCCATCGCCGACGGCCATCAATTGCTGCTCGAGTTGGGCGCGGTGGATGAAGACCAGCAGTTGACCCCTCTGGGGCGCGAGTTGGCGCGATTGCCCCTCGATCCGCGCATCGGGCGAATGATCATTGAGGCGCGCAGCCGGGCCGCGCTGGACGAGGTGCTGGTGATCGCCAGTGCCTTGTCGGTCCAGGATGTGCGCGACCGCCCGCCCGATGCCCAGACACAGGCAGACCAGCAACATGCCCGCTTCAAAGACGACAGAAGCGAGTTCAGCGGCTACCTCAACCTCTGGAAGTGGCTGGGCGAGGCACGCGGAGGGCATGGGCAGACGCATAAATTGTCCAACCGGCAATACGAGCAATTGCTGCGTGCCAGCTACATCCATGTGCGCCGCGTGCGGGAGTGGCGCGATGTGCACAGTCAACTTCTGACGGTGGTGACCGAACAGGGCTGGAAGCTCAACCCCGCACCGGCCAGCTATGAGCAAATCCACCTATCTATGCTGGCGGGCTTGTTGGGCCATATCGGTTGCAAGGTGGACGAGCAGGATTTTTATCTGGGGGCGCGCGGCATCAAGTTTTATCGGCATCCGGGGGCTCATTTGCGCAAAAAACCCGGTCGCTGGCTGGTGGCGGCCGAACTGGTCGATACAACCCGCCTGTTCGGACGTGGTTTGGCCGCCATCGAGCCCACCTGGCTGGAAGAAATCGGGGCGCATTTGCTGAAAAAGCAATGGCTCGATCCGCATTGGGACAAACGCGGGGCCGAGGTGATCGCGTTCGAGCGCGCCACGCTCTATGGCCTGGTGGTTTACAGCGGCAGGCGGCGCCCTTACGCCGCGGTCGATCCGGTCGGTGCGCGCGAGATATTCATTCGCGAAGGCTTGGTGGCCGGGGCCTGGGAAGGCAAGCTGCCGTTTTTGCAGGCCAACCGAAAACTGGTGCGCCAGGTGCAAGAGATTGAGCACAAGTCGCGCCGCCAGGATGTCTTGGTCGATGAGGAATTGATTTACGCCTATTACGACGCCCACATTCCCGCCCTGATTTGCAACGCAAGAGATTTGGAGACTTGGTGGGGCAAGGCATCTAAAGACAACCCCAAGCTGCTTTTCATGGGGCGCGAAGACCTGATGCGGCACGAAGCCTCCAGCGTGACCGCGCAAGCTTTTCCCCGTGTGATCCGGCTGGGCGGGGTCGACTGTGCGACCGACTATCTGCATGCCCCTGGCGACCCCCGTGATGGCCTGACTGTGACGGTTCCGCTGTTTGTGCTCAACCAGGTCGCAGAGGATCGTTGCGAATGGCTGGTGCCGGGCATGCTGAAAGACAAAATTCAGGCCCTGCTCAAGAGCTTGCCGCAAAAACCCCGTTCCCGTTTTGTGCCCTTGCCCGATAGCGCGGCCAGGTTGGCGCAAGAGATGGGGGCCGACACGGTTTTTGCGCATGGTTCGCTGACCGATGCCTTGCTGCAGCGGGTGCGACAGCAGACCAGCCTGGATGTCAAACGGGCAGATTTCAAGCTTGACATGGTGCCGCCTCATTTGTTCATGAACCTGCGTGTGGTCGATGAGCACGGCCGGCAGTTGGGCATGGGGCGCAATCTGGGCGCTTTGCGTGCCGAATGGGGGCCTCAGGCCCGGGGTGCGTTTCAGGCCTTGGCTCAACTTAAATCCGGTTCGGGGCTTGCGCAAGCCACAGCACAGACCCGCGCGGCAGCCGCTCCCGATGCCGATGCCCTGGTCGCCCAAGCCGCCCCGGCGGGCGCCGCTAAACCCCAGGGGGGCGGTGCCGACGGTTCGGCTGGCCCCTATACCGCATGGACCTTTGGCGAGTTGCCTGAATTGATGGAAATCCGCAAGGGCGGTCAAACCCTGATCGGCTTTCCGGCCCTGGTGGATCAGGGCGGTGCAGTCATGATCGAGGTGTTTGACGAGCCCGATGCGGCGGCCAAAAAACACCTGGGCGGTCTGCGCCGGCTGTTTGCCTTGCACCTGAAGGACGCGCTCAAATATTTGGAAAAAAACATCCCCGACCTGCAAAAAATGGCGGTGGCGTACATGCCCTTGGGCGGCCAGGACGAGTTGCGCCAGCAGATCATCGACCTGGCGCTGGATCGGGCCTTTTTGCTGGACCCCCTGCCCAGCGATGCCGGGGGCTTTAAGCGGCGCCTGGAAGAGGGCCGTGGCCGATTGACGCTGATCGCCAACGAAGTGGCCAGGTTGTGCGCTCAGGTGCTGGCTGAGTTTTCCACCGCCAGCAAAAAAATCCGAGACAGCAAAGGCCTCGGGGATGCCGCTGCCGACTGTGCCCAGCAACTGCAACGATTGGTAGGCAAGCACTTTGTGCGCGATACCCCTTGGCCGCAGATGCAACATCTGGTGCGCTACCTCAAGGCCATCACCTTGCGGTTGGACAAATGCCGCACTGACCCGGCCCGAGATCACCAGCGCATGGCTGAAATCCGCGCCCAGGAACAACGCTATTGGCGACTGGTGGCCGAGCGCAAAGGGGCCACCGACGAGCGCATGGGCGAGTTTCGCTGGTTGCTGGAAGAATTGCGCGTGAGTTTTTTTGCCCAAGAGCTGCGTACCCCGCAACCGGTCAGCATCAAGCGGCTTGACAAAGCCTGGAGCCAGTTGGGCTGAGTCCTGGTCACGACACCCGCAGAATCAAAGCCGGGCCAACCTTTGCAGAGCGACGTGCAAGGTCTCGTCTTTTTTGGCGAAGCAAAAACGGATGATGCGCTGGTCAAAGCCATCGGCGTAAAAGGCCGACAGGGGAATGGCGGCCACCCCGATCTCGCGCGTGAGCCACTGGCAAAAATCGGCTTCGCTCAGGTTTTTTTCCGGCACGGCCAATTGGTCGATGCGCGCGCATTGGAAATAACTGCCTTCGCTGGGCAGCAAGCTGAATTTGGTCCGGGCCAGTCCGGCACGGAACAAATCGCGCTTTCGTTGGTAAAAGGCCGGCAATTCCAAATAGGGTGCCGGGTCCGCCATGTAAGCGGCCAGGCCGTATTGAACCGGGGTGTTCACGGTGAACACATTGAACTGGTGGACCTTGCGATATTCGACTGTGAACGATGCGGGGGCGGCACAATAAGCGACTTTCCAGCCGGTGACATGGTAGGTCTTGCCAAAACTGGAGATCACAAAGGCCCGCTCGGCCAACAGAGGGAAACTCGCCACGCTGATGTGCTGCAATGGGTCGTAGACCATGTGCTCATAGACTTCGTCCGACAGCAAAATGACTGAGGTGGGGGCCAGGATCTCTTGCAGCTTGAGCAATTCTTCCCGCGTCCAGACCGTGGCGCTGGGGTTGTGCGGGGTGTTGATCATCATCATGCGGGTCCGCGGGGTGATGGCAGCGGCAATGCGATCAAAGTCAGGTCTGAAAGAGCCCGGGGTCAGAGGCACACGCACCACGGTGCCACCGGCCAGTTCGATGTTGGGAATGTAACTGTCGTAACAGGGCTCCAGCACAATCACTTCGTCACCGGGCCGCACCACGGCCAGTACGGCATTGATGATGGCCTGGGTGGCCCCGGCGGTCACGGTGATTTCGTTTTGCACGTCATATCGGCGCCCGTAGAGTCTCTCGACTTTGTCGGCGATGGCCTGGCGCAACTCTGGCACCCCCAGCATCGAAGGGTATTGATTGAGGCCGCGACGCATGGCGTCGGTGACGGCGTCGACCAATCTGGGGTCGCATTCAAAATCAGGGAAACCTTGCCCCAGATTGACGGCCTGGTGTTCCAGCGCCAGGGCCGACATGACGGTGAAAATGGTGGTGCCCACCTGGGGCAGTTTGGATTCAATGACAGGGGTCATGGGCAAAACACATCAAAGTTCGTAATCGGTGTCTCTGCCCTCCAGGGCTTTGAGCACCAGGTCGCGGTTGAGGCGCGGGCTGAGCATCTGGGCAAACTCCAGCACAAAGTGTCGCAGGTAACTGCCTTTTTTGAAGGCCACCCGAGCCATGTTCGAACCGAACAACTGGCCCGCAGGTCGGTGGATGAGGTTGTCGGGAAGTCCGTCTTGCACCGCCATTTCGGCCACGATGCCCACCCCCATGCCCAGACTGACATACGTTTTGATCACATCCGAGTCGATGGCTTCAAGCGCGATTCTGGGCTGCAAGGCGTGTTGCGCAAAAGCCTGATCAATGCGGGAACGCCCCGTGAAGGAGGGATGATAGGTCACCAAAGGGTATTCGGCCAGCCGCTCCAGACTGATCTGTTTGGCGGTGGCCAAAGGGTGCTGGCGTGGCATGACTAACTCGTGTTGCCATTCGTAACAGGGCAGGGTGACCAGTTCAGGGTAGTTGGCCAACGATTCAGTGGCCATGCCAATTTCGGCCACCTCCTCGATGACCATTCGGGCCACCTGATCGGGCGAACCCTGGTGCAGACTCACGGTGACATCCGGATATGACTCGCGAAGTTGCGCCACCGGGCGAGGCAGGACATACCGGGCCTGGGTATGGGTGGTGGCGATCGACAAGGTGCCGTGGTTCTGCGTGCTGTATTGCTGGCCTATGCGACGCAGATTACTGACTTCGCGCAAAATCAGATCGATGCTCTTGAGGACATGCTGTCCCGGCTCGGTCACGCGCTTGAGCCGTTTGCCATGCCGGGTAAAGATGTCTATCCCCAGTTCCTGCTCCAGCTCTATGATGGCCTTAGAGACCCCGGGTTGAGAGGTATGCAATGCCTTGGCCGCCTCGGTCAGGTTCAATTGCCGCCGTACGGCTTCTTGGACAAATCTGAATTGGTGCAGGTTCATAACCTGTGATTATATGGAGCCAAGATTGTCCAATGCGATTTGGCATGTGATTTCTGTCACCCTCGGGTCCTCGCCCAGGGCCGGCAAGACCTCCAGCTTGACCTCAGGGTGCCTGGACCGCAGTTCCGTCACGATGGCAGGCAAGTCTTCGCGGGCATGGCGGCCCATGCCCAGAAACATGGGCAATATCCGGATGTGCCGGGCCCCTTCGGACAAAAGTTGGGCCACGCACTGCGGCAGCTCGGGCTGGGTCAGCTCGAGGTATGCACAGCGCACGATCAATGCCGGTTGCAAGACCCGCAATCGGCGTTGTACCGCCTCGATGGGGGCGTGCCACAAGGGGTCCCTGGACCCGTGAGCGAACAAAATGACGGCAGTTTTCATTGGCGCAAGACCAGCCAGCCAAAGGCCAGCAGAGAAATCATGGAATAAATCATGCCCGGCAGGGCCGCCGCCAACCAGGGCGACCATTGACGCAAATTGCCAATGTGACCGAAGACATTGTTGAGCAGAAAAAAGCTGACGCCCACCATGACCCCGATGAACACCAGATTGGCGATTTGGCCGGATCGAAAGTGCAGATAGGCGAAAGGCAATGCCAGCACGATCATGACCAGGCAACTGATGGGATAAAACACCTTGTTCCAGAACACGATTTCGTAGCGCTGGCTGCTCTGATCGTTGCTTTGCAGATAGCGGATGTATTGAAACAGATCCCAGGTTCGCATTCGATCCGGGTTGAGCAGGGCCACGGACACCATTTCAGGCGTAACCCGGGTACGCCATTGCCACTCATTGTGGTGCGTCAGGGGGTGTGACAGTTCGTCGGTGGTCTGGTTTTGAAATTCCCGCCTTTGCACCCCTTTCAGCAACCATTCATCAGTGCCACTCAGGTATTCGCCCCGGTCGGCCTGGGTCATGCTTTTGAAGCGCCCGAGGTCGTCGAATTCATAGATGCGCAGGCCCAGAATTTCCCCATTGATGTCGGCCGATCGGATGTGGATGGTCTGTTGCCAGCCATCGCCACGTTCGCGCAACCAGGCGCCGGTGTTGCCGATGACCGTTTCTCCCATGGCCCGGGCTTTGAAGCCCTGGGCCTTGCGTTCGGCCCACGGCGCAAGATAGTCCCCCATGGCCCAGGTCAGGGCGATGAAGATCAGCCCCAAACGGGCCAGTTGCCTGAGCGCGGCATAGGGCCCCAGCCCGGAGGTGCGCAAAATGGTGAATTCCGAGCTTTGGGCCAGCCTGGCCATGACGAACACGGTGCCAATCAACACAGTGATGGGCAATAGTTCGTAGATGTGGTTGGGGATCAGCAATAGCAAATAAACCATGGCCTGACCATAACCATAGCCCAAGGCCTGCTTCTGCTGTATGACCTTGAGTTCTTCAATCAGATCGAAGAAGAAAAACAGGGCCAGAAAGCCCAGGGTGACCGTGGCCACCGACAAGTAGATGTCGCGGTCGATCAGTTTGCGCAGGGTGATCATGCAGTCCCCTTGGAGGGGCGCAAACGCCAGTGCCAATGGTGATTTCGCATGGTCAACAATGCCAAACTGCACAAAGTCAGACTGCCGTGCAAAGCCAAGAGGTGGCGCAACCAGTGGGTCTGGCCGTTGGCAATCCACGACTGGCCCAAATTGATCAGGTTGTAGTAAACGATGAAAGTGAACAAGCCCAAGAGGATTTGCCCTCCCTTGGCCGCCCTGGGGTTGACCCGGGCGGCCGCCACCGCCATCAGGCAGAGGTTGACCGCCGCCCACAACAGGCCGGCGCGCCAGGCCAGTTCGGCTTGGGCAAAGCGGTCGAAATTGCGCCACAAATCCACGCTGGACATGGCCTGTGCCGTGTATTGAGGGGCCATTCTCGGGGCTGCGTCGATGCGGGTGTCCAAGCGCTGAAATTCAATCATGCGCGCGCTGCTGTCTTTCTCTGACAACTCCAGCTGCTGGCCATTCTCCAGCACCAAAAATCGCTCTCCCTCGATGTCCGTCAGACGACCAGAGCGGGCCGATGTGATGGTGCGGCGCTGCGCATCCACGCTGGCGATAAAGACATTGCGGGCAGGCTGGCCATCGACCGTGTTTTTATCGATGAAGAACACCCGCTGCCCACTCGCGGAAGACTGGAACAGGCCGGGCGAGACCCGCTCCAGATCGCCCCGCTGCCGGTAACGCTCGCGCAACTCCTGATTCTGCTGATGGGTCCAGGGCCAAATCCAGAAGGCGAGGAAGAAAATCAGCATCCAAACCGGCCATGAAAAGCGCCAAATCGGTCGCAACAGCCCCAGCAAACCGATGCCGCTGCTGACCCAGATGACCATTTCGCTGTCGCGAAACAGACGCGACAGGCAGGCCCCGACCGACAGGAAAAGGCTGAGGGTGAGGATGATGTGCAAATTACCCAGCAGTGTGTAGCCGAGAATCAAGCTCACCTCCGAGGGGTTGACCGCCCCTTTACTGGCTTGACCCAGGGTGCGGATGAGCATCATGGTCAGGACGACGGTGACCAGCACCACCAGCGTGGCGCTGAAAGTCCGCATCAATTCCTGGCGTAATGAGGAATGGAATAACATAGGCCGAATTGTTGGAAGTGATGAATTATGACCCCTGAACTCAAGACTTTGAATCTGGCCCAGGCCGCCCAAGTGAAAACCGACTTGCTGGTGGTGGTTTTATCGTCTCGGTCGCCCGAGGCGCAGTCGCCCCTGGGTGCCTGGATTCATCAGGCTGTCAAGGCCAAAGACCTCGACCTCAGCCAGATGGGGCAGACGCTGCTGGGTTATCGCGCCCCTGGCGTGATGGCACGCCGGGTGCTTTTACTCGCCAGCGCCGATGCCCCGGCCGCCAAATGGCGGGGCGCCTTGCAGACGGCTATGCAATCGGCCAAGCTGTCGCAACTCGAGCACGTTTGCTTGGTGTTGGCCTCTGGCGACCCCCAAAGCGTGGAGGCGGCCTTGTTGGCCGTCCACGATGCCAGCTATGTGTATACCGCCACCAAGCCCAGTGCCAAGCCACGCCGCTTGCAACGTTGCGTACTGGGGGTCCCTTTGGCCAAAGCCTCTTTGGGGGCTTTTGAGCGTGCACGGGCCCGCGCATTGGGGGTCGAACTGGCGCGCGAATGGGGCAACCGGCCTGCCAACCATGCCACCCCCAGCCACTTGGCCAAGGTGGCCCAAGAGTTGGCACGCCACAAACGGGTAAGTTGCCAGGTGCTGGGTCTGCGTGAGGTGGCCAAGCTGGGCATGGGTTCTTTCATGTCGGTGGCCCAGGGCTCGGCCCAATCGCCGAAGTTCATCGTCTTGCAATACAACGGTGCCCCGAAGTCCAAGGCACCCACGGTCTTGGTGGGCAAAGGCATCACCTTTGACACCGGGGGCATATCGCTCAAACCCGGGCCGGGCATGGATGAAATGAAATTTGACATGTGCGGCGCCGCCAGCGTCTTGGGTACCTTCCGTGCGCTGGCCGAGTTGCAACCAGCTCTGAATGTGGTCGGGCTGATTCCCGCCTGCGAGAACATGCCCGATGGACAGGCGGTCAAACCCGGCGATGTGGTCACCAGCATGAGCGGACAAACCATCGAGAT
>JBEAZY010000050.1:0-4616 GCA_041159205.1 Pseudomonadota bacterium
CCGATATCACGCAGGGCAGCGGGGCCATGAACATCGCCCGCGAGGCAGGTCGCCGCACGATGGCCATCGGCATCTTTATCAAGGGCCGCGACATGGGCTCGGTGGTGGCCGACATGAAACAAAGGGTGGCCCAAAACGTGAAAATACCCGATAACTACACGGTCACTTGGTCGGGTGAGTTTGAAAACCAGGAGCGCGCCATGCAAAGGCTGGCGGTGGTGGTGCCCATCTCGTTGCTGCTGATCTTTGTGCTCTTGTTCGACGCCTTCAAAACCCTGAAAAGCGCGGCCCTGATTCTGGTCAACGTGCCTTTGGCCCTGGTGGGTGGCATCTTCGCCCTGTGGGTTTTCGGCATCCCGCTGTCGGTCTCGGCGGCGATCGGCTTCATTGCCTTGTCGGGCCAAGCGGTGCTCAATGGCGTGGTGATGCTGACCGTGTTTCAACAACTGCGTGCCGCCGGCCTGCCTCTGGTCGATGCCGTGCGCGAAGGTTCGATGCAGCGATTGCGCACCGTGCTGATGACGGCCTTGCTGGCCGCGCTGGGCCTGCTGCCGATGGCACTGAGCCATGACATCGGTGCCGAAACCCAGCGCCCATTGGCCTTGGTAGTCATCGGTGGTCTGGTGTCGGCCACCTTGCTGACCCTGGTGGTCTTGCCCACGCTGTATGTGGCCTGGTTCTCGCCGCGCCACACCCCGCACAAAGCCGAAACTTGACCGGGTGACGCCCGCCCTCATATACCCCTTGGGTATATGAGGGTTTGGGTCTACACTTGAGTTCTATGGCTACTTCTGATCTGGTTTATGACATAGGCGTCGGGGGCATGACCTGCGCATCTTGCGTCACCCGCGTCGAACGCGCACTGAACAAGGTGCCCGGGGTAGCCTCGGCCAGCATCAATCTGGCGACCGAAATGGCGCGCGTGACGCTGCGCGATGCGCCCGCAGATGCCGCCGAACAGCAAGCGCGTTTGCGCCGCGCGATCCGCGACGCGGGGTATGAGCCGAGGGAGGCGCATGCCGACCTGGCCCGCGACGGCGGTGGCTGGCGCGAGACCTGGCCGGTGTGGATCGGCATGGCGCTCAGTCTGCCCTTGATCGCCCCGATGGTCAGTGCCCTGTGGGGCGAGCACCTGATGCTGCCGGCGGTATGGCAGTTTGCCCTGGCCACGCCGGTCCAATTCGTTTTGGGCGCGCGTTTTTACAAAGCCGGTTGGCATGCCCTGCGCGCCGGTAGCGGCAATATGGACCTGCTGGTGGCGCTGGGGACCACGGCGGGATGGGCCTTGTCGGTCTGGTTGTGGCTGAGCAGCCCGCCCGAGCAGCATGCCGGCCATGGGCCGGATCTGTACTTTGAAGGATCTGCGGTCGTCATCACCCTGGTGCTGCTGGGCAAGTGGCTGGAGGCGCGCGCCAAACACAGCACGCTGCAAGCCATACAAGCGCTGCAAGCTCTGCGACCGCACAGCGCACGGGTCTTGACCGCCGAGGGTGAACAGTCTTTGCCGATTGCCGAGGTCTTGGCCGGCGATCTGCTGCGCGTCTTGCCGGGGGAGCGCATTCCTGCCGACGGCGAACTGCTCGAGGGCGAAAGCAGCGTGGATGAGTCGATGCTGACCGGCGAGCCTTTGCCCGTGCATAAAACACCGGGCCAGCATGTGCGCGGCGGCACGCTGAACGGCGAGGGGTCTTTGCAGATTCGGGTCTCCGCGGTCGGCGCGACTTCGCTGCTGTCGCAAATCATCCGCCTGGTGGAAGACGCTCAGGCCGCCAAAGCGCCGATTCAGCGTTTGGTGGACCAGATTGCCGCCGTGTTTGTGCCGGTGGTACTGGTCATTGCCCTGATCACCGGGCTGGCCTGGGGCTGGGCCGGGGCGGGTTTTGAGACCGCGCTCATCCACAGCGTGGCCGTCATGGTGATCGCCTGCCCCTGCGCCTTGGGGCTGGCCACACCCGCCGCCATCATGGCCGGCACGGGTGTCGCCGCCCGGCAGGGCATTTTGATACGCGACGCTCAGGCGCTGGAGCTGGCGCACCGGGCGGGCATCGTCGCCTTTGACAAAACCGGGACGCTGACTCAGGGGCAGCCACGCCTGATCGAACTGTTGCCACTGATCGAGCAGCCCGAAGCCACGCTGCTGCAATGGGCGGCAAGCCTGCAACAACACAGTGAACACCCGCTGACACGCGCCGTCTTGCGCGAGGCGAAAAGCCGCGGCCTGGGCCTGCTGGATGTGCAAAACAGCCTAAGCCATAGCGGGCGGGGCATACAGGGAGATGTCGACGGTCAGCGCATCTTGCTGGGCAGTGTGGTTTGGCTGTCTGCGCACCTCACGGCTGAGCAAAACCAGCGCGTGCAAAACCAGTTGTCACAAGGCCACACGCTGTCGCTGTTGGCACAAACCGACGCCGAAGGTGTGACCCGCGTGCTGGCCCTGCTGAGCTTTGGCGACTTGCCCAAACCGGGCGTTGAGCAGGCTTTGGCCGAATTGCGCGCCCGCGGCCTGCAACTGGCCCTGATCTCGGGCGACAACCAGGCCGCCGCACTGGCCATGGGCCAAAAGCTGGGCTTGCGTGCCGACGAGATCCATGCCGAGGTTTTGCCGGCGCAAAAAACCGAATGGGTGCGCCGCCTGCAAGCACAGGCCCATGCGGGCCATCGCACTGTCGTCTTTGTCGGCGACGGCATCAACGACGCCCCCGCCCTGGCGGCTGCCGATGTCGGCATGGCCATGGCCAACCCCGATGGCGGCGGCACCGATGTGGCCATGGGCACGGCAGGCATCACCCTGATGCGCGGCGACGTCGCCCTGGTCGCACAGGCCATCGACATCTCTGGTCGCACGGTGGCCAAAATCCGCCAGAATTTGTTCTGGGCTTTTGCCTACAACGTCGCCGGCATACCGCTGGCCGCCTTGGGTTACCTCAGCCCCGTCGTCGCGGGGGCGGCAATGGCCCTGAGCAGCGTCAGCGTCATGACCAATGCCCTGCTGCTGCGCAGAAACCGTTAATTGGGGTCTCGTTAATTGGGGTCAGACCCCAATTAATGGTTGCTTTTGCGACACACTTGCGAAATTGGGGTCAGACCCCAATTAAATGAAAAGGAGCCAGATCATGGAATACCAGTTTGAGGTGAAGGGGATGACTTGCGGCCATTGCGAGGCGTCGGTCAAGAAGGCATTGCTGCGGCTGGACCCGAAGGCCAGCGTCGAGATCGTGCGGGCGGAGAATAAGGTCACGGTGCAAAGCGATCAGCCCCGTGGGTCTTTGATGGAAGCCATCGCCGATGAAGGCTACGCCGTTCAATGAGCACCGCCATCACCCAAGCCCGCTCGGTTGAGCGGATGGTGGCGGGGCAGCCGACATCGGACGGCGCCGGGGTCAAGCTGACCCGGGTGCTGACGAATGAGTGGCAGCAAAGGCTTGACCCCTTTTTGATGCTGGATCACTTTGGCAGCACCGAGGCCACCGATTACATCGCCGGTTTTCCTGATCACCCGCATCGGGGGTTTGAAACGGTCACCTATATGTTGCACGGGCGCATGCGCCACCGCGACAGCCGGGGCAATGAGGGCCTGCTGCAAAATGGCGATGTGCAGTGGATGACCGCTGGTCGCGGTCTGATCCACAGCGAGATGCCGGAACAGGAAGAGGGATTGATGGAGGGCTTTCAGCTGTGGCTGAACCTGCCTTCGTCACTCAAGATGTGCGAGCCGCGCTACCAGGACATCGCGCACGCGCACCTGCCGCGCGTGCAGGTCGCCCCGGGTGTCGAGGCGATCGTCATCGGTGGGTCAGTGAACGGCACCGGCGGCCCGATTCAGAGTGAGCACACGCAACCCGAGTTTTGGGACCTGCACTTCAGCGCCGACCTCGCCTCGTTTGAACACCCGTTGCCCGACGGGCATCATGCATTCATCTATGTGTACCGAGGCCGCGTTGAGGTGCTGGGGGCGGCCGGTGCGCAGGCCGTGCCCGCCGAGCGGATGGCGATTTTGGGTGCTGGTGATGGGGTGCGATTGCAAGCCGCTGCCGGGTCCAAAGCGATTTTGTTGGCCGGCAAGCCGCTGCGCGAGCCGATAGCCCAATACGGTCCCTTTGTCATGAACACCCGCCAACAACTGATGGAGGCGGTGGAGGACTTCAGGGCGGGAAGACTATCATAGAAATTAAAGTATTATTTATTGGGTATTTATCCTTGTAATTTTGCAGTTGTGTTGCTAAAATGCAAGGATGATCTTTCGGCAAGCCCTGACAGAACTGAAACAACGTCTGGACTTTGCGCCAGCCGTTGTGCTTTTGGGTGCCCGTCAGGTGGGCAAATCAACGCTAGGTCGACAAATTCAACAGACTACACCTGGCTCTGTTTTTCTGGACCTGGAAAACCCGACGGATCGGGCCAGGCTGACGAACCCGGCGGCGTTTTGGTCTGCGCACCGGCATACGCTGGTGATCCTCGATGAAGTACAGACCATGCCTGAGCTGTTTGCACAGCTGCGCCCCGAAATTGACGCCCATCGGGTACCCGGACGATTTTTGTTGCTGGGGTCGGCCAGCGGCGCATTGCTGAAGCAGTCGGCAGAGTCATTGGCCGGGCGAGTCAGTTATCTGGAGTTG
>JBEAZY010000051.1:0-3579 GCA_041159205.1 Pseudomonadota bacterium
GCCATGCAGACACCCCAACGCCACGCCCCTTCGTGGTAGACCTCGAATTAAAGATGCCGGAATTGGGTGCGGTCTGGTTGCGCACGCGCATTCTTCGTCCTTCTGGACTGGAACTCATGATGTGGGCCGAGCGCGACGATGTGGCGCAGATGGCCAGACAACAAGCACCCAGCTTGAAGGCCCAACTCCACGAAGCGGGCTTGAATGTGCTCTCCATGCAAATTTTGCACGGGGTGATGCCCAAAGGAGAACCCGCCGTGACTCATTTTGAGGGGCCAGGGCATCTGGTGGACATCAAAACATGAAGTTCCGATTGAAAGAGGCCGTCAGCCTGGAATATGGGTCTCGCCCGGCCCCCATCGTCTCGGCCCGCGGGCGCGGCGAGGTGGCTGAGAGAATCCTGGCCGAGGCTGAAGCCCATGGCGTGCATGTGGCTCAAGATCCGGAATTGGTCGCCATGCTCAGCCAACTCGAACCGGATGACGAAATTCCCCCAGACCTCTATACCGCCGTGGCGGTGATCCTGTCATGGGTTTATTGGCTCAAAGGCATGCAGCCCGGGGATGAAAAAAGAGAAACCCAGCCATGACAAAGACCTAAAGTCAGTTTCGAATAGACCCTCATCAAACCGACTGCCAGGCTCTGGCAGCCCGACTGGCACCCACTTGCCCTAAACGGTCATAAAGGGTGGGCATGGGTTCCGAGTCACCCAGCATCACTTGCAAAGTGCCCTGCACAATATCGAGTTGTCGACGCAACAACTGCAAATTTTTGAAATGCAGATCCCGGCACTCAGTGAGATCTTCTCTGGCCAGCAACCAGTCGGCACCCAGTTTTTCAGCCTGTTTGAATGAATCTGTATGGCGGTCCAAGCGGGTCAAAATCTCGGTTTTACTCGCCTCCAAAGCCCCCAATTCCAGCAAATCACGCTTTTTAAGGGCCTCGAATTCCTGCATCAATATTCTGCGCAATTCAGCCAGATCGCTTTGCACAGCCTGAATGTCCGTCAATGACTCCAACTGCAAAGGTTTAAAGGTCATTTGATCATCCGCTCAATCGCGACAAAATTCTCGGCGATTCGTTTGGGGTCTATGGCGTACTGCCCCTCCTGAATGGCCTGTTTGATTCGATCCACCTTGGCACGATCAAACGGCGGCTCGGATTGAGCCAGCATGTCCGTCACGCTCGAGGTGATGCGGTCGACCTCAGGCTGGATGGCTGCATCCTTGCTTTCTTGGGTCACCGCAGACTTGCGCTCGGTCTTGGACTGAATAGACTTTTGCAAGTCTAAGGAGAGATGGCGTCCATAGCCAGAGATCGGATCAGTCATGATTTGCTCTTTTCTGGTTCAAGGGGAAGAGTTTGAACCACACTCGTACTTGGCATCGACAGCAATCAGTGAAACTTGAGTCATTTTTGGACATTTTCATGATCCTGTCACGGTTCCCGGACCTTTGACCACTCCACTCAGGATTCGACCTGATTCGGGGTTTTTTAACTTGATTTGCTCCCCAAAGCGGCCATCCTGCATGGCTTCCACCCGGGCCGCGATTTGAAAGCCTAGGCCTTGACCGAGGGTCATTTGAACCATTTGTCCTCTTTTAACCAGAATCATGGGTCTTAAATCATGCTGTCGAATGATGGTGCCAGGGGACAAATCGCGCACCGCCTCCATGAAATTCAGATCGGTTTGGACGTCGATGGCCGCAGGGCCCACCGCCTGGCTATCCCGTTCAACCAAGGCCAATTGACTCTTTTGAACCACACTCCCCGTTGACAGGTGATGCTCGACCACCCAGACCTGCCGGTTGGATCTCCCCTGGGCTGTGCCCGGATTGACACCTGCCAAACCCCGCGCACTGGCGTTGGGCAACATCAGCCGAACAAAAATTTGCCAACTGGGTTGGGGACAAACCACCTTCACGGTTTCTGCGTTATTAAATGGAAAACTGTATTTCAAATCCGAATCACATACCTTTAGATTTAATCGATGATCAATCGGGATCATGGTGATTTGTGCCGCGTCCATACCCTGTTGCTTGGCGACCCAGGCCGTGACGCCAGATTCCAGGGCGGCTCTGGGCGTGCCTGATGCGTCTGTGGACCACGCCACCATTGGAGACATCCAAAGTGCAAGAAGAATGAAGAGTTGGCTCATTTTTTGCTGACCGGTTTGAAACTGTAAAAATTTCGTCAATTCGACACCATTTAAGCAAGAAACAAGCCAGATGATTTGACGCCATGGGCATACAGAACGCATTCAATCCACCCGGCCTGTCGGGGCTTTCGGCGTCACGCCGTGCGAATGACATCGCCAGTGGCCGAGAAGGGCAAGTCGGCTCGGCCAAAGGGTTTGACAAAGTCTTGGCTCAAATTCAGATGGAACCTGCCTCAGAGTCGGTTCGTGTTCAGAAGGGCGACACCCTGGTTGGCATCGTTCGACAACAATTCAAATCACTGGGCTTGCCAACAGACGCACGATTGGCCTATCGCGAAGCGCTGCAACTGGCACGTGATAACGGCATCGCCAACGCCGACCAAATCCGTGCAGGCCAGAGTGTTCAAATCGCTGGACTACAGAGTCGATTGACGGCCAACAACACCCTGCAAGCCCTGCAAGAGCGCATGGCCACACTCGCCAAACCCACGACAACAGCACCTGCGCCATCGGCCGCAGAGGCCACACAGGCCACAGAAAATACGGCTTTGGCGCCCGCCTCCCCCGCTCCAAATCGCACTTTATTGGACCAAACCCTGGGCCGGGCGGTTGAAAAAGGCTATTTGGCTGGCAGTGAAGTCACAAAGGCGCAACAAAAAATCAATGCTCTGGCGCAGCAATTCGGCTTCGATCCGGATCATTTCGCGATGCTCACTCTCATAGAGAGCGATGGCATGAACCCCCAGGCCAGCAACGGCCGCTGTCACGGCATCATTCAATTCTGTGAAGGTGAAAGCAAAGGGGCCGCATCTGTGGGCATGGCAGGCCGAGCGAAACAAATCCTGGGCATGGGGCTGGTACAACAACTTGATTTGGTCGAACGCTACTTCAACGACATAGGCATGCCCAACGGCGGCAAAAAAATGGGCCTGGATGATTTATATCTGAGTGTGCTCTCCCCCGCGGTACGTCAGGAGACCCGGCGCCATGTGGCACTGCCCATCGCCGGCAGACAAGCCAAAGAGCTGTATGTGCGGGGCGCGCCACCCATGGGCATCACGCGCGACTCGATCGTTCATGGCTTGATGGTTTTAGCGCAAAAAACCTTTCCGCAATGGAAACCTCAAGCGACGACACAGGTGGCCGCCGTAGACACTCGCCCGGCCGCCACCGGCGGCAACTGATTGCCCCTCAGGCAAACGCTTGCCTCTGGCCGACATGGCATCGGGCGGCCCCCTCCTATAGGCACCGCTCAAAACAGTGTCGGATCGTATGGCACAGATATTGCAATTATCGACACAAGCGGGAAGAACTTGAATGCTTCCCATCATCCAACTTCAAGGGTCATTGAGGATCAAACATGAATTTGCTGGATCGATCTCTGGGCATCCATGAGCAGGCCTTGCAGGTCAAAGCCAGGC
>JBEAZY010000052.1:0-3816 GCA_041159205.1 Pseudomonadota bacterium
GCTTGCCATAACCCATCGGAATATGGATCCACGGGTTCGTGTCACGCCCACCGGCCTCCAGCAA
This sequence comes from Pseudomonadota bacterium, assembly GCA_041159205.1. Lineage (GTDB taxonomy): Bacteria > Pseudomonadota > Gammaproteobacteria > Burkholderiales > Burkholderiaceae_C > Limnohabitans. The sequence goes on from JBEAZY010000052.1 coordinate 65, forward strand.
CACCACCTGACGGCGGCCCGACTCACTCAAGCGGTCGGCCAACACACAACCGGCTGAGCCGGCCCCAACAATGATCACATCCGTTTGTGGCATGGCCTCATTGTGACCAAATCTCCCCCACTGTCACGCCATCTCAGGGTATTCACCAAAGGCCTGGGCGCACGGCATGCCTCTGGCACACAGCGAGCATGGCCCTAGGGGTTAACGCCATTGGTGAACACATCACGGATTTGTTACTTTCCAACGATCAGCACCATATACATAAAAGGAGACAAGCGATGTTCAAACAGATGTTTTGGGTGGCGGCCTTGTGCGCCGCATTCTCCAGCACAGGGGCTTGGGCGCAAGCGAAAACCTTCAAAATTGGCGTCATTTACGACATGTCTGGCGCCTTGGCCGCCGGCGGCTCCAACGCCAGTTACCTGGGCACCAAGTACGCCATCGACATGATCAACGAGCGCGGTGGCGTCGATGGCTATCGCATCGTGCCCGTTTACGTTGACGCACAAAGCAAGGCCGAAGTGGCCATCAACGAAACCGAACGCCTCTTGAACCAGGAAAAAGTTGACATGATCATGGGCGTTTTCTCTTCGGCCCACTGTGTCCCCATGGCGCAAAAAATCGACCAGTCCAAAAAATTCATGTGGGCCAACGTCTGCGTCGCCTCCTCGGTCTTCAAAGACAAAAACCTGCGCTACGTCTTCCGCGCCCAAGTTCACTCTGACCAATTCGGCGAAGCCTCCTGCCAGTTCCTCAGTGAAAACGCCAAAGCCCGCCTGGGTAAAGACCCCAAAGACCTTAAAGTCGCGGTCATCTACGAAGACGGCCCCTATGGTGCCGGTGTGGCAGCCGGCAACGAATCGTCTTGCAAACAACTTGGCATGCAAGTGGCCCTCAAAGAGGGCTACGCCGCCACCGCCCCTGATCTCTCCCCTTTGGTGACCAAGCTGCGCCGGGCCCGCCCCGATGTGATTTTGCACACCGGCTACAACCCCGACATCACCCTCTTCTTGCGCCAAGCCAAAGAACAGGGCTTGAAGTGGTCGGCCCTGATCGGGCACGGTGCCGGGTACGGTCAATTTGACAAATTGTTTGCCACCTTCAAAGACGACGCCAACCTCATCTTCAACGTCGACCCGGTCGCCGCCCAACTGCTCGACCCCAAGTCACTGCAACCTGGCTTGGGGGCCGTCACCGCCGAGATGATCAAGCGCTACAAGGCCGAAGTCAAAGGCGATGAAGTCCCCACCCACGTCTCCATGGGCTTCAATCAGGCCTGGATTTTCTTCACCGACGTCATGCCACGCGCCATCAAAAAATACGGCGGCGTCGATCCCGAGGCCTTGCGCAAAGCCGCCTTGGACACCGACATCCCGGCTGGCGGCACCATTCAGGGCTACGGCGTGAAATTCTTCCCACCCGGCACACCCATGTCCGGCCAAAACGAGCGCTCCACCCCCGTGGTGCATCAGTATTCTGGCAACGACACCTTTGTGGTCTGGCCCAGCGCCATCAAAACCAAAGACCCGGTTCTGCCCTTGCCCAAGGGCCATGCCTACGCCAACTGATGCTCCAAGTCCAACGCCTGACAAAACGGTTTGGGGGCTTCACCGCGGTTGACCAGGTGTCATTCCAGGTCAGCCGCGGCGAGATATTGGGCCTCATCGGGCCCAATGGCTCCGGCAAAAGCACCACCTTCAACGTGCTCGCTGGCCTGTATGCCCCCACCGAGGGAGAGATCTTGCTCAATGGCCGCCCCATCGGTGGGCTCACACCCAACGAAGTCTGCCGTCTGGGCCTGGCACGCACGTTTCAAATCCCCCGGCCCTTTCGCAAGCTCAGCATATTGGAGAACGTGACCTTGGCCGCCTATTTTGGCGCCAGTCAAACCATCGATCGCGCCGAAGCCGAGCGCCGTGCGCACGACGCGCTCGAACTCATCGACCTGCCCTACGCCCAAGGCGCCCGCGTCGACGGCCTGGGCGCCGCCGGCCTGAAAAAACTCGAAATGGCGCGCGCCCTGGCCACTCAGCCCGCCCTGCTCCTGGCCGATGAGAGTTTGGGCGGCCTCGACGAAAGCGAGATGGAATCCGCCGCACTCATGCTCAAACGCATCCGCGACGAACGCGGCGTCACCATCATCTGGGTCGAGCACATCATGGGCGTGCTGATGAAGGTCATCGATCGCTGCATGGTGTTGGACCATGGCGTCCTCATCGCCCAAGGCAGCCCCAGCGAAGTGGTGCACGACCCTAAAGTCGTCGAAGTCTACTTGGGCACCGACGCATCCGGCTTGCAAAAGCAGTTTCAATCCCCCACGGCGGAGGCCTGATGCTGAAACTGGAACATGTCCACGCCGGCTACGGCAGCTTCCAAGCCCTCTTCGACGTCAATCTCTCCATCCATGCCGGCGAAGCTGTCGCTGTGATCGGCCCCAACGGGGCGGGCAAATCCACACTGCTGCGCGCCATCTCGCGCCTCATCGATGTCACCTCGGGCGAGCTCACGCTCAACGGCAACCCCTACACCCACATCGCGCCCCACCTGTTGGTCGGCATGGGCATCGCCCATGTGCCCGAAGGGCGGCGCCTGTTTCCGCGCCTCAGCGTCGAAGACAACCTGCGCATCGGGGCCTATCACCCCAAGGCGCGGGCTCACCTGCAAGACCGGCTGGCCTATGTCTACGACCTCTTCCCCCGCATGAAAGAGCGTCGCACCCAAATGGCCGGCACCATGTCTGGCGGCGAACAACAAATGTGCGCCATCGGGCGGGCCCTGATGAGCAGCCCGACCTTGCTCTTGCTCGACGAGCCCTCCGCCGGCCTGGCCCCCGTCGTGGTGCAATCCATCTTCGAGCTCATCTTGCGCATCCGGGGCGAAGGCTACACAGTGCTCATCGTCGAACAAAACATTCAACAGGTCTTGCAAGTGGTCGATCGTGGCTACCTCCTCGAGACCGGTCGCATCCGCGCCAGCGGCACCTCGGCCCAATTGTTGGCCAGTGCCGAAGTGCAAAAAGCTTATCTGGGGGTGTGATGGAATTTCTCGATATCTTCTTGCTCGAAGCCGTCATCAACGGCATCTTGCTCGGCGGCCTGTTGGCCCTTTTGGCCCTGGGCTTGAACCTCATCTTTGGCGTCATCGACGTCGTCTGGATCTCTTACGCCGAGTTGATGATGATCGGCATGTACGGCATTTACTGGGCCCATGTCGAAATGGGCTGGTCATTGGCCCTGGCCATGCCCCTGGGCATCTTGCTCACCGCCGTGCTCGGCGCAGGCATGCATCACTTCATCATCCGCCCCGTATTGGCCGCCGAGCCCATCAACCAGCTGCTGGTCACCGGTGGCGTGCTGTTTTTCCTGCAAGCCGCCGCCACAGTCACCTTCGGCATCGACTTTCGCAACCTCGGCATCCGGCTGCCCAGTGTCCTGGTGGGCGAGATCAGCCTGTCCATGGCGCGCCTCATCGCCTTTTCTGTGGCCATGTTGGCCATTGCCGCCACTTATTTGTTTTTAAACCGCACCCATGCCGGCACCGCCATACGGGCCATCAGTCAAGACCGTGGCGTCATGCCCCTGATGGGCGTCAACGCCAGCCAGATATACCTGCTCACTTCGGCCCTCGGGGGCGCACTGGCCGGATTGGCCGCCTGCCTTCTGGTGCTGCAATACGACGTACACCCCGCCATCGGCCTGTCATTTGGCCCCATCACCTTTCTGGTCTGTGTCATGGGTGGCCTGGGCAATCTG
>JBEAZY010000053.1:0-3869 GCA_041159205.1 Pseudomonadota bacterium
AGAGCAACCCACCGCCCCGCCACCGAGCAATTGGGCATCACACCCCCCGCCACCTCCGCCGCCGCAAGCACTCAACATCAAAGCGGCGGCCAACCACAGACCATGAATAGACAGCTTCATGAGGGCATCCTTTTGCACAAATCGTTTTCTATCGTGATCACGCTCGGGTAGGCCCACAGCTTGGTATTCGACGCATCCACCGCCGCCCCCACAATACCGCCGACCACCGCATTCCCCACGCTGGCCGGGTTCACGCCGGGGTACTGATACACCCCGTATTCGCCGGTGAGCGAGCTGTGACATGCCACCCGCAAGGGCTGGGAGTCGCGCAAAATCATCCGCGTCTGGGGGGCCTGGTAATTCCAGCGGCCCTTGCTATTGCTCACCTGGCAATCGGCCGCGACCGGGCGGCCTTTGCACATGACCTGCACGGTCACGGCCTGATCGGCCCCGGTCAGTATGCTCGCGCAGCCCGCCATCAAGGCACACAGGCCCGCCAAAGTCATCGAGCGCGTCTGCCAACGGGTATAGGGTGTAGTCGGTTTCACGGGGCTTATCCTTAAGTCATGCCCCGCTTATCAAGCAAGGCACATGCCACCCCTCGAGAACTCAGATGAGGTCTTTGGTACTTAATTAGATAAAAATCAGGGGGCCAGTCGGCCAGGGGGCGGCAAAAAATCGCCAGCCTGCCAAAAAAAACCCCTCCGCAGCGGGAGGGGTCGGGGGGTGCCGGTGGCGACCCTCACTTCACATAATCAGACACCACCTTCCAGCGGCCTTCCTGAATTTGCGACAGTCGCGACATATCGTTGCCCAGGCGTTTGGTGGCGGTAAAGCTCAGCGGCGGGCTGCCAAAGATATCGCCCTGGAAAGTCATCGTGTCCATGGCCTTGATGAAGGTCTCATGCGTCAAATTTTTGCCGGCCTTGCCCGCTGCCGTAGCGAAGTGCATCATGGCCTGATAGCCGTAGACCGAGAACACGGTCGGATCCTCGTTGAAAAGGGTCTTGTACTTGTTGGCCCAGAAGCGGATGGGTTGTGAGGCTTCATCCAAATAGGGGTGCTGCGAAGTCATCGCGGCATACAAACCGTTCATGGCCGGGCCACCCAGCTTGTGGATCAGGTCGGTGTAGGCGGCCGAAGAGCCCAGAAACACCGGGTTGAACCCTGTTTTGCGCGACTCAGCAATCGTGCCCACCGTTTCGCGAATGATGGTGCCCAGCACCACCATCTCACAACCGGCCGACTTCAGGCGGGCCACCTGCGATGAAAAATCGGTGGCGCCCCGCTTGTAAGTGGTTTTTTCGGTGAACTCCATCCCGATCGCTTTCAGTCCGGCTTCCCCGCCGCGCAAAATCTCCAATCCGAATTCGTCGTCCTGGTAGATGGTGCAAATCTTCTTCAGATTTTGATCTTTCACCAGCTTGGCCGTCGACAGGCGTATCTGATCGTAATAGGTGGCGGCAAAAGCGTATTTCAGGGGGTGGAAGGGGTCAAACATCTCGCGCGCCGCCGTGACGGGGAAGAAGTTGATGACGTTCTTGCTGAATTGCACCGGCATCGCGGCCAGGTTCTGCGCCGTGCCGATGTGCCCGATCATGGCAAAGATCTTGTCCTGGTTGACCAGTTTTTGGGCCGCCAGCACAGCCCGCTTCGGGTCGTAGCCCGAGTCTTCCACCTTCAGGCTGATCTTGCGCCCGTTCACGCCGCCTTGCTCATTGAGTTCATCCACGGCCAGCAGCATGCCCATGCGCACTTGCTTGCCAAACCCGGCCAGGGGGCCCGAGAGGTCTTGGATGGAACCCAGCGTCAGGGTGTCTTTGCCCACCCCTTGTTGGGCCAGGGCGGCGGTGCTGAAGGCCAGCGCCGACACCAGGGTCAGGATCGTTTTTTTCATCGCGTTCATCTCCTTCATGTAAAACGGTTTGCAAAAGGGGCATCAAGCCCGGTACATGGCCTCGATCTGGGCCGCATACTTGGTCTCGACCAATTTTCTTTTAAGCTTCATGGTCGGGGTCAACTCTTCGTCCTCGGCACTGAGTTGCGTATCGAGCAGGAAAAACTTCTTGATCTGCTCAACCCGGGCAAACTGCTTGTTCACCCGGTCCAGTTCGGTTTGAATCAGCGCCTGGACCTCAGGCGCACGGGTCAAAGAGGCATAGTTGCTGAAGGGCACATCGGCATCCTGGGCAAATTTCTCCACGTTTTCCTGATCGATCATGATGATCGCCACCAAAAAGGGTTTGCGGTCGCCGATCACCACCGCATCAGTGATGTAGGGCGAGAACTTCAGCTCGTTTTCCAACTCGCTGGGCGTGATGTTTTTGCCCCCTGCCGTGATGATGATGTCTTTCATCCGGTCGGTGATGCGGAAAAACCCTTCTTCATCCACCACACCCACATCCCCCGTGTGCAACCAGCCATCGGCGTCGATGGTTTCCGCCGTTTTTTCGGGCAAATTTAAATAGCCTTTGAACACATTGGGGCCGCGCACCAAAATCTCCTGGGTGGCGGGGTCCAGCCTCACCTCATTGAAGCGGGCGGCCTGCCCGATCGACCCTGGCTTGATCCGCTCGGGCCGTATGCCGGTGGCCGCACCGCAGGTCTCGGTCATGCCCCAGGCCTCCAGCATGGGCACCCCCAGCGCCAAATACCACTTCACCAGCTCGGGCGAGATCGGGGCCGCACCGGTGACCAGATAGCGGGCGCGGTGTATGCCGATCAGTCGCCGCACATTGTTCAGGGCCACCCAGCGGGCCAGCATGAATTGCACCCGCCAGCCCCACGGCACTGTCTGCCCGTCCAGCACCCGGTCGGCAATTTTTTGGCCCACTCCGATGGCCCAGGCGTAGGCCGCCTGTTGCAAGGGGCTCGATTCCTTCAGGGCAATCATCACCCCCGAATAAAACTTCTCCCACACGCGCGGCACGGCAGTGAACACGGTGGGGGCGATTTCGCGCACATTCTCGGGCACCGTCTCGGGGTTCTCGACAAAATTGAGCACGCAGCCGGTGTAGAGAGAAAAATACTCGCCCCCCATGCGCTCGGCAATGTGGCACAGCGGCAAAAAACACATGCATTCGTCGTTTTCGTCGCGCGCGATGATGGTGTTGTAACCCCGGGCGGTGTAGGTGAGGCCATGGTGTGTGTGCATCGCCCCTTTGGGCTTGCCGGTGGTGCCCGAGGTATAGACCAAAATCGCCAGATCTTCAGGGCGGGTGGCTGCCACCCTTTGCGTCAAGGCTTGCGGGTGTTGCGCCAAATGCCTGCGGCCCCTATCGCGCAGTTCGTCCAGGCCCATCACCATCGGGTCTTTCAGCCCATGCAGGCCCTTCATGTCAAACACGATGATGTGCCGCAACAAAGGCAGCTCGTCGCGCACTTCCAGCGCCTTGTCCAGCTGCTCGTCGTCCTCCACAAACAGCACGGTGGTTGACGAGTCGGCACACAAATACTGCACCTGAGAGGCCGCGTCCGTGGGGTAAATGCCGCTGCTCACCCCGCCGCAACTCAGCACCGCCAGGTCAGCCAGCACCCACTCGATCCGGGTGTTGCACAAAATCGATGCCGCCTCCCCCTGGGCCAACCCCAAATCCAGCAGTCCATGCCCGATCTCGCGCACCGCTTCGCCGGTTTGGGCCCAGGTCAGGGCACGCCACAGCCCCAATTCCTTTTGTCGCAACCACACCTTGGGGCCCCGGGCCTGTACCGCGTTCCAGAACATGGTGCCCACGGTGTCGCCTTCCAACACGCGCTCGCTGCGTGATTGGAGGTGGGTCAAATTCCACAAATTGCTCATTGCATCACCGCCAGGTCTTCTTTTTCTTCCAGCGCCGGTCGGCCCGCACGCCTTGTTCCTTCAGGCCGAG
>JBEAZY010000054.1:0-17502 GCA_041159205.1 Pseudomonadota bacterium
CTGACACCTTCGAGGGGGATGACGTGGCGCGGGAACAGAGGGGATGCGTCCAGGTCATGTTGCAAGAACTCTGTGGCCACCACCGCATCGCCCACTTTGACTTGTGGCCCCAGACCGCCGGCCACACCCGTGAAGACGATGGCGTCGACTTGGTGGCGCTCGATGAGGATGGCGGCAGTGCTGGCTGCCGCCACTTTGCCGACGCGCGAGAGCACCGCCACAAACGATTGGCCATACCGCTGGCCTGGCCAGAATTCACGGCCACCGCAACGGTCCGGGTGACCTTGTGCGCGCGCCAGGATGGGGGCCAACTCTTCGGGCAAGGCGCCCATCAAACCGAGTTTCACGCGGCTTGACGCAGTTCGCGGCGCAGTATTTTTCCGACCGGGGTTTTGGGCAGTTCGGTGCGGAATTCGATCACGCGGGGCTGTTTGTAACCGGTGAGATTGGTGCGGCAATGGGCACGGATCTGGTCTTCGGTGAGCGCGGGGTCTTTTTTGACCACCACCAGTTTGACGGCCTCGCCCGATTCGGCGTCGGGGATGCCGATGGCCGCACACTCAAGGACGCCCGGGCAGAAGGCGACAACTTCTTCGATTTCGTTCGGGTAGACGTTGAAGCCGCTGACCAGGATCATGTCTTTTTTGCGATCCACGATCTTGAAATAACCCCGCTCGTCCATGACGCCTATATCGCCGGTGCGGAACCAGCCACCGGGCAACATGACTTTGGCCGTTTCTTCCGGGCGCTGCCAGTAGCCGGCCATGACTTGCGGCCCCTGAATGGCGATTTCGCCCGCCTCGCCCACGGGCAAGGCCTGGCCGTTGTCGTCGATGATCATCATGCGGGTGCCGGGAATGGGCACCCCGATGGTGCCGGTGAACTCACGCGATGTGGTGGGGTTGCAACTTGCCGAGGGGCTGGTTTCGGATAATCCATAACCCTCGCAGATGGGGCAGCCGGTTTTTTCCAGCCAGAGTTTGGCCACCGCCGCCTGAACCGCCATGCCGCCGCCCAATGAGACTTTCAGATTCCCCCAGTTGACGGTCGCGAAATCGGGGTGGTTGGCCAAGGCGTTGAAGAGGGTGTTGACGGCCGGGAAGGAGTGAAAGACCTGGCCGGAGAGTTCTTTCAGCACGGCCGGAATGTCGCGCGGATTGGGGATGAGGATGCTTTTGCCGCCCGTGCGCAAGGAGAGCATCATGTTCACCGTGAAGGCAAAGATGTGATACAGAGGGAGCGCACAGACATTGGTGGGTTGCTCGTTGGCCGGGATGCGGCGCATGACTGGTGAATTCCAAGCCTCTGACTGCATCACATTGGCAATGACCTGACGGTGCAGCAAGACAGCCCCCTTGGAAACACCGGTGGTGCCGCCGGTGTACTGCAGCACGGCGATGTCATCCAACCCCAGAGGCACCGGGGTGAGGCTGAGCGCGGCGCCTTCGGAGATGGCCTGATTAAAGCGGACCGGCGCAGGCAACTGATAGGCAGGCACCAGTTTTTTGACTTTGCGCACGACGTGATTGACGATCGCCCCTTTGATCAGGCCCAGACGATCTCCCATGGCGCACAAGACCACATGCCGGATTTCGGTTTGCGCCAGGCATTGCTGCAAAGTGGCGGCAAAATTTTCTATGATGATGATGGCCTTGGCGCCCGCGTCGGTCAGCTGGTGTTGCAACTCGCGTGCGGTGTACAGGGGGTTGACGTTGACCACGACAAAACCCGCGCGCAAGACGGCCGCCACAGAGACGGGGTATTGCAGGACGTTGGGCAACATGATGGCGACCCGGTCGCCTCGCACCAGTCCCAGGGACTGCAGGTAGGCCGCCAAAGCACGGCTTTGCTGGTCGAGCTCGGCGTAGCTGAGCTCTTTGCCCATGAAGCTGAAGGCCGCACGGGGGGCGTACTTCCGGAAGCTGTCTTCCAGCAAACCGACCAGAGAATCGTAAGCCTGAACATCGACGTCGGCCGCCACCCCTTCGGGGTAGGCCGACAACCACGGGCGATCACTCATGAAACCTCCTGTTGAAGGAACTTCAAACGCCTGGCCCTGGACTGTTTTTTATTCAACGGCCTTGACCATGTCTTCCACCACTTTTTTGGCATCGCCAAATACCATCATGGTTTTGTCCATGTAGAACAACTCGTTGTCGAGCCCTGCATAGCCCGCCGCCATGGATCGTTTGTTGACGATGATGGTCTTGGCTTTGTAGGCCTCAAGGATGGGCATGCCGTAAATGGGGCTGCCCTTGACGTGCGCGGCCGGGTTGACCACGTCGTTGGCACCCAGAATGATGGCCACGTCGGCCTGCCCAAATTCACTGTTGATGTCTTCCATCTCGAAGACCTGGTCGTAAGGCACTTCGGCTTCGGCCAACAAGACGTTCATGTGACCCGGCATGCGGCCTGCCACAGGGTGGATGGCGTATTTGACGGTCACGCCCTTTTCGGTGAGCTTGGCCGCGAGTTCTTTGACGGCATGCTGGGCACGGGCCACGGCCAGGCCGTAGCCAGGCACGATGATGACGGTCTCGGCGTTGCCCATGATGAAGGCGGCGTCATCGGCGCTGCCGCTTTTGACGCTGCGCTGCTGTTGGGCACCGGCGGCGGCAGCGGTGGCGTCACCGCCAAAGCCGCCCAAGATGACGTTGAAGAAGGAGCGGTTCATGGCCTTGCACATGATGTAGCTCAGGATGGCGCCCGAACTGCCCACGAGAGAACCGGCAATGATCAGCATGCTGTTGTTGAGCGAGAAGCCGATGCCGGCCGCCGCCCAACCCGAGTAGCTGTTGAGCATGGACACCACCACGGGCATGTCGGCACCGCCGATGGGAATGATGATCAGTACGCCCATGACGAAGGACAAGGCCAACATGCCGTAAAACGCCAGCGGGTCTTGGGTCAGGGTGTAGACCAGGCCCAGGCCCAGGGTGGCCAAGCCCAGCAAAAGGTTGAGCTTGTGCTGTCCGGCAAAGACGACCGGCGCGCCCTGGAAAAGGCGGAATTTGTATTTGCCCGACAGTTTGCCAAAGGCGATGACCGAACCGCTGAAGGTGATGGCCCCGATGCCGGCGCCTAAAAAGAGTTCGAGCCGGTTGCCCATGGGGATGGGCGGCACAGTGCCGTCGGCCGCCTTGGCCACGATCTGGAACGCCTGGGGTTCGACCGCGGCCGCGATGGCGATGAACACCGCCGCCAGTCCGATCATGCTGTGCATGAAGGCAACCAGTTCGGGCATTTTGGTCATTTCGACGCGTTGCGCCATGACCGCACCGGCGGTGCCGCCGACCAGCAAACCCACCAGGACATAGACCATGCCGACGCCGCCGTCGGCCGCCAGTTGAACGATGAGCGCGGCGGTGGTGAGCACCGCAATCGCCATGCCCGTCATGCCAAAGACATTGCCCCGGATCGAGGTGGTCGGGTGCGACAGGCCTTTGAGGGCCTGGATGAAACAAACGCTGGCGACGAGATACAGCAGCGTGACCAGATTCATGCTCATGCTTGCTCTCCCTTGGCCGGTTTTTTGTCTTTCTTCTTGAACATCTCCAGCATGCGCCGGGTCACCAGAAAGCCACCGAAGACGTTGACCGCTGCCAGCGCCACAGCCAAGACACCCATGGTCTTGCCCAGGGAGGTTTCAGTCAGAGCGGCAGCCAGCATGGCGCCCACAATGACAATGGCGGAGACGGCGTTGGTGACGGCCATCAGGGGGGTGTGCAGCGCGGGGGTGACCGTCCAGACCACGTGGTAACCGACATAGATGGCGAGCACAAATATGATGAGGTTGGTCAGGGTGGGGGATACCAATTCCATGTTTTATTTCCTTTTGACCTGGCCGTCCTGCGTCATGAGGCAAGCAGCCACGATATCGTCTTCCATGTCGACCTTGATGCCGCCCTCTTTGGGCAGGATGAGCTTGAGGAAGTCGAGCACGTTGCGGGCATACAGCGAGCTGGCGTCGGCGGCCACCAGGGCCGGCAAATTGGTCTCGCCGACGATGACCACGCCGTGCTTGGTGACGGTCTGGCCCGGTTCGGTGAGGGGGCAGTTGCCGCCTTGGGGGGCGGCCAAATCGACAATGACCGAACCGGCCTTCATGCTCTTGACCATTTCTTCGGTGACCAGCACAGGGGCGGCGCGGCCGGGTATAAGCGCGGTGGTGATCACCACATCGGCCATGGCGACGCGCTTGGCGACCTCGGCCTTTTGGCGATCAAGCCAGCTTTGCGGCATGGGTCGGGCATAGCCACCCACGCCTTCGGCGGCTTCTTTTTCTTCCGCGGTCTCGTAAGGCACGTCGATGAATTTGGCCCCGAGCGACTCGACTTGCTCTTTCACGCTGGGTCGCACGTCGGAGGCTTCGATGACGGCGCCCAGCCGCTTGGCGGTCGCGATGGCTTGCAAACCCGCCACGCCCACGCCCAGGATGACCACACGGGCGGCCTTGACGGTACCGGCAGCGGTCATGAGCATGGGGAAGAAGCGCTGGTAGCGGTCGGCGGCGATCATGACGGCCTTGTAGCCGGCGATGTTGGCCTGGCTGGAGAGCACGTCCATGCTTTGCGCCCGGGTGGTGCGGGGCGCGGCCTCGAGGGCAAAGCTGGTGAGGCCGGCAGCAGCCAGGCGTTGCAGCCCTTCGGCGTCAAAGGGGTTGAGCATGCCCACCAAGGTGGCCCCCGATTTGAGGTGCCGCAATTCGTCGGCCTGGGGGGAGCGAACCTTGAGGATGAGCTGGGCGGCATAGGCACCGGCCACATCCGTGATTTGTGCCCCGGCAGCCACATAAGCCTCGTCGGTGACGCTGGCCGCGACGCCAGCACCGGATTGAACGCGTATCGAATGGCCCTGGGCCACCAGTTTTTTCACCGTTTCGGGCGTGACGGCGACGCGCGATTCTCCGGCCAAGGTTTCGGCTGGAACGCCAATTTCCATGTAAAAACTCCTATTGATCCAGGGCTGCGCGCCAAAGACCTGTTTTTTGTTTAGGGACCACTTTACTGAACGATAGCTTACATGAGAATCGGGTCTTACACCCGACCGGACAGGAGAAACCCTAGGAAACGCCTCGCCCAAGGGCGCTTCAGTGGCGCACCAGGCTGTGGTTTTCGCGCAGGAAATCGATCAGCAGGCGGTCAAATTCGTCGGGGGATTCCAGGTTCATGAGGTGTCCTATGCCGGGCATCACGACGGTGCGGCTGCCCAATATGCGTTCGCCCATTTTGCGCATGACCTCGGGGGGCGCATTGGGGTCGTTTTCCCCCGCCACCAGCAAGGTGGGGGCGGCGATCTGGCCCAATTCGGCGCGGCGGTCGAACGTGACCAGCGCTTCCAGGGCCCGCCGGTAGGTGCCCGGGCTGACCCCGGACATGCAGTGCTCGGCCAGGCGCAGCCCTTCGGGCAACGCACGGGGGCCCGCCATGGATGGCACCAGGCGACGCGCCACCTCGGCCATGGTCTGGCCTTCTTGCAAGGGGGCCATGCGCTGCGCGATGAAGCGGTGCTGCCAATCGCCGTCGGCCTTGCCGAAGGCGGCCGAAGTGCCGCAAAGCACCAAGTGGCGGACCAGGTCGGCGCGACGAACCATGACCTCCTGGGCCACCATGCCGCCCATGCTGTGGCCGACCAGACTGACCTGTAGTCCGTGGCGCGAGACCAGGGCTTCGATCAGGGCGATGCACTTTTCGGCCAGGCCCTTGAAGGTATAGGGTTCTATGGGGTCGCTGTGTCCATAGCCCGGCATGTCCCAGGCGACGGCCCGAAACCCGGCTTCGGCCAGGGTTTCGAGCTGGGGCGCAAACGCCAAATGCCCCCCGCCGATGCCGTGCAAAAACAACACGGTCGGCCCCGCCCCCAAAGTCGAGTAGTTCGGGATGCGGCTCATGCCAGTTGTCCGTCGCGCACGACCACTTCGCCGTCGAGTTGCACGGTGCACAGGCGCATGGGCAAATCAAAATGGCCCAGGGTGTAGCGCCCGGCGGTTTCGTTGGCGCCCGTGCTGTACAGAAAATTACCGGCAAAGGCGCGCAGCTCGGTGCCGTTGAAGTCACGCTTGTCGAGCATGGCCATGCTGTCCCAGCGCGCCGCCGGGTTGAGGCCGTAGCCGACATGGCTGACCGCGTAAGCGGCGCGGTCACCCCAGGCCGCGATGTAGCTGCGCATGAGTTCGGCGTCAAGGCCCGGGCCTTCGATGGCGTCGATGTGGTCCCGGGCAATGCGCAGTGTGACGGGGCGTTCGAGGTAGCGTTTGAAGGTGAGGTTGACATCGCCTTCGGCCAGGACCAGTGTGCCTTGCACACTGCCGGCGCGGGGAAATGCCAGCACCAGGCCACCGGGCCAGTGGGTCAGTGTGCCGGGCCGGGTGGTGACCCCCCAATTGCCCCCCACCCCTGCCCCCTGCAGATCGATGCGCAGGTCGGTGCCATGGGGCGAGGTAACGTGCATCTGGCGCGCGCCACGCAGGCGTTTGACGTGGGCTTTCACACTGGATTCGACCCCGGCATCGGGCAATAAACGGCACAGGGTCTCGGGGTGCTCGTTGCTGACATAGATGACGCGTGCGCCACCGCCGAGGATGGCGGGCAACTCGGGGGCGTGCATCAGGCCTTCCACGGTGCAGTCGACGACCAGGGTGGACTGGGCCAGCGACTGCACCACGGGGGACAAGCCCTGCAAGGCGTTGCAGGCCCCGGTGGAGCGTATGACGGGCAGGCCCTGAACCGGGGCCGGGGTGTTGAGTTGAAGCACAAAGACCTGCGCCTTGAGCCGTGTCGCCGCCAGGCGCGCCAATTCGACCAGGATGGGGCGGCTTTGGGTTTCGGACAGAACGGCGACGGTGTGACCTGCCACGACGCCGCACTGGGTCAGCACAGTCTCGAAGGCGTCGAGCCAGGCAGACTCTATTCGTTCTTGGGGCATGAAGCGGTTATCCTTGTGTTTCAACCGAGTTGGTCCATTATGACAAGAGTCCACCTGCATGGAAGCACGTAAATCCCGATTGGACGCGTTGGCCAGCCTGCTGTTGCTGGCCTGCTGCGTGTTTTGGGGCGCGCAACAGGTGATGGTGAAGGTGACTCTGGCCGAAGTGCCGCCCATTTGGCAGGCGGCGCTGCGTTTCATCGGCGCGACGCTGATGTTGATGGCCTGGATGCGCTGGCGCGGGCAGGCCTGGTGGCAAAACGATGGCACCTGGCGGGCTGGCCTGGCGGTGGGCCTGCTGTTCACCAGCGAGTTTGTCTGCATCTATTTGGGCATGCAGCACATCTCGGCCACGCGCTTGACGATTTTTTTGTACACCGCGCCTTTCTGGGTGGCGCTGTTATTGCCTTTTTGGGTGCGCAGTGAACGCATACGGCCCTGGCAATGGCTGGGGCTTTGTCTGGCTTTTGCCTCGGTAGGCTACGCTTTGCGCGACGGCTGGTTGCAAAGCGGTCAGCCCGACCAGTGGCTGGGGGATGCGCTGGCCTTGGGCTCGGGGGCGTTTTGGGGGCTGACCACGGTCACGATATTGAGCACTTCGCTTCGACATATCAGCCCGGAGCGTCTGCTGCTTTATCAGGTCGCCAACTGCGCCCTGGTGCTGCCCTTACTGGCCTGGGTCAGCGGCGAACCGCTGGGCCTGGCCTATAGCGGCTGGGCTTGGGGCTCACTCGGACTGCAAGCCCTGTTGGGTGCTTTTGCCAGTTATTTGGTGTGGATGTGGATGTTGGGCAGGTACCCGGCGACGCACCTGAGCACCTTCGCTTTTCTGACCCCGCTGTTCGCGCTGATTTTTGGCACGATCTGGCTGAATGAGGCGCTGACGGCCGGCATGCTGGTGGCGTTAATCGGCGTCACCGTGGGCATTGTGCTGGTCAACCGCAATTAGCGGTTGGGACACCGTGGGGTCGGTGTAAACGGCGGCCAGGGGGAAGGCCTGGCCACGGGCATGGTCTTCGATGCAGCGCAAGACCAGCGGGCTGCGGTGGCGGGCGGCACTGGCGCGGACCTCGTCCAGGGTCATCCACAGGGTGCGCACGATGCCTTCATCCAAACGACGCCCGGCCACGGGATCAGAGACCCGGCCGGAAAACGCAAAGCGCAGATAAGTGACGTCTTCGGCCTCGTGCCCGGCGCGCGCCGGGCGTTGAAAGCGCGCCAGGTAAACGCCGACCAGTTGCTGCGGCTCGAAGGGGTGGGCGGTCTCTTCGATGGCTTCGCGGGCACAGGCGAGGATGGGGTCTTCGCCCTCCTCCAGGTGGCCGGCCGGATTGTTCAGGCGCAAGCCCTCGGGGGTGTGCTCTTCGATGAGTAGATAGCGGCCTGCGCGCTCAATGATGGCGGCCACGGTGACACTGGGTTTCCAACGTTGATCCATGGGGCTTATGATAAGGCGCATGAACACCATCCAAACCCGATTTGGCAGCGGCCAGGAAGTCCGCCGCCTTGAAGACGATGCCTTGCTGGCCGGCCAGGGCCAGTTCACAGACGATGTGTGGCACGAGGGGCAGACGCATTTGTGTTTTGTGCGCTCGCCGCACCCGCATGCCCGCATCGTGTCGATCGACCCGTCGGCGGCACAGGCCATGCCGGGTGTGCGGATGGTGCTGAGCGGTGCCGATTTGCAAGCCGCCGGGGTCAAGGTGATGGCCAAGCCCATCATGCACAAGCGGGCCGATGGGGGTCGCCCGGCCTCCCCGGATCGCCACTTGTTGGCGATCGATCGGGTGCGCTTTGTGGGCGAGTGCGTGGTGGCCGTGGTGGCCGACACCGAACAGCAGGCGCGCGATGCGGCCGAGGCCGTGCAGATTGAATACGAGGTGCTGCCCCATGCGGTGACCCTGGCCGATGCGCTGGCGCACCAGGCTCCGCTGATCAGCGATGCGCCCGATAACCGGGTGGCGGAGTCGCGTCATGGTGACGCGCAAAAGGCACAGGCCGCTTTTGCCAGCGCCCGGCATGTGGCCAGGCTGGACATCAGCAACCAGCGGGTGGCGGCCTTGTCGATCGAGCCGCGCAGCGTACAGGCCCATTTGGACGGGGGCCGTCTGGTGGTGCGCATGAGTTCACAAATGCCGTCGGGCATTCGTACACAGATTTGTGACCTGATCGGCCTGAAGGAAGATCAGGTCAGGGTTTTGGTGGGTGATGTGGGTGGTGGCTTCGGCATGAAGACCGGTGCCTACCCCGAGGATCTGGTGGTGGCGTTTTGCGCCCACCGCCTGCAGCGGCCCGTCAAATGGATCGCTGACCGGGCGGAGGATTTTTTGTCGAGTTGCCACGGGCGCGACATCGAGTGCCACGCCGAGCTGGCCCTGGACGACAGCGGCAAAATACTGGCCCTGCGCATCGAGACCCTGGCCAATGTGGGGGCCTACCCGGGCATGACGGGGGTGACGATCCAGATCATGATCGGACCGTGGGTGCAGACCAGCGTCTACGATGTGGGTTGCATCGACTTCCACTACACGGCGGTGATGACGAATACCGCCCCTACCGGCGCTTATCGGGGCGCGGGGCGGCCCGAGGCGATTTACAACATCGAGCGATTGATTGACGAGGCGGCGCGGGTCAGCGGCATCGACCGGCTGGAGATCCGGCGCCGGAATTTCATTCGGCCCGAACAGTTCCCCTACCAAAACCCGATGGGTCAGACCTATGACACCGGTGACTTTGGCCGCATGATGGCACAGGGCCTGAAGATCGCCGACTGGGACGGCTTTGCGGCCCGCGCGGCCGCATCGGCCCAGCGGGGATTGTGGCGCGGCCTGGGCATCGCCACTTTTCTGGAGTGGACCGGGGGCAACGCGCTGGAAGAGAACGTGAATGTGCGCATCATGGCCGATGGGGTGATTGAGGTCTTCAGCGCCGTCAACCAGATGGGCCAGGGCATCGCCACGTCGCTGGCCCAGTTGGTGGTGGATGTGTTTGATGTGCCCTTGTCACAGGTTCGGGTGGTGCTGGGCGACACCGACCGGGGGAACGGGTTTGGCAGTGCCGGGTCACGCTCTTTGTTCACGGGCGGGTCGGCCATCAGCGTGGGCTCGCGTCAGGCACTGGCCAGGGCACGCGATCTGGCCGCCGAGGCGCTGGAAGCGGCGGCCGATGACCTGGCTTATGCGCAAGGCGAGTTCAGCGTGGCGGGCACCGACCTGAAAATCAATTTGGGCCAGCTGGCCCAGCGGCAGGCGCAAAGCCGGATTGAACTCGACAGCAAAACCGCCGCCAGCGGCCCGAGTTGGCCCAATGGTTGCCACATTTGCGAGATCGAGCTCGACCCGCAAACGGGCGAGATACAGGTGGTGCGCTACAGCTCGATGAACGATGTGGGCAGGGTGGTCAACCCGATGATCGTGCGCGGTCAACTCGACGGTGGTGCGGTGCAGGGCATCGGCCAGGCGCTGATGGAGCATATGGTCTATGACCCGGCGTCGGGCCAACCGGTGACGGGCTCGCTGATGGACTATTCGGCCCCGCGCGCCGACATCATGCCCGCCATGTTCGACACCCACATGGATCAGAGCGTGCCCAGCAAAAACAATGTGCTGGGCGTCAAAGGCGTGGGCGAGCTGGGCACCATAGGCGCCACCCCGGCAGTGGTGAATGCGGTGGCCGATGCGCTGGCGCGCCACGGCCGCGCCGATTTGTCGCCCAAGCTCCAGATGCCACTCAGCCCGGCCCGGGTCTGGTCGCTGCTGCAACAGCCGCGCCCCTGATCAGGACAGGTGCGGGCCGATGACCTTGGCGATCTCGAACATGGTCACACGGTCTTTGCCGAACACCGGACGCAGTTTGTCGTCGGCCAAGATGCTGCGTTTGTCTTTGGGGTCTTGCAGGCCCTGGGCCTTGATGTAGTCCCACAGCTTCTTGGTCACTTCGGGGCGCGACACCGGACCCGGGCCGATCACGGCCTGCAAAGCGGCGCTGGGCGTGAGGTTCCCCGCCCTGGGTTGGCGCTCTTTGGCGGTGGCCTTTTTGGCCGCCGCCTTTTTGGCGGCAGGCGTCTTGGCTGCGCCAGACTTGACTGGCGCTTTTTTCGCCGCCGGTGCAGCGCGTGCGGACGAGGCGGCGGTTTTGCGCGGGGGGTATTTGCTCTGGCGCGGCTCGAATTCGAACACCACTTTGCCCTGTTCGGCATCGTAAGACAGGAAGGCCTTGAACGCGCGGCGGGTGCGCATGCTGACGAACTTGTCGAGCAAGTCGGTCTTGCCGGTTTCCAGCAACTTGGCGAGTTGCTCGGTGGAGATGGGCTGTTGCAAGATGATCTTGCCGGTCTTGAAATCGCAGCTGGGTGTGGTCTGGGCCGGGGTGGGCACTGACTTTTCGCAGACATAGTTGCTGCCGTGTTCCCGCACCGCCGCGCCGCATTTGGGGCAGGCGCCCAGGGCCGCTTGCAGGCTGAGGTCGACGATCTCGCCGCTGTCGGCGTTTTTGTCGTCGCCGAAGTCGAATTCGAGTTTCCAGTTTTGCTCTTCTTCATTGAAGACGAGGGCAATTTCAGCGGTGAAGGGCCAGCCGGCCTTGGAGCGGAAGCCGTCCAAAGGCCCGATCCGCTTGTCGCGCAGGAACTGCTCCACCTCGGCCAGCTCGAAGGTCCGCCCGCCCGGGGTTTTGCCGAAGGAGAAGCCGCAACCTTCGCCCTCGCCTTGGGCCCCGGCACAGGCATAGCGGCGATAGTTTTCCTTGACCACCCCCTGGCACTTGGGGCAAGGGGTTTGCAGGGTTGCATAGTCGCCAGGCACCGTGTCGCGGTCGTATTCCTTGGCCTTTTTGACCATGCGCTCGGTCATGTCGGCGATCTCTTGCATGAAGGCTGCTCGCGAGAGCTTCCCGTGCTCCATCTGGGCCAATTTGTATTCCCACTCGCCCGTGAGTTCGGGGCGCGAGAGCTCTTCCACCTGCAAGCCGCGCAGCAGGGTCATGAGCTGAAAGGCTTTGGCGGTGGGGATCAGCTCGCGGCCATCGCGCAGCATGTATTTTTCGTTCAGCAAGCCTTCGATGATGGCGGCCCGGGTGGCCGGGGTGCCCAGGCCTTTTTCCTGCATGGCTTCGCGCAGTTCGTCGTCGTCGACCAGTTTGCCCGCACCTTCCATGGCGCCCAGCAAAGTGGCTTCGCTGTAGCGCGCCGGGGGGCGGGTTTTCAGCCCCTTGGCTTCGATGCTTTCGTTGCGCACGCTCTCGCCGACCTGCACCGCGATCAGGGTCTTGCCGTCGGCAGCGTCTTCGTCGATTTCTTTGCCGTAAATGGCCAGCCAGCCGGGCTTGACCAGCACCTTGCCTTCGCTCTTGAAGTGATGGCTCTTGCCCGCATGGGCCACCTGGGTGATGCGGGTGGTGACGAGGTATTCGGCGCTGGGGTAGAACACCGCCATGAAGCGGCGCACCACCAGATCGTAAATTTTTTGTTCGGCTTCGGACAAGCCGCTGGGCGCCTGCAGGGTGGGGATGATGGCAAAGTGATCGGACACTTTGCTGTTGTCAAAGACGCGCGGGATCTTGCGCACATAAGACTGGTTGAGCGCCACCAGCGCATGGGGGGCCAGGTGTTTGAGCCCGCTGTCGGCCAGCATCTCGAAGGTTTGTTTGACCACGGGCACATAGTCTTCGGGCAAATGGCGCGAGTCGGTGCGGGGGTAGGTCAGGGCCTTGTGACGCTCGTACAGGCTTTGCGCCAGCGAGAGTGTGGTTTTGGCCGAGAAGCCAAAACGGCCATTGGCCTCGCGTTGCAGGCTGGTGAGGTCAAACAGGGCCGGGCTGGCCTGGGTGCTGGGCTTGCTTTCTTCGGTGACGGTGCCGGTGCGGCCCCGCACGGCGTCGGCAATGGTGACGGCTTCTTTCAAGCTCCAGACGCGATCCGCCCTGAGTTCAGCGTCGTCGGTTTTTTTCCAGGCCGGGTCGAACCACTTGGCCGGGTACAAACCGGCCTGAGCCTGGAATTGGGCATGCACCTCCCAGTAGTCGCGGCTGATGAAGCGGCGAATTTGTTCTTCACGCTCGACCACGATGGCCAGGGTCGGGGTCTGGACCCGGCCCACGGTGGTCAGGAAAAAGCCGCCGTCGCGCGAATTGAAAGCGGTGAAGGCACGGGTGCCGTTGATGCCGACCAGCCAGTCGGCTTCGGAGCGGCTGCGGGCGGCATCGGCCAGGCCGCGCATGTCGTCCTCGCCGCGCAGCTGGGCAAAGCCTTCGCGGATGGCCTGCGGGGTCATCGACTGCAGCCACAAACGCCGCACCGGCTTGCCCAAGCCTTTGGCCCCGCCCGCGTATTGCTCGATCAGCCGAAAAATCAGCTCACCCTCGCGACCCGCATCGCAGGCGTTGATGAGGTGGGTCACGTCTTTGCGCTTGGCTTGCTTGACGACCGCATTGAGCCGGGACTTGGTTTTGTCGACCGGCTTGAGGTCAAAGTGGGGCGGGATGACCGGCAAGTGGGTAAAGCTCCATTTGCCGCGCTTGACGTCGTATTTCTCGGGGGCCTGGATTTCGACCAGATGGCCTACCGCACTGGTCACGACGTAACGGTCGTTCTCAAAATGGTCGTCGTGCTTCTCAAACTTGCCCGCCTCGGGCGTGAGGGCCCGGACGATGTCCTGGGCGACTGAAGGTTTTTCGGCGATCACCAATGTTTTGCTCATGTCCTACCTTACCTTGTTTCGGGTCGCAGATCGCCCCAAGCGGGGCCATCTGCTTACAATGCAGTCCTCGCGTGCGCGTACGCGCACGCGCACACGCACACGCGCACGCACATGCGCGCACACACACATTCAACTTACCAGAGATTTGCCTTGTCGACAAAATCCTCCGCAATTCGGCGCATCCAGACCCGGCGCTCGGGCGTTCATGGCAAGGGCGTTTATGCCTTGACCCCCATCGCCCCGGGCGAAATCATCATCGAATACACGGGTGAAATCATCGACTGGGAAGAGGCCCTGCGCCGCCACCCGCATGACCCGAAAGACCCGAATCACACTTTTTATTTTCACATCGACGAGCAGCGGGTGATCGATGCCAAGTACGGGGGCAACTCTTCGCGCTGGATCAACCACTCTTGCAAGCCGAACTGCGAGGCCGACGAGCAGGAGGGCCGGGTGTTCATCAAGGCCCTGCGGGCGATCAAGCCGGGCGAGGAGTTGTTTTATGACTACGGGCTGATCATTGATGAGCCGCTGACCCCCGAACTGAAGGCCGAGTACCCCTGTTGGTGCGGGCATAAAAAATGCCGGGGCACCCTGCTGGCCCGGGGCGAAGCCAAATCCCAAAAAAAGCGCAAGAAGCGCTGAGCGCACCGTGATGCACCCCGACTGGCAGTTGGAGGACCTGTGGCTGACGCTGCGCGACATCTGCCCTGGGCTGAGCGTGGAGTGGTTGCCGACCATCGATTCGACCAATACCGAGTTGTCGCGCCGGGTGCGCCGTGGACACACCGACCCGGTGTTGCTGGTGGCTGAGGCGCAAACCGCAGGGCGGGGGCGTTTGGGGCGCGAATGGCTGACGGAGCCGGGCAGCGCCCTGACCTTCTCATTGGGCCTGCCGTTGCGGCCGGACCTGTGGTCGGGTTTGTCTTTGGCCGTGGGCGTGGCCT
Organism: Pseudomonadota bacterium; assembly: GCA_041159205.1. GTDB lineage: Bacteria > Pseudomonadota > Gammaproteobacteria > Burkholderiales > Burkholderiaceae_C > Limnohabitans. The sequence goes on from JBEAZY010000054.1 coordinate 14,567, forward strand.
TGGTCGAGGCCTTGGACCCCGGGCAAACCATGGGCCTGGGCCTGAAATGGCCCAACGACCTTTGGCACTGGGTGCCCCCGGAGTCGCCGGCCAAATTGGGCGGCATCCTGATTGAAACCCTGCCCATGCCCCAGCCTGAGGACGGGCGTTTTCTGATTGTGGGGGTGGGCATGAACCGACTGACCCCCGACATCGATGTCGGTCCCATACCCGCCAGGGGCCTGGACCACTGGGGAGAGCCACCGACGCGCGGCCAGCTGCTGGCCCGATTGGCCGTGCCGCTGGTGCGCACCCTGAGCGAATTTGAACGGATGGGGCCACAACCCTGGCTGGCGCGCTATGCGGCGCGTGACCTGCTGAGGGGCCGGGCCCTGCAAACCAGCGCCGGGCAGCAGGGTCTGGGGATGGGGGTGGATGAGCAAGGGGCCTTGCTGCTTCAAACCGATGAGGGATGGGTGCGCGTCGACAGCGCCGAGGTGAGCGTGCGCCCTCTTACAATGGGTGCGCCATGAAATGGATCGTGATGGGTCTGCTTTTGGCCAATGTGGTGTGGGCCGCCTGGGCCCGCGACGCACTGGCCCCCTGGGGTTGGGCCCCCCCGCATGAACAACAGCCTGAACGGTTTGAGCAACAATTGCGACCGGATGCACTGCAAGTGATGAGGAAATCGACATGACGCAACTTTATTTTGCCCCAGGGGCTTGCTCTTTCGTGCCGCACACCATGATGGAGGACAGCGGTCTGTCGTTTGAGCCCGTCATGCTCAAGCTGCACAAGGGTGAACAAAACGCAGAGCCCTTTCGCTCGATCAACCCGCGCGGCCAGGTGCCGGTGCTGGTCGACCAAGGCGTGGCTTTGACCCAGATCGTGGCCATTTGCCTGCACATCGATGCGCTGTGCCCGCAACGTGGTTTTTTGCCGCGCGACGCGATGGCCCGCAGCCAGGCCATTTCATCGCTGGCCTGGATGAACAACACGGTGCACCCCACTTTCACGCACATCTTCATGCCGCAAAAATTTCATGACGATGCGCAAGTCCAGGCCGAAATGCGCCGTTTCGCGGTCGGACAGTATGGGCGGCTTCTGGATGAATTGCAGCAACTGGTGCAAAACGCGCAGGGCGCCGGCCAGGCTTGGCTGTGCGGAGCGAATTGGGGGCCGCTGGATGCCTATGCCTTGACGCTGACCCGCTGGGGCAGCATGGCCGGGCACGATCCGCAAGCCCGGCCCGCGCTGTGGGACCATGTGCAAAAGGTGGCCGGGCAGGCGGCCGTGGCGCGGGTCATCGAGCGCGAACGCCTGACGCTGAATATGTACAAGGCCAATTAAGGCAGTGAACGCGACACCTCGTGCGGGCTTGTACGGCTCAGGCGTCGGGCAGGCTGGTGAAGCGCACGGAAAACTTGGCCCCGGGCGAGGGCTTGCCATCGTGGGCGGGCTCTAGCGTGACTTGCGCCTGGTGTTGTTGGGCAATCTCCAGCACGATGGGCAGGCCCAGACCTGAACCGTCGGCCTCGGCCCCCAGCGCCCGATAAAAGGGCTGAAACACCAGCTCGCGCTCGGTGTCGGGCACGCCCGGGCCGTTGTCTTCGACCTGGAACACCACCACATGCCCGAATCGGTCGGCCAATAAACGCACCGTGACCACCCCCGGATGATCGGGCAGGGACGGCGTGTAATTCAGCGCGTTGTCGACCAGGTTGCGCATGAGCTCTTTGAGCAAGGTCGGGTTGCCCTCGACTTTGACCCCGGGACTGCCGGCCTCGACGCCCTCGTAGCCCAGATCGATGCGCTTGTCCATGGCGCGCGGCAACGAGTCTTGCAACACATCCATGGCCAGCTCGACCAGGTCACAGGGTTGACGCCCCAATGTGGCGCCGCCACTCTCGGCCCGCGCCAACGCCAGCAACTGATTGACGGTGTGGGTGGCGCGGATGCTGGCGCGACCTATCAGTTGCAAGGACTGCTTAAGTTCAACCGCGCCCGCGTTTTCCCGTTGGGCCAGATCGGCCTGCATGCGCAAACCGGCCAGGGGGGTTTTGAGTTGATGCGCGGCGTCGGCCAGAAATCGTTTCTGGGTGGCAATCGACTCTTTGAGTCGGGTCAGCAGCCCGTTGATGGCTGTGACCAGAGGGGCGACTTCGAGCGGCACCGATTGATCGTCCAGCGGGCTGAGGTCATCGGGTTTGCGTTGCCGTATGCGCTCTTCGAGCCGATTGAGGGGGCGGATGCCTCGGGCCAGGGCCAGCCAGACCAGCAACACGGCCAAGGGCAAGATGACGAATTGCGGCAACATCACCCCCTTGATGATTTCGGTGGCCAGCACGGATCGCTTTTCCAGCGTTTCGGCCACTTGCACCAGGGCCGGGATGGAGCCCGGCGCTTCAACCCCGATCCACAGATAGGCCACCCGCACCGGCGTGCCGCGCACTTCGTCATTGCGCAGCATGACGATGCCGGTGGGCGCAGGCTCTTCTTCGAGCGGCAGGGGCAAATCACGCTCGCCACTGAGGAACTCGCCACGCGCACCCAGCACCTGGTAGTAGATGAGGTCGATGTCGTCGGCGCGCAAAATCTCGCGCGCCGGGGCGGGCAAATAAAAATCGACCCGCGCGCCGTCAGAGCGCACCAGTTGGGCCAGGGCCTGAACGTTGTATTCGAGTGCGCGATCAAAGGGGCGGCCGGCGATGCCCTCGGCCACCAGCCAGGTCAGCACCAGGCTGATCGGCCACAGCAGCAATAAAGGCGTGAGCATCCAATCAAGGATCTCACCAAACAGAGAACGCTGCTCACGCCGAAACAACTTCAATTGGGAATTTTTTCCAGGCAATAGCCCAAGCCACGGACGGTGGCGATGCGGATGGGGCCCTTTTCAATTTTCTTGCGCAGCCGATGGATATAGACCTCGATGGCATTGTTGCTGACCTCTTCGCCCC
>JBEAZY010000055.1:0-10566 GCA_041159205.1 Pseudomonadota bacterium
AAACTTGAGTCTTTTTTGCATTTTTTGCAGCGATTTGCATCATTTGCACTGGACGAGGCTCAAGTTTTCCGATGGGCTGTATTGACGCCCCAATGGGCGCGGTCTTGTGGCATGGGTTTGGGTTGTCATTTCCCCAAATAGGCAGGGGCATGGCCTTGGCCGGCCGCTCGATGACAGTCAAGGCGAGCGCAGTTCAGACCGCAAAAGGGGCCTGAAAAGGTCTGAAAGAGGAGGGGGTAGGGGGTAGGGGGGTGACGAGCCTTGACCCCGGCACTGGCTTGGCAGTTAGGGCTGCTCGGTTCCCCGCCTGACCCGGTTGGCCGCTTCCCCATGCGGGAAGGCCCGTCGGGGCTCATTGTAGTGCCGATTGGTGTACGCCGTGCCCAGGACTGCCTCAGCGCACCGTCTCGACACCCTGATTGGCCAAGGCATCGGCGCGCTCATTGCCGGGGTGCCCGGCGTGGCCTTTGACCCAGTGCCACGACAGTTCATGCCCTCCGGTGGCCACCAGATGGTCGAGCTGCTGCCAGAGGTCGGCGTTTTTGACCGGCTGTTTGGACGCCGTGCGCCAGCCCTTGGCTTTCCATCCCTCGATCCACTCGGTGATGCCCTTGCGCACATATTCACTGTCGAGATGGATTTCAACCCGGCAGGGTCGCTTCAGGGCACTGAGCGCCTGAATCACGGCCATCAGTTCCATGCGGTTATTGGTGGTGAGGGCTTCGCCCCCAAAGATTTCCCGGGTGTGGGCCCCAGTTTGCAGCAAAGCCCCCCAGCCACCGGGCCCCGGGTTGCCTTTGCAAGCACCGTCGGTGTGAATGATGACTGGATTCATGGGGGAGGCGGGGCGATGGGTTGGCGCGATGATACGCGACCGGGGCCGGTGGCCACCAGCGCGCGGGCGGCAAGCTTGCGCTCGCGCCAAGCAGGCTCGATGAGTCGCATGCCGTGGACCCGTTTGACGGCCACCTGCGCATAAACCGAGCCCAGAAACGGCCACCAGCGCGAACCGGCCTGTTCTACCCAAGATAGGCGGCGCAACCAAGGCGGCGACTGGACTGAGGGCAAATAGCAGCCGTAACGGATGGGTTCGGTCTCGAAGTCCAACAGATGCAACCAGTCGCGCAGACGACTGGTGCCGATGAATTCGCCGGTTTCCGGCAAAAAAAGCCGGTGCTGGAAAAAACGGCGCCAGAAACGGGCCCGGGCCTGACGCCAACCCCACAAGCTGTTGGGGTTAAGGCCCAGGATCAGGACACGCCCTTCCGGCACCAGAACCCGGGCCACTTCGCGCAGGGTGGCGTGCGGGTCTGGGCTGAGCTCGAGCGAGTGGGGCAGGATGACCAAATCGAGGCTGTCTTGCGGGAACGGTAGGGCGCAGGGGTCGATGCGCAGATTGGCTGGCCCCAACTCATGTTCGGCCAGCGCCAGCCAGCGGTGAGTCATGCGGTTCTGGCGCAGTGCCTGCAAAGGGGGCATCCCCATTTGCAGGGCATGGTAGCCGAACCAGTCTGCCGTCAGTTCGTCGGCCAGATTTTGCTCCCAAGCCAGCAGGTATTGACCGCTAGGGGTTTGCATCCAATCGGCCAAGCTGGCGCTTTCTATAATCTGCGCTGACATGACATTACTTCCCATTCCCGCTTTTGACGACAATTACTTGTGGTTGTTGCACGATGCTTCTGCCGCCTTGGTGGTTGACCCTGGCGACGCCCAACCCGTGCAAGAAGTGCTGGGTTCTCTGGGCTTGTCGCTCAAGGCCATTTTAGTGACCCATCACCATGCCGATCATGTGGGCGGAGTCGAGGCCTTGCGGCAAGCCACCGGGGCCGTGGTCTATGGACCTGCGGCCGAAGACATCCCCGGGCCTTTTGTCCCCTGCAGCGGCGGACAGGCCCTGGAGGTGTGCGGCCTCCAATTTGAGGTGATGGAGGTGCCCGGGCACACCGCCGGGCATTTGGCGTATTTCGCCCCCCAGGCTGAACCCGCCCCCTTGCTGTTTTGCGGCGACACCTTATTTTCTGCCGGTTGTGGGCGCCTTTTTGAGGGGACGGCGGCGCAAATGCTCGATTCACTCGACCGACTGGCCGGTTTGCCCGCCAGCACCCGGGTGTGTTGCGCCCACGAATACACCCTGTCCAATTTGCGATTTGCGCTGGCCGCCGACCCTGACAACCCTGATTTGCAGCGCCATCATGCCCACTGCAGCGATTTGCGCGCAAAGGGTCTGCCGACCTTGCCCTCCACGGTCGGCCTGGAGCGCCAGATCAACCCCTTTCTGCGCTCACGCGTGCCTGAGGTCACACGGCGCGTGCGGCAGCAATTCCCTCAGGCGCGCACCGAGGCAGAGGTGTTTGCGGCTCTGAGAGAGTGGAAAAACAACTTCAAATGAGAAAACGCGCCTGGTTCGCGGTCTGGGTGCTCTGCCTGCTGACCCTGGGCTGTGCCACTGCGCCTCACCCGCCCCCGTCGGCCGACGGGGCCGATGTCGTTCGGACCGATGCGGAACAAGCGTTGAAGGGGACGAGTCCCGGCTTGCAGCCCCTGCGCCGATCGACGGTCAAAGGAGATGCGGTGGCCCAAATTGAATTGCCACGCGACATCTGGGAGCGCATACGCAGAGGTTTTGCCATGCCCGATTTGCAAAGCCCGCTGGTTCAAGATCGGGTGCAGTGGTATGTCCAGCGCCCCGATTATTTTTTGCGCATGACCGAGCGTTCGCGCAAATACCTGTTTCACATCGTAGAAGAGCTGGAGGCGCGTGGCATGCCCACCGAGCTGGCGCTCCTGCCTTTCGTGGAAAGCGCCTTCAATCCGCAGGCCGTCTCGGTGGCCAAAGCCACCGGCATGTGGCAATTCATGCCGGCCACAGGCCGTGATTACGACCTGAAGCAAAACGCTTTTCGCGACGATCGAAGAGACATTCAGGCCTCGACCCGGGCGGCACTCGATTATTTGCAGCGACTCTATGCCATGTTCGGCGACTGGCATCTTGCTCTGGCCGCCTACAACTGGGGTGAGGGCAGCGTGGGCAAGGCACTGGTGCGCAACCAGAAAGCGGGCTTATCCGCCCAGTACACCGAATTGAGCATGCCCATGGAGACGCGCTTTTACGTGCCCAAGTTGCAGGCCATCAAAAACATCATTGCCCAACCGGCCCAATATGGTGTGCGGCTCTCTGACATCCCGAATCATCCTTACTTTCAGAGTGTGCCCTTGCCGCGCGACATGGATGTGTCGGTGGCGGCCAAGCTGGCCGAGATCAGCGTGGAAGATTTCCGGTCTCTGAACCCATCTGCGCACCGGCCCGTTTTGTTGGCCGCCGGCACGCCACAAATCTTGCTGCCCTGGGACAATGCCGAGGTGTTTCAGCGCAATTACGAAACGTTTGGCGCCACCCGCTTATCGAGTTGGACCGCATGGGTGGCCCCATCCACCATGAAAGTGACCGAGGCCGCCAAACGGGTGGGCATGGCTGAAGCCGAATTCCGCGAGGTCAATCAGATCCCGCCGCGCATGATGGTCAAGGCCGGCTCGGTCTTGTTGGTGCCCCGTCAAGGTTTGGATGAGCAAGACGTGAACCCCGGCCTGGCTGAGAATGGCCAATTGAGTCTGGCGGCAGAGGCGGCCGCAGCCAAAGCAGCCGGCAAGGGCAAGTCTGCCAAAGGGGGCAAGGCCGTGGCGCAGACCCAACCGGGCACATCCGCCAAGTCGGGGGGATCGGCCAAATCAGGCGCTGGCCCCAAGCCGACCGCGACAGCCAAAGCGCAGAACCATGGCAAGCCACCCGCCAAAACCCAGGGCGCAGTGGCCAGCCGCTGAGGGCCGTGTTCAACCCTCAGGTTTGGCGACGGTCGGCCATGGCATGGGCGATGGTGCCCAGGTCCACGTATTCGAGTTCACTGCCGATGGGCACGCCACGCGCCAACCGTGTGACTTGCAGCCCGCGTTTTTTGATGGCTAGGCTCAGCACATGAGCGGTGGTCTCACCTTCGGCGGTGAAGTTGGTGGCCAAAATGACCTCTTGCACCACCCCGTCGCTGGCGCGCTCGAGCAGGCTTTGCAAGTCGAGTTCGCGCGGCCCCACGCCGGACAAAGGGTTGAGGTGCCCCATCAGCACAAAATACATGCCCCGGTAAGACAGTGTGCGCTCAAGAGCCGACTGATCTGCGGGGGTTTCCACCACGCACAAACGGGTGGGGTCGCGACCCGGGTCGGTGCAGGTGGCACACAGATCACCTTCGGTGAAGGTGTGGCAGCGCTGACAGTGGCCCACCCGCTCAACCGCATGCCGCAGAGACTGGGACAAGGCCAAGGCCCCTTCGCGGTCATGTTGCAGCAGATGGAAGGCCATGCGCGAGGCCGATTTCACCCCCACGCCGGGCAGCCTGCGCAATGCGTCTATCAGCGCGTCCAGCGCATGGGCTTGCGGCATGGTCGATCAAAAGGGCAGCTTCATGCCACCGGGCAAGCCGGGCATGCCTGCCGTGAGTCGCCCTAATTTTTCTTCCGACAGGGCTTCGGCCTTGCGATGGGCGTCATTCAGCGCGGCCACCAGCAGGTCTTCGAGCATGTCTTTGTCGTCGCTCAGCAGGCTGGCGTCGATGCTGACGCGGCGGGCTTCGTGTTTGCAGGTGGTGGTGATTTTGACCAGGCCGGAGCCGGACTCACCGGTGACTTCGAGTTGGGCCAATTCTTCCTGCGCCTTTTTCAGGTTGTCTTGCATGGCCTGGGCCTGTTTCATCAGACCGGCGATTTGTCCTTTGTTGAACATGGGGAGGCTTTCTAAGTGGGTTGAATGCTGCCAGGGACGATTTTGGCATCGTAACTGCGCATCAGTTGTTGTACAAACGGGTCTTGCTCAATCAGTTGTTCGGCCTGTGATTGCCGCTCGCGCGCGGCTTGCGCCATGCGTTTGGCCGGGCTGTCCAGCACCCGCCCCATTTCGAGGCTGATGCTGACCGCATGGCCGGCTTCGGCCAGGGCCAATTGCAATTTTTCTCTCGATTGACCGGCCTGCAGGCTTTCCCTTTCAATGCGCAGCAGCCAGGCATCGGCGTCGCGGGCCACCAGTTGTGACTGCAGCGCGAGCTCTCGGGTCAGCGACTGGATGCTTTGTTTCTCGGCCAACTCTTGTACCAAGGCCAACCAGAAATCACCTTCCGGGGTCAAGGACAGGGCGGGCTCGGCCTGCGGGGCCAGTGCGGGCGTGCTCAATTGAGGCAGTTGGCGCACCGGCACCGCCTGGACACTTTCGCGCGGTGGGCGCGGGGACACTGGTTGGTCGCGCGGGGTCACGGCGGGCGGTGCGCTTTGGGCCGGACCGCGAACGGGCAGGGCGGTGACGCTGCGCTCAGCGACCGGAGGTTTCAGAGTTTTTTTTTCAGCCTGGCCAAGGGGCTGTGACGTAAAAGCCAGGTAGCGCAGCAAGGCCATGGTCATGCCCGCGTATTCGTCGGGTGCCAGCCCGAGTTCGGCCCGACCGTGGATGCAAAGGCTGTAGAGAAACTGAATCTCGTCGGCCTGAAACCAGGTGGAAGCCTCGGCGATCCGGGCCCCATCCGGGTCGCCATCGGTGTCTTGAGGGGCGTGGGCATGGACGGCGGCCCTTTGCAGAATTCGGGCCATGTCTTCCAGGGCCATACCGGCGCTGTGGCCGGCGGTGCGCAGGTCGTAGCACAAAGACACCAGCTTTGCACCATCGCGTTGCGCCAGCGCGCGCAGCAGGTCAAAAACGTGGCTGCGGCTCACGCTGCCCAACATCTGGCGCACACCTGCCCCTTGCAGTTGCCCCCCCCCAAAGGCAATGGCCTGGTCGGTCAATGAGAGGGCGTCGCGCATCGAACCCCGGGCCGCATGGCTGATCAGTTGCACCGCCTCCTCATCATGGGGCACCCCTTCGGTTTCCAACACCTGAGCCAAGTGCGACTGTATGGTTTCGGGGGCCATGGGCCGCAGATTGAATTGCAGGCAACGCGATAACACCGTGACGGGCACTTTTTGCGGGTCGGTGGTGGCGAGTACAAATTTGAGGTATTCGGGGGGCTCTTCCAGCGTTTTGAGCATGGCATTGAAAGCCGTGTTCGTCAGCATGTGGACTTCGTCGATCATGAAGACTTTGAATCGTCCCTCGACCGGCTTGTAAACCGCCTGCTCCAGCAGTTGTTGCACCTCATCCACGCCCCGGTTGGAAGCCGCGTCCAGCTCGGTGTAGTCAACAAACCGGCCTGCATCGATGTCGCGGCAGGCCGCACAAGTGCCGCAAGGCTGGGGGGTGATGCCCTGTTCACAATTGAGCGATTTGGCCAGGACGCGCGAGACCGTGGTTTTGCCCACCCCCCGGGTGCCTGTGAACAGATAGGCGTGGTGCAGCCGCTGTTGCTGCAAGGCATTGCTCAAGGCCTGGACGACATGCGCCTGCCCCACCATTTCTGAGAAGGTGCGAGGGCGGTATTTCCGGGCCAGAACCAAATAGGACATGGCTTCATTGTATGCCGATGACCAGGCCCTCAGCGCTGGGCATCAAAGAGCATGACATCGACCCAGTCACCCACTTGCACATCACCGCTTTCGTGGGGCAGAACGATCAGTCCATCGGCCTCGACCATCGAGCGCAACACCCCGGAACCCTGCTGACCGGTGGTGGATACCTCCCAATCGCCGGACACGCCCCGGCTCAGGCGGCCTCGCTGGTATTCGGTGCGACCGGGTTTCTTGCGCATGGCCTCAAGGCTGCGGGCGCGCACCATAGGCAACGGGGTTTCGCTGGCGCCCATGAGGCGCAACAAAGCCGGTCGAACGAAGGCCAGAAAGGTGACCATCACCGCGACCGGGTTGCCCGGCAAGCCAAACAGCACGCATGGACCGATGCGGCCCACCGCCATCGGCCGGCCGGGGCGCATGGCGATGCGCCAAAAGGCGACATCCCCCAATTCACGCATCATGGCTTTGGTGAAATCGGCTTCGCCGACACTGACCCCACCGCTGGTGATCACCACATCGGCCCCTTGCGCCGCCTGCTTGAAGCGCTGGCGCAGCAGCTCAGGGTCGTCCGGGCACACGCCCAGATCGATCATTTGACATCCGAGCCGGGTCAACAGGCCCAGCACGGTATAACGGTTGCTGTCATAAACCGCACCCTCGCGCGGTGCTTCACCCAGGCTCAGGATCTCGCTGCCGGTGGAGAAATAAGCCACTTGAAGCCGCTTAAAGACCGGCACCATCGGGATGCCCAGACTTGCGAGCAGGCCCAAGGCCGCCGGCCCCAGGCGGGTGCCCCTGGCCAGGGCCACCTGGCCCTGCATCAGGTCTTCGCCCAACAGACGCCTGTTGTCGCCGGGGCGCACGGCGCGAGCCGAGAACACCACTTGGTCACCCTCAAGGCGCACCAGCTCAGACGGAACAACGGTATCCAGCCCGTCGGGCATGACGGCACCCGTCATGATTTTGATGCACTCGCCCGACAGCACCCGGCCCTTCCATGCCGGGCCCGCCAGGGCCGTGCCGACGCAACGCAAACGAACCTCGCTGTCCGGGGCCAGGGCTGCACTGTCCAACGCGTAGCCGTCCATGGCCGAGTTGTTGTGCGGGGGCACGCTGACGGGTGAAACGATGTCGCCGGCCACGATGCGATCCAGCGCCTCGATCACGGGCAGATGCAGGGTTTCCGGGTTGACGGGGCCGGGCGCCAAACGGCGCAAAAAATCGGCCACCTGGTCGGCGCGCAGCGCCTGCGGGTCGTAACCTTGCAAGCCGGCAGCGATCTGTTCCAGTGTTTTCATGCCCGGTTTTCGAGTGCCTGCAATTCCTGCAGGGTGTTGACGTTGGCAAAGGCCCATGGGTCATCGCCCGCTTGGTCGAAGCGCACGAGGGCTGTGCGGTGTTGGGCGCTCCAGGCGTCGATCTTGCGCCCGCCCCCGTGCACGTAACGGAGCAGGCTTTCAATCAGCGTGCAGCGCATGAGGCAAAACACCGGTTGCGCCCGCCAGTGGATTGGACCCTCATCATCCGCTTCGGGGGCCACGGCCACTGCCAATTCGGCATCTTGGGCCACCAGGGCCTCACCCAGTCGCTGGCACAAATCGAGCGGCAAGCGCGGCGAGTCACAAGGCACAGTCAGGAGGTAGGGGGTTTGGGCATGCTCCAGGCCGACCAGAAAACCCGCCAGAGGGCCGGCGTAATCACCGACCCCGTCGGGCCAGACGGGCACGCCGAAAGACTCATAGGCCCCCAAATGGCGATTGGCATTGATCAGAACCTCGGCGCATTGGCTTTGCAAACGCATCAGGACATGCAGCGTCAGGGGCAGGCCCAAAAATTTTTGCAATCCTTTGTCGACGCCGCCCATGCGTGTGCCGCGCCCGCCGGACAAAATCAGGCCGGTGACCTGGGAGGCATCAAAAGAATACATGTCATCCTCCGATGTAACTCATTTCCACACGCGGGGTATCGGCTGGGGCCATGCCTTGCCCGCGCAGCTCGGAATAGTGGTCGTCGCGCTGCTGCCAGGTCCCGGCGATGGCCGAGCGCAATTGCGCGTCGCTGGCACCCTGGCGCAGCAATGCGCGCAGGTCATAGCCCTGGCTGGCAAACAGGCAGAGGTAGATCTTGCCCTCGGTGGACAAGCGGGCGCGGTTGCAGTCGCTGCAAAAGGCGTGGCTGACACTGCTGATGAAGCCGACCTCACCCAAGCGGGGGTCGTGTTGCCCGTCGCTGCCGCACCAGCCCCAGCGTTGCGCTGTCTCGCCAGGTTGTCCGGCGGGCAGGGCGATCAGATTGAAGCCGCTTCGCAGTCGGGCCAGCACCTCGTCAGACGGCAGCACTTCATTCAGGCGCCAGCCATTGGTATTGCCCACATCCATGTACTCGATGAAGCGCAAGGTCATGCCCGTGCCCCGAAAGTGCCGCGCCATGGGCAGAATTTGATCGTCGTTGGTGCCCCGTTTAACCACCATATTGATCTTGATTCCCGAAGGGTGACCCTGGGGGTCGACCCCCAAGCCGACCGCACGGGCGGCCTCGATGCCATCGAGCACATCGGTCACCGGGAAATCGACATCGTTCATGCGTTTGAAGACCGCGTCGTCCAGGCCATCGAGGCTGATGGTGACGCGCTTTAAACCGGCGTCCTTGAGCACCTGCGCCTTGCGCGACAACAAAGAACCGTTGGTGGTCAGGGTCAAATCGATGGCTGCCCCGTCCGGGGTGCGCAAGCGCGACAACTGTTCGATCAGGATTTCCAGGTTTTTGCGCAGCAGGGGTTCGCCGCCGGTCAGGCGTATCTTGCGCACCCCCAGGGCCACAAATTGGCTGGCGACCCGGGTGATTTCTTCAAAAGTGAGCAAGTCGCCCTGCGGCAAGTAGGGGTAGTGGCTGTTGAACACCTCTTTGGGCATGCAATAACTGCACCGGAAGTTGCAACGGTCGGTCACGCTGATGCGCAAGTCGTGCAACAACCTGCCCCGGGTGTCAGACACCAGGCTGTCAGGCGCGACCGGTGTCGCTGAAAAAAAGGGCTGGCGCGCGGCCAGCCTCTGGTCTACCAATGGAATGACGCGTTCGGCCATGCCAATATTGTGCCCCAGCTTGCCCCCCGGGGTGGGGGCAGGGGCGGTCCCCATCAGGGCAACAGGGGCACGATGAGCAAGGCCACGATGTTGATGATCTTGATCAGGGGGTTGACGGCGGGGCCCGCGGTGTCTTTGTACGGGTCGCCCACGGTGTCACCGGTGACGGCGGCCTTGTGGGCATCGCTGCCTTTACCGCCATGGTGGCCATCTTCGATGTATTTCTTGGCATTGTCCCAGGCACCACCGCCGGTACACATGGAAATCGCCACAAACAGACCGGTCACGATGGTACCCATCAGCAAGCCACCCAGGGCTTTGGGGCCCAGCAACATGCCCACCAGTATCGGCACCACCACAGGCAATAAAGAGGGGATCATCATTTCCTTGATGGCGGCCGTGGTCAGCATGTCCACCGCACGGCCATATTCGGGTTTGGCTGTCCCTTCCATGATGCCTTTGATCTCGCGGAACTGGCGACGCACCTCTTCCACCACGGCGCCGGCCGAGCGACCCACGGCCTCCATGGCCATGGCCCCGAAGAGATAGGGAATCAGGCCGCCGATGAACAGGCCCACAATCACCATCGGGTCAGACAGGTCAAAGCTGACCGACTTGCCGTAGGTCTCCAGTTTGTGGGTGTAGTCGGCAAACAGCACCAGGGCGGCCAAACCGGCCGAGCCGATGGCGTAGCCCTTTGTGACCGCCTTGGTGGTGTTGCCCACGGCGTCGAGTGGGTCGGTGACGTCGCGCACGCTCGGGGGCAGTTCGGCCATTTCGGCAATGCCGCCGGCGTTGTCGGTGATCGGACCATAGGCGTCCAGGGCCACCACGATGCCGGCCATGCTGAGCATGGCGGTGGCGGCCACAGCCACGCCGTAAAGGCCTGCCAGGGCATGGCTGCAGACGATGGCGACACAAACGGCCAGCACGGGCCAGGCGGTCGATTTCATCGACACGCCGATGCCGGCGATGATGTTGGTGGCGTGACCGGTGGTCGAGG
>JBEAZY010000056.1:0-4597 GCA_041159205.1 Pseudomonadota bacterium
TTTCATATTGCCACCCGTCCATGTCCCCAATCGCTTGGGCCTGCGTGACGGCCATCGATTGCAGCACAGCCGATTTGTCGTAAGCCCGATAAAAAAGCGAGTTGGAAGCAATGGTGATGAACAGGTAATTTTCGTTGCCCTTGTAAAAGGTTTTCTGGGCAAAGCGCCAATTCTCAATATGGCTTCGCAGCAAATCAGAGCCGTGTGCCGCTCTCGGGCCGCTTTTGAAAATGAAAATATCGGGGTCTTGAACATGACCCTCATCGACCTGGTCTTGACTGGTGCTGATCAACAATTTGTCGCCCGGCGCGGCGAACAATTTGAAATTGCGGATGCACAGATCGAGGCACTCGACCGATTCGGCGTGCAAAAGAGAAAAAACGAACAAGGGTTGGGTAGGGGCGGTGTTCATGGTGAGCAGTCATAGGCGTCGAGGATGACTGCTGCCCCGACCATACTGATAAGTATAGCGCTCGGATAAACTCGCGACACCCCCCCGATGGTCAGGAGACCTTATGAGCTCATCAAGTCGCTGGAAGCAACGCCCACCCGAATCGAACTGGGGAGACTTTGGCCCCGACGATCAATTGGGACGGATGAACCTGCTGACCCCGGAGAAGGTGAAAGAGGGCATGGCCGAGGTCAAGGAAGGCCTCACCTTCAACCTGAGTCTGCCACTCGATTACCCCGGCGGCAATGTACTCAACCCTCGACGCATGCCCCCGGTGCTGCGACCCACCGTGCGCAATGGCAAACCCAATCTGAACTACAGGCTGATGGCCGACGACCCCAATTGCACCGATGTGGTCAGCGATGATCTGGTGGTGATGCATCTGCAATACAGCACCCAGTGGGACAGCCTGGCCCATGTGGGCTCGATGTTCGATGCCGATGGTGATGGCATCGCCGAAGCGGTGTATTACAACGGCTGGCGTGCCGGCGTGGATGTGGTGGGCCCATCGAGTGCCAGCGGGGCCGGTATTTTTGGTGCCCTGGAAATTGACCGTGTATCGACAAGCCAGGCCAAGGTGCTGGGCATCGAGAACATGTCGGCCCGGTGCGTTCAGGGCCGCGCGGTGATGATCGACCTGCACGCACATCTGGGGCGCGACCGCACCACAGTCGATCACGAGATGCTGATGGACATCATGAAAAAAGACAGTGTGACGGTTGAAAGCGGCGATATGGTGTGCTTGCACACCGGTTTTGCCGATGTCTTGTTGGAGATGAACAAGCAGCCCCCCGCCGATGTGCTGGAGCGCTATGGCGCGGCCCTGGAGGGCCGTGACCCCAAGTTGCTGCAATGGATCACAGACAGTGGCCTGGTGGCCCTGATTGCCGATAATTACGCGGTGGAAGCGCATCCGGCCTCACACCGCAACGGCCCTTGCGCCACATTGCCCTTGCATGAGCATTGTCTGTTCAAGCTGGGCGTGCACTTGGGAGAAATCTGGCACCTGGGTCCTTTGGCCCGGTGGCTGCGGGCGCACGGTCGCCACCGCTTTTTGCTGACGGCTCCGCCGCTGCGACTGCCTGGCGCGGTGGGTTCACCGGCCACGCCGGTGGCGACGGTTTAAGGTTTACCCACGAAAATGGCTGACAGACTGGCGACAGTCTTTCTATACATTTGACTTATGATCAAAGATCGAAAAAATAAATAAACATTGAACCCTAAGGAGACCCCATGACCACCCCCAACAAGACCGCTTTGATGAATGTGGAACGCCGCGCCAGTTTGCAACGTATCTCGGCGGGCATGCTGGCCCTGGGCACCCTGGGGGTGAACCCGGGGGCACGGGCCCAAGCCAAAGGTTTTTCAACCGAAGGGCTGGCGCGCATCGCCCCAGCCATCACAAATCAGATCCAGCAAAATATTTTCCCCGGCGCAGTCAGCTTGGTGGCCCACAAGGGCAAAACCGTGCACCTGGCCGCACATGGGTTTCAAGACGCGGCCAAAACCAAGGCCATGGCGGTCAACAGCATCTTCCGTCTGGCCTCGATGACCAAACCCATCGTCACCACTGCGGCGATGATGCTGGTTGAACAAGGCGTGTTGCGGCTCAACGACCCCTTGGTGCGCTGGATGCCCGAATTGAAAAACCTGAAGGTCGAAACCTCGCCCGGAAACGATGTCGATCTGGTTCGCCCCATTCTGGTTCACGATGTCATGCGTCACACGGCGGGTTTTGTCTATGCGGGCAGCACCCGCTCGGCACGCATCCGCCAGATGTACGACGATCTCAACATCGAGTCGCGCGAGGTCGACATCAGCGCCGACGAAATGATCAAAAACCTGGGGCAGATCCCGCTGGCGCATCAGCCCGGAACCTTTTGGGAATATTCGATTGCTGTCGATGTACTGGGCATATTGCTGGAACGTGTCACGGGCAAACCGCTGGACGACATCGTCAGCAGCCTGCTGCTCAAGCCCTTGAACATGCCCGATACCACCTGGTGGGTGCCTGCGGGCAAGAACGCCAGGTTGGCTGAGTGCCTGGACAGTGACCCGCTGAAAGCCGACATGCTCAAATCGTATCGCCAGTCCTACGACCCCAAAGGCAAGTGCTACTTCAAAGGCGGGGCCGGGCTGGTGGGCACAGCTGCCGACTACCTGCGGTTTGCTCAAATGATGTGCAACTTCGGCACGCTGGACGGGCGCCGTTATCTCTCCCCCAAAACCGTAGAGTTCATGCTGTCCAATCACACCGTGGGCATGGGCGGCAGCACGATCGGCACCACGGGGCCGGGCTACGGATTCGGCATTGGGTTTGGGGTCAGACTGGACGAAGGCATGGGTTGGACGGCCGGCTCACGCGGTGACGCCATGTGGGCCGGGGCCTGGGGCACCAGCTTCTGGATCGATCCAAAAGAAAAACTGGTGGCGGTACTGATGGCGCAAGCTCCCTCTTATCGGGTGCCCAACCGCATGCTCTACAAAAATCTGGTTTACGGTGCGATGGTCTAAATTCAGGGCTGACTGATCTCGATCTATTGCGGCGTGAACCTGAGTTGCTCACGCCCATCGACGGACACGGTTTCCAAAAACATGGCGTGGGGTCTGACCCATAGCCCGACATCGCGGTCAATCGGTTTGTACAGCACCATGGGCTCTAGGGTCTCGCTGTGGCGCACCACCCCCAGCACTTCGTAGCGTCCGCCTTTGTAATGTCGATACCGGCCCAGGCGGATGGCGGGCAGGGGTGAGAGTTCTTCATCCATGGGGCGCAATATACGCCAGAGACATGCGCAAGAGCAATCAGTTCGCTTGCCCCGGCGGAGAGAAACGGAACACCGCCGCCCCCACCACCAGGAGTGCCGCCACGCACAGCAAGACCCCCAGATACGGGTCCAAGCCAAGGCTCTGGGCCCGCTCAGCGGCAAACCCACTGAGACTTTGCACCACAGCAACCCCCAAGAACATGGCCATGGTAAAGACCGACATGGCACGCCCGCTCATCTCTGCGCTGTAGGCGGCACGCACATTGGCGTATTGCAAGATGTTGGCGCCGCCTATCAGTGCCAGCAGCACCATGCCCCCTGCGTCCATCCAAACGCTGGGCACAAAGGCCATCAAACCAAAGATCAAAGCCATGGCCAGAACGGTGTACACCAACCAGTGGCGGCGCCGGGTCGGGCCCGGGTCCCAATGGCCAAAAAAGGCGGGGGAGAACATGGACAAGACCGACACGACCAAAGCGATGTGACCGGTCTGCACCAAAGACCAGTTGTGGCGCTGCATCAGCAAGGGGCCCAGCCACAAGCCGCGCAGTGTCAAAAAAGACGCATAGCTCACCAGCGCCAGAGCCAATATGCCCAGCGTTTGAGGCAAAAGCAACAGAGCCCCAAAACCACGCAGGGCATGACCCAGACTCTGAGGGCGCTGCCCGCTAATTGCCAGGCCTTCGTGCATATGGCGATACACCCACCACCAGGCGATGAACGACAACATGGTGAGCACGGCAAAACCCACACGCCATGAACTGACATCGACCACCCAGGCCAGGGGCGTGCCGGTCAATAACAACCCCAAACCACCCACACCCATGGCCAGACCCGATACCGCGGCGAAACGGTGCACCGGAAAACGCCGGGCAATGAATAGCGTACACACGACAAACGCCGGTGAACAGCCGATGCCCAACAAAGCTTGCCCCAGCAGCAATACGCCGAAATTTGGCGCCAGGGTCGATACACCCGCCCCCAGTATGGCGAGCGGAAAAGCCCACAACCAGGTGCGGCGCAAGCCGTAAAAGTCGAGCGCGATGCCCATGAAAAACTGGCTCAGACCAAATGAAAAGGCAAATATTGCGGCAAAAAAGCCCAGATCCTGGGCCGACAGCCCAAAGTCGTGCTGCAAGCCAGATGCCATCATGGCGGTCACGCTGCGGTAGGCCTGACTCAGGCCGAAAGCATAGATCAGAGCGAACAGTGGCACCCAGGGCAAGGGGGCTTCGCTGGGGTCGCGCAGGGGGGCGGGGCCGACACGGGTGGCCACTGGGTCCGTGGCCTGTGTGTGATCTGTCGTCATGAAGCCTGCATTTTGCACCAGGGCACCCGCACGCAGATTGGGCTTTAAAGGACTAGGGAAGTCCTGCAA